>JAFDEI010000326.1 GCA_019310425.1 Deltaproteobacteria bacterium | reverse complement strand
CGGCCAGATGTTCATCGGAAGTGACTCGGCGAGGGACTCGAGATCGTCCGTCTCGACGATCTCACGGTAGAGGTCGTACTCGGGCGTTTCGCTCGAATCAGCCGCCGTGCCGCCGCGTGAAGGCGCATACAGGACTGCGAAATCGAGCGCGCGACAACGCTCGAGGAAGCGAACGCGCTCGGCTTCAGGGAATGGCTCGAGGCTTGCGATGATGTGGACGAGGTCGTAGCGGGGGTCGACACGACCGGGCAGTGCAGCGATCAGCACATGCTCCGAGAACACGCGCCCCGGCCGAGCTTCCTCGAACGCGAGCCGGAGTCCGGTCAGTGTTCGCAACGCCGGGATGTAGGGCTGAGACGGAGGCCCTTCCGTCGAAACGAGCTTCGCAACCAGATCCGAACGCGTCGTATACATGCCGTACGAAAAGACGCCGTTCTTGCGTAGACGGCCGAGATAAGTCCGAAGTGCCTCGATTGTAAACAGATCGTCGACGCGAACGAGGTCCATCTTTTCGAGATTCATGCCGCCGACGATGCTGAACTCGATGAGGTCGAAGGCGTCCGTCGATCGTTCCGCGAACGTGCGGCCTTCGTCGGCGATGGCCTCCACTCGAGGATTCTCGTAGAGGTGCCCGCTGAACTCTAGGAGTTCCCTCTTCATCAGGTCATCGACGACGACTTCGCTGACGTCGACCGCTACGACTCGTTCCGCCCCGTGTTGCAACGCCGCCAGGACTTCTCGACCGCCACCGGCGCCGATATTCAACACTTCGTCGAAGCGCCGTCCGATCAGGTGATGAAGCGAACTCAGGTCTGCGTCGATCCAGCGCGCCAGCGCGGCCGGGTCGTCGCCCGGCGCAGTCACGTAGGTGCTGAAGCGGGCATTGTAATTGACGAGACGGAACTCCGGAATCGGTCCCTGGTAGCGGTCGCTCAGTCCCCAACCGTCGAAGGACTCCCACTGCTGCGGAATCCGCTCGTTTCGAATGATCGTCCAAGCGTCGAGTGCCCATCGCTCGTAGTCGATGTCCGAACTCTCGATCGGGAAGCTTCTGTATTGTGCGTCCCTCACCTCTCCCATCGTGCTGATCGTCCGAAACGAGAGCAGCCCGGGCCAGATCGGCGCGGCGATGAGGAGAGCCATCGGTAGCCACACGATCATTCGTAGCTTTCCGCCGCCTCGCAACGCGTAAACCACGGCGATTGCCCCTGCAGGAACCGCAGCGGCGATGATCGCGGCGGGGGCTCCGAAGGCCTTTAGAAGCACCGGGCTCAGCACGCAGCCGAGCGCGGCACCCAACAGGTCAGAAAAATAGAGAGCGCTGATGCGATCCGGGTCGCGGCGAAACAGCATCGCGATGACGAGCCCGCCGATGAAGAATGGCGCGACGGTCACGTGGTAGACGACCAACCGCCAGAGCTGAACCGTCATGTCGTTGCGGTGATAGATCAGGTCTCCGTGGCTGATCGGAACGGCCATGATCAGATAGGCACTCGCCATGACCGAGACCGCGAACCAGAAGAGCAGCGTACCGAGGAGCCGTTTCGGATCATCGGGCCGCTGCAGAGCGGGAACCACGTAGACGAAGAGGCCGCTCGCCGACAGTCCAACCAGCGCGATCGCAATCGCCGCCACGGTCGTGCCCGCCCCGAGCAGCACGTGGAAGATGGCGCTCAGCATGATCTCTTCGACGAGCAGGCCGAAAGAGACCGCGAAAATCGCAATCATCGATGCGCGGTGGTCGATCATCGAGTCGATGGCTCCTCTCGGTTCTTCCGCGCACCAGCGGAACGCAATTTCATCACACGCCAGATTTCGTACTGGTCGACCTTGCTATCCGCAAAGGACCACGGCAGATATCCGTAGCTGTCGGAGTAGAAACCGGCGCCGGAGTTACCGTCCATCACGCGGCCGGCCGGTCCCTCGTCGACGACCCTGTCGACGAGCTGGCCGACATAGTCCTCGCCGAGGGCACCCGACCGGAAGCTGCTGTAGACGATGAAGTCGCCCGGAACCGGCGCCTCGGGATCGACTCCGAGGGCATCGGCCCCGGCTGCTTCGGCGTACCAGTGGAAGCCCCAGCTGCCCGCGTACCACACCTGCTTCCCTGCTTCGGTTCGAGGCGCGATCAGGCGGTTTGCCGCTTCGCGGCCGACCGCGGCGAGGCGTGCGTCCGCCTGGAGGATCAACAGACCGAGCGTCGCGCCGAAGGCAATGAAGGCGCCGAGCACGGCTCTACGGCGGACGGCACCCAGTGCGCGCGAATCGAGCACCAACAACAGCGCGATAGCAGGAGCTGAGATCACGAGGTACTTCGCGGGCAGATGCACGTAGATCGATACGGGCAGTGCCGCAACCAGCCACAGGCCGAGAGCGAGCCGGTCCGGATCTCGCGTGTTCCAGCAGTCGCGCAATGCGCCGATCACGGCAGTCGCGCCGAACGCTGCGATCGGAACAGCCCATACCTTCCTCAAAGGCAACATCAGCGCCAGCGAGACATAGGCGGCCAGGAAGACCTTGAACGAGAATCGGCGGAAATGCATCAGCGACCACGCCAATGCAAACGGCAACGCGAGGACGAAGTGGAAGAAGAAGCCCGACAGATGGCGCGGGATCGCCTGAACCTTCAGGAAATCGAGACTGGTCACGAAGTTCATCGAGCCACTCTCGGCGTCGCGAACGACCCACGCGATCGCGGCGACCAGCACGACCGCGGCCGGCAAAGGCCACAGCCATTCGAGTCTCAGTGACTCACGCCAGCGGCCTTCGCGCAGGTCTCGGCCGACCAGGAAGACCGCTGCAACCGGCAACAGCATGACCGCGTGTGACCGAATCAAGATCGCTGCGGTGAACGCAAACACAATGGCCACGCTCTGCGAGGGCCGCCGGTCTGTCCGAAAGGCCAGGCAACGCTCGAGCCCGAGCAAGCCCAT
>JAFDEI010000325.1 GCA_019310425.1 Deltaproteobacteria bacterium | reverse complement strand
GCGATGGTGCTCGACACGTCGCGGTCGACGATGGATCCGAGCGGCTCGGACATCAACGGGAACGGGGTGATCGGAGAGCGCAACACGGATGCGAAGCGCTCGATCTTTGCCCCTGCCAACACGGACCCCGGGGATTCGATTCTGGCCGCCGAAGTCGCCGCGGCGCGGGAGATCGTGCGCGGGCTCGACCCGCGGAGCACTCGCGTCAGTCTGATCGCGTTCGCCGGGGAACCACCCGGGGCGGGCGGGGGCGCCTTCGGGCGCACTCCGCAGCCCCCGGCCGTCACCCTCGAGCCGCTGACCTCGGAATTCGAGCGTATCGACGCGGCGCTCGACGAGCTGCTCGCCAGCGATCCCCTGGGCAGCACCCACATGGCCGCGGGTGTGGATCAGGCGACGATCGAGCTCACCGGGCTGTCGGGCGCGCGTTCGACTCCGCATCCCGATCGCGCCAGGGTCGTGTTCTTCTTCACCGACGGCCAGCCGACGCTTCCGCACGGGCCGGGCTTCGAAGCCGACAACGTGCGATCGGTCCTGCGCGCGGCGGACCGCGCTCAGCGTGCCGGCATCCGCATCCACTCCTTTGCGATTGGTGCGGAAGCCCTGGAGGGCCCGCTCGCCGTGGTCGAGTTGGCGCGGCGGACCGGGGGGCAATTCATGCCGATCCGTCGCCCCGGTGATCTCGCCCACGCGGTCGAGGAGATCAGCGTCGCCGACATCAGCGAAATTCGCCTGCGCCACCGGACGACCGGGGAGGCGGCGCGCCACCTGCTCAGGAAGAGCGATGGCGCCTGGGCGGGCCTGGTGCAGCTGCAGCCGGGCGAGAACGAGATCGCGGTGACGGCGCGTGCGAGCGAGGGGAGCGAGGCGACACAGGTCATCCGGATTCACTTCCGGCGCGAGGCGCCGGATCCCGAGATCCCCCAGAGGTTCTTCGAGCGACGCAATCGTCTGTTCGAGCTTTGCCTCTCGCAGCTCAAGCAGGTCAACATTCGCCTCGAGCGAGAACGCAACGCGAAGGTTCGTCGCGAACTCCGGCTGGAGATCGAGCGCGAGAGGGAACGGGCACGCCGGCGCGCAGGCGCGCAGCGGAAGCGGCTCGAGATTTCGATCACCGAAGCCGAGGATCCCGCACTGTGAGCGGCTGATCGTCGGGGCTGAGCCAGATCCCCATTCAACGCTGTCGAGTGTAGAATCACCATGCAGAGAATCGAGAGGACGATGATGAGAGATCCCGGGTCGATCGCCCGTCTGGGCGCGTTGGTTGCCTTGGTCGGGTCGGCCGCATGCTCGGCCCTGGTCGCGTGCACCGGAACCACGGTGGATCACCAGGCGGTCCCGCAAGCTCCTACGGTGGAGCACTTCTCGATCTCGTCGATCGACACCCGCTACGCGACGGGACTCAGTCAGGAGGAAGAGGCGATCGCCGCCGAGTACGAGGTTGGCGAGCGGCTGGCCGAGAAGATCCAGGGCTGGGCCACGGAGACGGGGATGTGGGGTGGCGTACAGTCCCTCGCGATCGAAGTAGATTCCCTGCTGCTCCGGAAGCGGTTCGCGACCGAGGGGCTCGAGGAATGGGCAGCCAACACGCCTCGCCCCGTGCAGGACCGCCTGGGCATCCAGGTCGAGATTCGCCAGGGCGAGCGCGTTCTGCATCGGATGGAAGTGGTCCGCGAGAAGGGGCTCGCCGATGACCACTGGAACGCAATCGCCTCGACGGATCGCGCCATGGACGATCTGATCGCCGAGACCGCGTGGCAGGTCGTCTACGAGTTGACACCGACCGGCTACGACGAGGCGATCATCCGCATCGGCCATCGCGACGGCGTGCAGCCCGCGACCGTCATCGCTTCGAAACGAGGCCTGCTCAGCTACGGCCAGATGCTCAAGGGAGCAGTGACGAACGAGTACAGCTTGGGCGATCTGGACGACGTGTACTGCGGCGCGTCACTCTCGAAGCCGAGCTGGATGCCGTGGTGGCTGTGGGATCCGGTCACGTACAAGAAATGCAAGCAGCGAGCCGAAGAGGCGGCAAAGCGCAAGTAGCGGACGAAACACCGGCCCAAGGGACTTGGTGGCCCGGTACTGTGGCCGCGGAGCCGGATGGCTTGCACGAGGTGCACTGTGAGAACGATCTCGAGAATGCCAATCGCCTTGTGAAGCGAGTCGAGCACTCCATCGGCGATGTCGAAGCGGCCAGTGACGTAGTCCCAGGTATCGTCGAGGTCGCCTTCTGCGAGCGGAGTAAGGGAATAGCCGGCGGTCATCCCTTCGCGCTGCGCTTCTTTGCGGCAGCGCGCTTCTTCACCCGAGCCATCGCTTCTTCCCCGTCCACCAGTTCGCCTCGCTCTGCCTGGTCGATACCGGCTTGAACCTCGGCGCGCACCGCCGCAAGACGGGTTTCGCGAAGCTCGTCTTCTTGCTCGAGCAGGCGGAGTCCCGCGCGAACGACCTCGCTTGCAGAGGTGTAGCGACCGCTCTCGACCTTCCGCTGGACCAGCTTCTCGAGCTCTCTTGTCAGTGAAATGTTCATGACTCCAGAGTCCCAGAGATAACGAGATATGTCAATTTCTGGTATTGTCCGTTTGCATCCGCTGGGAGATTCCTCACCTCTCCCGACTCCAAGCAAGACCTCCCGCGATCAGCGAGTAGAGGTAGGTTGCCACGAAGCAGCCCGCGATTGCGGGGGCCGTGACGGGAAACCACCAGGTGATTCCCAGCGCGAGATTCACTCCCCCGACTGCCGTGGCCGAGGTCGCGAGGCTCCGAATCGAGAAGCGCAGTGGATACGGAACCTGCATCGACAGCGCGTTCAAGACGAATGCCGCCGCCAGAAAGGGCTCCGGGGCGATTCCAAAGTGCTGTGTGACGACCAGCGCGAATAGAATGTGGCGCATCAACTCATTCGTGGGTGATCCACCGTCGGTCGCTGGTGTCGGGGTCAGC
>JAFDEI010000156.1 GCA_019310425.1 Deltaproteobacteria bacterium | reverse complement strand
ATCACCCAGGCGGGCGGCAAGGGCGGGCTGATCCTGTGGCCGCTGTTCGGCACCACCAACCAGCTGGTCGCGGGCGTCACGCTGCTGGTGGTGTCGGTCTGGCTGCGCCGCCTGGGGCGGCCGGTCATCTACACCTTGTTGCCGATGATCTTCGTCGGCGGCGCCACCGTGACCGCGATGCTGGGCGAGGTCGCGGGCTATTTCCGCAACTTCTCGGACCAGTGGCTGCTGGCCGCGATGGGGGGCACCATCCTCGTCTTCGACGTCTGGGTCATCGTCGAGGGCATCCGGGTGCTGCTCGGGGCCGAGCCGGGCTCTGCGGCGGATCACGGCGACTTCTCGGAGGGATGAGCATGGATGTGAGCAATCTGGCCGGAAAGACCGCACTCGTAACGGGTGCCGCGAGCGGCATCGGCCGTTCGACCGCGCTGGCATTTGCGCGGCGCGGTGCAGACCTGTTCCTGTGCGACCTCGACGCGGCCGGCCTGGCCGAGACATCGAAGAGCGCACAGGAGCTCGGCCGGGATGTGTTCAGTGCCCGCGTCGACGTCGCCAACCGCGACGAGATGCGCGCGTTTGCGGCCGAGGTGCACGCGCGCACCGATGCGGTCGACATCCTGATGAACAACGCCGGCGTCGCGATCGGCGGCGGCTTCCTCGACACCAGCGACGAGGACTGGGACTGGATCGTCGGCATCAACTTGATGGGTGTCGTGAACGGCTGCCGCTGCTTCGTGCCCGCGATGGCGAGCGCGGGGCGCGGCGGCCACGTGGTGAACCTGTCGTCGGCTGCGGGCTACCTCGCGAGTGAGGCGCTGGCCGCCTACTCGACCACGAAGTTCGCGGTCCTCGGCCTGTCGGAGGCGCTGCGCGACGAGCTCGCGCGCCACCGCATCGGCGTGACGGCCGTCTGCCCGGGCCTCATCGACACCCCGATCACGCGCAACGCGCGCCTGCGCGGCGCGACGCTCGATCGGCCCGAGGCCCGCACACAGATGATCGATACCTATCGCCGCCGCGGCTATGGCCCGGACCGCGTCGCCGAGAACATCCTCAAGGCGATCGGCCGGAATCGCGCAGTCGCACCAATCTCGGTCGAGGCCTGGGGCGGCTACTACCTCAAGCGCTTCGCACCCTGGGCGATGGCGTGGCTGACCGCGCGCGCCGGTGCGAGAGCCCGCCAACAACTGGAAGCCTGACCGGAAGAGACTTGAGCCCCACCCGGCCCCTGCAACCGACCAGCGCACGGAAGATCAAAGCAGACCAGCACCGCGTACTTCGTCTAGGTTCGAAGCGTTCGCCTCGATCTCGCTGAAATTCGCGATCTTCCACTCGCCGTTTTCGAGTTGGGTGCCCGGCAGCAACGCGCGCACCACCCCGGAGTGGACCACGAGCGCGATGCACGCGACCGAGGTTCGTGCGGCGATGTCGGCAACCGCCGCGTGAACACGCGCAGCCAGCTCGCGACGCGTCTCGCCTTCGGCCGCGCGCGCGTCGGGCGAGCCGGTGTCGAAGTACCCGAGCGCCTCGGGCTCGCGCAATCGGATCTGGTCGCGCGTCTCGCCGCCCCAGCGTCCGACGTCGAGTTCCCGCAGCCGCGCATCGCACTCGGGCCGCAGACCGATCGCGTCGCCGAGAATCGTCGCGGTCTCGAACGCGCGCCGCAGGTCGCTCGCGATGATCGCGTCGATCGGCTCGCCCGTGAGTTCACCCGCAAGCCGTGCCGCCTGCTCGCGGCCAACCGCGGAGAGCGACGGGTCCGAGTGCCCCTGCCAGCGGCCGGCGGCGTTCCAGGGCGTCTCGCCATGGCGGATCAGTACGAAGCGAAGGTCGTCCACGGCTGGGAGGGCTACTCGATCGGCGCCGCAAAGGCAATGCTGCGCGGGCTGCCCGGACCGTACCAGGACTTGATACGCCCATACTCGGTCATTGGGCCGACTCCCACCCTGCGGACGATTCTCGTCTATTCGAGATAGTGGATGATCGCGGCCCGTAGCTCGGCGCTCGAGAGGTCGGATGCGCTCATGGAGGTGCCCGGAACGACCCGTTGGGGTGTAGCGATGAAACGGTCCAGCGCTTCCGGGGTCCAGCGAAAATTCGAATTCTTCAATGCCGGCGAATAGGCAAAGCCCGGCGCCGAGGCCGCGTTGCGACCCATGATGCCTCTCAGGTCCGGTCCGACGCCGTGGATCGTTCCGTCCTTGCGCTCGTGACATCCGCCACAATGCTGCTTGAAGGCCCGTCTTCCGCTTCCCACCACTTCGGCTTCGGCGCGCTCGATCGAAATGATATCGGGGTCGGCCCACAGCAGGATCCGACCGTCGTCCATTTCAACGATGTCGCGGATCCGATGGCCGATCGAAATTGGCTCCACATAGGCCGCGCGGCCTTCACGGATTCGCGTGCGAAAGATCGTCGTCGCCTTGAGGGAAGCGATGAGAAGGTCGCCCCGCCACAGCGCGAAGTGATCTGCCTCCACGCCGATCAAGTTCGAAATTCCCACTGATGGAACCCATGCGTGGACGGGTTCTTGGTAGCCATCATGCTGTCCCTGATCGTGACTGTACGGCCAGTACTTTCTCTTGTAGTCCGTCCCGTACGTCACCCATGGCCAGCCGTAGTTGGCTCCCTGCAGGATTCGATTGAGTTCGTCACCTCCTCGAGGGCCGTGCTCGGTCGACCAGATGGTTCCGTCGGGCGCTCGGTAGAGTCCCTGAGGATTGCGATGGCCAAGGCTGTAGATTTCGCTCGCACCGGTTGCGAGGTCCAATCGAACGGTCTTTCCGTAGGAAGCCAGCGGGTCCTGGGCAAGCTTCGCCCCCTTTTCCGCGCCGTGGCGACTCATGTCGCCCAGCGTGACGAGCAGCGTGTGGTCATCGAGCAGAACCATCCGCCCGCCATCTTCAATCCCCGCAAACCGGCGTCCGCCCTTTCGCAAGAAGAGACAGGGACTCGCCTCGTAGAGGGTCGACCAGGTTGGAGCCACCGTGCTCACGCCTGGAAGAGCCGGTGCGAGAATCGATCGGGTGTCTGCTTCCAGAACGGAAACCCGCGAAACGAAACACTTCTCGTCGCGCTTCCAAAAATCGTGAAAGACGAAGATTTTGGCCCGATCGCCTTGTTCCATGACGAGGAGCCCCGAGGCACGAAATCTATGAGTGTTGGAGATGAGCCGGCCCTGGTTGCGGCCGATCTCTTCGATCGCCTCCTCGAATTCGCCGGTATTGACGGGCGCCCGAAGCCGAAGCGGCTCGAAGCTCATCTGCTTCTGGTCCCCGTTCAATCGGATCGAGAAGAAATTCCCGTCGCCCCGAAGCAACAGGAATCGGTCTGCGATCGGAGCCATTCCGCCACCGGGCCGGACTTCGGATGCATCCGGATTCCGATATCGCAAAATGCGAAGGTCGTAGAATGCGGTGGAAACGAAGGTCTCTTCGCCCGTCTGCAGACGTTCCTGCGACGAAATAGCCAGCGGCCCTGCGCATGAAAGAGGCGCAGTCAGGAGCCCGCATAGAATCACAGCGCGGATTCTGGTGATGCCGATACGTCTGATTCGATTCATGGGGCCGAAGTGTTGCTGATTCATCCCCACCGCGCAGTGTGATCGTACCGGATCCCCAACCTTCTTTTTGGCACCATCGATCGTGTGGATGTAACGGTGCCGGCAGGCTGCCGAGCCCGACGTTGTCGCCGACGTCCAGCGTGGCCTGTACGTCGAGGTGGAACCCTTCGAGAATCGCCAGCCGGTCAGGCCCGGAGACGGGATCGCCGATAGTGAACACGTGACCCGTGCTCGTCTATTCCTCTCGATCGCGCTCTTGCTGCCGATTCTCCCGGCTCTCGTCAGCGAGCCCGCGGCGGCCGAGTTCTATCGCTGCGAAGGCAGGGACGGTGTGCTTCGCTTCGTCGATTCCCCTGAACTCTGCGCGAGTGCGAAGCCGGTGGAGCTGAAGGACCGACTCGTGAAGATCCCGGCCGCCTTCGACCCGGAAGCCGAACGGTTGCCGGCTGCAATCGGCCACTCGACCTCCCCCATTGCCCTGGAGCAAATCCTCCCTGGCGCTCTGGAAGTCGGAACCGGCTGGGAAGTCGTCGACGAGGCTCCGACCGATCCGGCAAAGGACCCCGACATGGTCGAATGGGGTGTGAGCGCCCAGCGCGCACGGCACTACACGCGCCACCCGGGCGGCATCGTACAGGTATGCAGCATCGAGATCTGGGCCTTCGAGAGCGATGGACTGGCGCGATCCGGCGAGGAGAATTTCGCCTACCCCGAGCTGCAGATCGTGCGAGAAGGCCGATTCCTCGTGATGACGCGAGCCTTGACGATCGAGCGTGGAACGGGTGAGCGGCGAAGCGTCTTCCCGGATTGCCGTAGACTGGGCGAACGGGCGCGATTACGAGCAGCACGCTAGCCCGGCGCTGCGACGACGGCGGCGAGCGCCTCGCGCGCGATCGCGAGCTCTTCGTCGGGTTGGATCCCGAACAGCGACACCTTCGAGTCTGCTGGAGAGATCCGCGCATCGACTCCCCCGCAGGCGTCGTTCGCGGCCCGATCGAGCGACATTCCGAGCCCGTCCAGGCCGGCGAGGATCCGGCCGCGCAGCGACGGGCTGTTCGCGCCGGCACCGCCCGTGAATGTCACGGCGTCCGCCGCAGCGGGGACGTGCGAGCACGTCAACGGCGAAGACGCGCCGTAGCAGCTCCGCCCAGGCCATGCGCCGCGGACGCGGCGTTGACGTGTCAGGTGAAGCTGAGGCGTCGCCCGCGGAAGCGGAAGCGAACTCCGGAATCGCCCGAGCGGCCACGGATGCGAGCGCGAGGCGGCGCTGCAAAACCGCTCCCGCCTCGGACGGCTCGGCCACCGGCTCAGCGAGTGCCCGGAATCGCAGCCGGATCGATCAGTCCGTGACGACGCCAGCCGCGCGCCAGAAGCCACGTCCTCGGCCGCGCGACCTCCCGCGGCCCGGCTCGGGCGCCCGGGAGGTCGCGCGTGAAGCCGTCGAACCAGCGGCTCGAAGAGGCGTCGTCGAGCCGCGCCGGAGGCACGGGCCCCCGCCGTTCGTGCCAGTGCTTGCGCGCATTGAGCAGCACGTACCGCAGCGCCCGTCTCACCTCGCGGGGAGTGCGCAGCACGTGAGCGTGATACCGCTGCGCGAGTACGCGTCCCGTCACGCCAAAGACCCGTTGGATGGCCCGCGAAACCCGCGCCCCGATCGACTTCATCCCGCGCCCCAGCGCCGCCTGGTCCTCGGCCTCCACCAAAAGGTGAACGTGATTGTGCTGAACGCTGTAATGGACGAGACGAAAATCGGGCCGCTCACAAGCCTCTCGAAAGCTCCGCCGCAACTCCGTCACGAGCCGCCGATTCCGCAGCCGCGGTAGCCCCTCCCTGAAACGCAGCGTAACGTGCACCGGCTTGTTGCCATGAAAGCGTTCGCGCCGCTTCTTTCGATCGCAGATCCGGCCTGAAAGTTTGCGCCCCGCGCCCACCCGCGGCCCACCTCGGCCGCCGCGCATGCGATAGTCGTCGAAGGACTGCTGATTGGGTGTTCGTGAGCGCATACCGAAAACATAGCGAAAATCAAAATACATGCAATGAAAATTCGAGTTGATACTCTGTTCTTTAGGCGATTCATTGGTGTTGCATGTTTTCAAGTTGATCGGCTCGGGAGCCTACGGGTAGAAATCCGGCCCGCCCAGATCGAGACAGATGGACCGCCGGTACCGGCGGTCCTGGATGCGTTGCTCTTCGAGTCGCGCTCTCGATTCTCCGGACCTGGGCGATGGTCCCCCCGCCCCTCCCAAGCCTTCTTCCGGCCGGTATCTCTCCCCTTGTACGGTCGATCTCAGCTCCGCCGGGAACCCACGCGTCACTCGCAGGCCGGCTGCGGATGTCCGTCCCGAAAGGGATCTGATTCGAGCCTGAACTGCAGGAGTTCAGCTACCGCTTCGATCAACGCTGGAGCAATGGGAGATGCTTGGGTTCGTTCTCCGGCGGGCCGCAGCGCCGCGCATGGCGACCGAAGGGTTCTACAACGGGCCGCTACTCGACGCCGCGCCGACTCCGCGCGCGCAATGCGAAGGCGATCGGGACCGCGAGCACGCAGCCGACCGCGAACGGCGCGAACGCGTGCCCCAGCAGGATATGGAACCAGCCGCCCGCGTGGCAGCTCAGGTGTACCGCCAGAACGCCGAGTGCCACTGTGCCCGTCGCGGCGAAGATCGCGGCGACCAGCGGTTGGCGCGCATAGGCCCGTACCAGGAACAGCGACACACCGATCATCGGCAGCAACGCGAGCAGCACGGCGTGCCCCATGCACATCAGGCTCCCGCCGAGGTCGAGGGTGCCGCGCTCGAAGCCACCGACGAGCGCCCAGACGCAGGCGAGCAAAACCGCCACCGCACCGATCGCGGCCGCGCGCGCCCCGGCGCGTGCTTCCGGCTCGCGGCCGGGAATCGCGCCCGCGAGGGCACGCAGCATCGCCCCGACCGCGAAGATGCCTGCCCCAACGCCGATCATCAGGAAGCGGAGATCGCCGTGCGGCACCGCACCCACGGGAGCGGCGGCTCCCGAGCCGAGCAGCCGCATCGCGCCGAATGTGATCGCCCAGGCTCCGAGCACGGCGAGCAGCACCGTTCGCAGACGCGGCAGCGGCGACACCGGCGCGACGTCTCGTGCGAGATCCTCGACGAATTGCTCGGTCGATATGCGGGTCACGTCGGCTCCTGCTCGAGCAACGCCCGCAAGGCGCGATAGCCGCGGTGGGCACGGACTTTGAGCGCGGCCTTCGAGATGCCCGCGCGCTCGGCCGCTTCCACGACCGTAAGGCCTTCGAAGTGGATCAGCAGCACCGCCTGGCGCTGCCCGTCCGGCAACTCTTCGAGTGCAGCAGTCATTTCGTCCGACAGCACCTGCTCGCGCGGTGCGGCGGCTGCAACCGCGGGCTCGGGAACGCCATCGACCTCGAGTGAAATCTCTCGCGGCGCGCGACGTTGGCGATCGCGGATGTAGTCCACTACCGCGTTCCGCGTGACCGCGTTGATCCACGGATGAAACGCACGCTCCGGCCGGTAGGTATGGCGTGCCCGATGCAGCGAAACGAAAACATTCTGCACGATGTCCTCCACAGCGTTCGGATCGAAGACCTGCGGCCGCACACGGCTGCGTACGTATGGGACCAGCTCGTGCAGCAGCTCATCGTAGGCCGCGGAATCGCCCTGCTGAGCGGCGACCATCCCAGCACGCCAGCGAACTTCGCGCTCTTCGTGCATCCGGGCCCTCGAGAGTTACGACTGCACGTCCCCGATGGTTACCGACATGGGACCGTAACTCGGGCGGCGCCGCGAGCGTAACGCATCGATGAGCGACTGAGGCCCAAATGCCGGAAGCGTCCCCGATGAACAGCCCCGCGGAATCCGCAGGCGTCGCCCACCTCGCAGCCGAGTACCGGCTGCCGCTGCGCGACCCGGAACGGATGGGTGCGCTGATTCGGAGCCTCGAACCACGGCTGACCGCCGTGGCGCTCGGCGTCACGAAGGACCCCGACGCCGCGCAGGACGTGCTCCAGAACGCATTCGAGAAAGTGCTGCGGTACGGCGAGAAATTTCGCGGGCAGGCGCGCGTGTCGACCTGGCTGCACCGGATCGTCACCAACGAGGCGCTGATGTGGCGGCGCATGCAGAGCCGCAGGCGCGAGTCGCCACTCGAAGATCTCGGCGAAGTGCCGCGTGCGGACACGCCGACTCCGCGCAGCCCGGCCGAACTCGCCGAGTGGCGGCAGCAAGTCGACCGACTGCGCGATGCGATGAACCGGCTTCCACAGGTAGAGCACGAGGTGCTGCGCAGCTGCGTGCTCGAGGGCCGTAGCTACGCCGAGTTCAGCGGCCGCACCGGGGTCCACCCGGCCGCGGTGAAGAGCCGCGCGTTCCGCGCGCGCCGGCGTCTCGCGAAAATGCTGCACGAGTAGGGAAAAAGCACCACTTCCATGACACAGCGGGACGGCTGCGACCACACCCCGGTGTATCGGAGCGCAACCTCGCGCGCCCATCATCGGAGCCCCCAGCCCGTGCAACGCCGCCGATTCGACCACCTGATCATCGAACTCTCACTGGCGCTCGACCGCAACCTGCCGCGTTATCCGCTCTGGCTCACCTTCAAGGAGTTCGGCGCGGACCCCGACTTTCTGAGCCGCGAAGTCGTGATCGAGTTCTGCGACGAGCACCTGGACGAGTTTCTTGCGCATCTCGGACACGCCCTCACTCCGCGTCAGGCCCGGCGACTGCGCCGTGCGGTCGAGCGCTTCGACCCGGAGATCATTACGCCGTACGAGCGAATGGCACGGATCTAAGCACCATCAGGCGCGCGAATCAGTTCGGTCAGAGCGTCGCGCAGGCCTGCGAGCGCGCGAGCGCGGTGGGAGATCTGGTTCTTTTCCGCGGCCGGCAGTTCCGCCATCGCAACCCCCTCGCTCACCTCGAACACCGGGTCGTAGCCGAAGCCGCCCGCGCCGCGCGCTGCCGTGAGAATCCGCCCCGGGCATTCGCCGCGTGCCGTCACGACTTCACCGCCCGGAAATGCGAGCGCCGCCACGCAGACGAAACGCGCACTGCGCCCCGCCCCACTGCAATCGCCGAGCTGCTCGAGCAGGTGCGCAGCGCGCTCGCGATCCGAGAGGCCCGGACCTCCATAGCGCGCCGACAGCGGACCCGGCGCGCCGTCGAGCCCATCCACCTCGAGGCCAGAGTCGTCCGCGAGCGCGGGGCGCCCCGTTGATCGCGCGGCGGTGACGGCCTTCGCCACGGCGTTCGGTTCGTACTCCGCCCCCTCTTCCGGGAAGTCGACCGCTGCGAACTCGTCGAGCCCACGGATGAGGAGCGGGAGGTCCGCGAGAATCTCTCGGATCTCCTGCTGCTTGCCCGCGTTCGAGGTCGCAACCACGACCTCGCCATCGGATCGACTCACGGCGCAGCAGCGTCGATCGCGCGCTGCTGGTGCTCCGTGAGTTGCGAGATCCCCCGGAGTGCCAGGCCCGTCATCGCGCCGAGTTGCTCGGGCGTGAAGGTCCCACCCTCGGCAGTGCCCTGGACTTCGATGAAACGTCCGCTGCCGGTCGCGACGACATTCATGTCGACCTCGGCGGTCGCGTCCTCTTCGTACGGCAGGTCGAGCACGACCTCACCCCGGACGATGCCCACCGAGACCGCGGCCACTGAATCGCGTAGTGGGTTGCGTTCGAGATCGCCGCGTGCGAGCAGCCGGCGAACCGCCAGCGCGAGCCCCGCGTAGGCGCCCGTGATCGACGCGCAGCGCGTGCCGCCGTCTGCCTGGAGCACGTCGCAGTCGACCCACAGCGTGCGCTCGCCGAGCAGCCCGAGGTCGGTGACACCGCGCAGACTGCGACCGATCAGGCGCTGGATCTCCTGCGTGCGCCCGGACTGCCGGCCGCGCGCGGCTTCCCGCTGGCTGCGACGATCAGTCGAACCCGGCAGCATCGAGTACTCGGCCGCGTCCGCCCCAGCGCGCAGTCGATGGATGCAATCGGGTTCTCGGTAAAATCCGCTTCGATGCGAACGGGCCGCAGCTCGTCCAGCGCGCGGCCGTCACTTCGCACCTTCGTCCTCCCGGGTGTGCGCGTAGCTGCGGGAGCCGCCAGGTAGCTGCTGCCCCACGCCGCGCCGCGCGTCGAATTGCTCGCCGAATTCGAGGACCGCCGCGACGAGCGCCTTCGCGATGCGGTCACGCGCCCGGCTGGTCCGCAAGCGCTTTTCCTCTTCCGCGTTGGTAACGAAGCCGATTTCGACCAACGACGACGGCATCTGCACACCCTGGAGGACCACGAACGGCGCCTGCTTGACGCCGCGTGAATGTTGTGGGTCTCGGCTCGCGAGGCCGCGCTGCGCCAGGCGTGCGAACTCGTTCGATTCGTTCATGTAGTCACTGACGATCAGGTCGCCGAGGATCGCGCTCAGCGGGTCGTTCAGATCGGGCAGACCCGTCGCCCCCGCAAACGCCTCGTTCTCTCGCAACGCGACGCGACGTGCATCCTCGTCACTCGCGTCGACCGCGAGAAAGAAGGTCTCGACTCCCCGCACGCTCGCGTCGTCGGTCGCGTTCGCGTGGATCGAGACGAAAAGGTCGCCGCGAGCGTCGTTCGCGATCGCGAAGCGCTCTTCGAGAGGCACGAATCGGTCGTCGTTCCGCGTCATCACGACGCGCAGATCGCGCTTGCGCAGTCGAGCCGCGACACGTTTCCCGACATCGAGGACGAGCTCCTTCTCGAGGAGACCGCGCGCACCACGCGCGCCGTCGTCTTCGCCGCCGTGGCCGGCGTCGAGCACGATGGTGTCGAAGCGCTCCTGCAATTGCGGCTCGTCGCCAGCTGCGCTTCCGACGGCACACGCGGCAACAACCGCCATCGCCAGTAGGCCGATCGGCCGAATTCGATTCACACAACCCCCTGAAAACGGAACGTACCACGAAGTTTGGCGAGGTGCGGGTTCCGGCGATACCGTCGCGTGATGCTGGTGCGCATCGCGTACGGCCGGAACGAAATCGATGTTCCGATCCCCGATTCACACCCGGTCGACATCCTCGAGAAGCACCCGGTCGAAGCGATCACCGACCCGGTGGCGCGGCTGCGGGCGGGCCTCGAAGCCCCGACCGACTGCGCACCGTTGCGTGAACTCGCGCGCGGGCGGCGCGACGCCATAATCGTCGTATCCGATCTCACGCGGCCGGTTCCGAATGCGACGCTGCTACCGCCGATCCTCGCCGCGTTGCGGGCGGGCGGCCTGCCCCTGGAGGCGGTGACGATCCTCGTCGCCACCGGACTGCACCGGCCCAACACAGCCGCCGAACTCGCCCGCATGCTCGGCCCCGAACTCGCGCGCAGTCTGCGTGTCGAGCAGCACGATGCGCGCGATGCCGCAGCCCACCGCCACCTCGGCCGCACCACGGGCGGGGTACCCATCTCACTCGACCGACGCTTCCTCGACGCCGACCTCAAGATCATCACCGGGCTGATCGAGCCGCACCTGATGGCCGGCTATTCGGGCGGCCGCAAGGCGGTCTGCCCCGGCCTGGCCGCAGTCGAGACCGTTCGGGTCGCGCACGGGCCCGCGATGCTCGAAGGCCGGATCGGACCGGGCATCGTCGACGGCAACCCGCTGCACGACGCACTCGTCGAAGTCCTCCGCAAGGTGGGGGTCGACTTCCTCGTGAACGTTGCGATCGATCGCAACCGCGACATCGCGGGGATCTTCTGCGGGCACCCGGAAACCGCACATGCCGAAGGCATGGCGTTCGTGGAATCCGAGTCGCTGGTCTCACTCGACGCCGCCGCCGACCTCGTCGTCACCTCCGGTGGCGGCGCACCGCTCGACTCCACGCTCTACCAATCGATCAAGGGCATCTCGACCGCATCGTCGATCGTAAGGCCCGGCGGGATCATCCTGTTGTGTGCGTCGCTCTCGGAAGGCGTCGGCAGCCCATCGTTCGAAAAGCTGCTCCGCGCCTGCGCGGATCCGAGCGACTTCGAAGCCCGTATCGACAACCCCGAGTTCTTCGCAATCGACCAGTGGATGATTCAGCATCTGTGCCAGGCCCGGCGTCGCGCGCGGGTGTTGCTCTACACCGATGCCTTTCCAGCCGCCGCCGTCAGCGAGTGGCTGGTCGAGCCCGTCGACTCGCCCGCCGCGGGGGTCGAGGCCGCACTCGCGGATCTCGGGCCCGGAGCACGCGTCGCCGTGCTGCCGCAAGGTCCCTATGTGCTCGCCAGTGTCCGCGGCGAGCTGCGCCCGCTGGGTGGGGCGCCCGGCGGCTGACGATCAACTGCGACGCCCGGATCCGGCCCGACCCTTGCGACGGCGAGCGCGCCGGATCGGACGATCCTGGTAGTCGAGCAGTTCGCCAACCGTTTCGACGCCGTCGTGCAGCCGTACGCGTTCGAGCACCTCGATCAGCAAGCTTGCGGTCGCGCGCGCATCGCCGAGCGCACGATGCCGCGCACGATTCCCGATGCCGAAGTGTGCGCAGAGATGGTCGAGGTTGTATCGCCCCAGGTCCGGGAACGCACGGCGCGCGAGTTTCTGCGTGCACAACACGGGCGCTGCAAGTGGCGGCAGCCCGACCTCCTCGAGCGTACGCTGCACGAAACCCGCGTCGAAACGCGCATTGTGGGCGACGAACGGGGCCGGGCCGGTCCGCTCGAACCAGTTGCGGAAACCGCGGAGCGCAAAGCGCGCGTCCGGTGCGTCGGCCACCATCGCGTCGTCGATGCCGGTCAGATTCGCGATCGCGCGCGAGAGTGGCGCGGGGGGACGGATCAGTGTCTCGAATTTTCCGGCCGGCTCGAGCGCGACGACCCGCACCGCACCGATCTCGAGGATGGTCGCGGTTTCGGGCGAGAGACCCGTGGTTTCGAGATCGACGACCACGAAGTCCGCCTGCGCGAGCGGGCGGTCGCTGACCGCGATTTCCTCGGCCGGACGCACATGCCGGGCGGCGATTTCATCGGGCAGCGAGGCTTCGGGGAGGCCCAGGGCAGTCGCGACGACGCGGCGAGCGAGATGTCGCTCGACCGGTCCTCGGAGCGCGAGGATCTCACAGGCCAATTGCTCGACCGCGATCGGCGCGCCGCTGGACCGCAGCCGGTCGAGGGACCGCCGCAGGCGATCGGGCGTACGTGTGAGCGAGGTCACCTTCGTGACCGGAATGTTCGCGAAATCTCGCTCATGAATGATTCGAGCCCGGAGAGGATCAGAAATGCGACAAGCCTGGAGGGGGACAAGCCGATCCTATCATAGAGTCCCGGACCGGGGCGCGTCTGCCGTGACAGCTGCACGCACCTTGCGTATGGTGGAGACCCGTGAATCGAGCCATTGCCGTTGTCGTGCTCCTCTGGGTCACGTTTGCCGGAGCCCTGTCCGCGACCGCCCAGACGTCGGCCCCGGCGGTCGCGCGCCCGAGCTTCGATGCGGACGGGATCACCACCACCAAGGGAACCGTCTTCTTCATCCGGGTAGACACCGGCGTCGGCTATGCAGCGATCGGTACCGCGCACGCATTCCGTCTCGACCAGCTCACCCGGACGGCCGAGGTGCACTTCCAGCTCGGCAACACGCATGAGCGCGTCGCGACCGCGAAGGGGCTGCTGCTTCCGCCCGGTCGGCCTTTCTCCGAGCCCGGTGCGACGCTGCGCGACGACTTCAACGTCTACGCACTCGTCGCGCGCCCGAAAGGTGTGCGCGTGCTCGATCTCTCCTCCCGCGGCGACCTCACGCTCGGCACACGCGTTCGCATCCTCGGCATCCCACAGTCCGGCGACGATCAGAGCGAACTCGCCGGGAAGATCGCCGAGCTGAGCCTGAACCACATCGAAGTCGACCTCGAGGTGCCGCCCGATCTGCGCGGTTGGGGCGGTGCCCCGGTCGTCGATGCAACGGAGGGCAAGGTCATCGGCATCCTCCAGGCGAACTCGAGCGGTAGCCCGACGCGTGTCAGCATCGGGTCGATCGCGGGCGTTCGGAAAGCCATCACCAAGCCGCTCGAAGGGGGCGCCGGTCGGGCCTTCGCGCAATTCGCACCCGAGGCCGCCCTGCGCTCGCAGGACGCAAGAACGCGCTCGCAGACGCCGCCGGGAGAGCGGCCGCCCGAGTCGATCCGCGCGGGCTCGCTGATGAGACAAGGCGATGCAACCGATACCAACATCCTCATCGAGGTCGACTTTCCGTCGGACGGCGAGAAGATCGCCGACTCGATCTGCGGTGCCTTCATCTCCGGCCGCGCGATCGCGCACCACGGCGAATTGCGACACTTCGACGTCATTCTGGTACTCGACACCTCTCGCTCGACGGTCGACCCGACCGGCGCGGACATCAACGGCAACGGCGTCGTGGGAAAGCCCCGTCTCGGGCAGATCGGCTCGATCTTCGATGTCGGCAGCACCGACCCGGGTGATTCGATCCTCGCGGCCGAGGTCGCTGCGGCGCGGCAACTGCTGCGCGGCCTCGACCCGCGCAGCACGCGGGTCGGCGTCATCCGCTTCGCGGGCCAGCCGCCGAGTGGGGGGGGCGGGGTGTTCAGTCGACCGGCTCGCCCCCCGGCCGTCACCATGCAAGCCCTCACGAGCGACTACTCGCATGTCGAGATCGCACTCAACAACATCCTCAACAACGACCCGGCGGGGCAGACCCACATCGCAGCAGGCGTCGACCAGGCGATGATCGAGCTCTCCGGCTTTCAAGGCGCGTTGTCGACCAATGACCCCGAGAGTGAGAAGGTGGTGTTCTTCTTCACCGACGGTCAGCCGACGCTTCCCTATGGGCCGGGCTTCACTGCCGACAACAATCGCGCGGTGCTGCGTGCGGCGAGCCGTGCGAACCGCCAGGGCATCCGGATCCACTCCTTCGCCATCGGTCCCGACGCGCTCGAGGGCCCGATCTCGACCATCGGCATGGCGAGCCGCACCAACGGCTATTTCACGCCGGTTCGGCACCCCGGCGACCTCGTCGACGTGGTCGAGGAAGTCAGCTTCGCAAACCTGGAAGATGTCCGAGCCACCAACACGACGACGGGCGCAGGAGCCGATCCCTTCCGCGTCACCGCGGACGGTTCCTGGGGCGGCTTCCTCAAGCTCGCCCCAGGCGCAAACCAGATCGAAGTCACTGCACTCTCGGACGACGGCACAGAGGGCACGGAGTTCCTCACCCTGCACTTCTCACCCGGGGCGCCCGAACTGGCCATTCCGCGCGAGCTGACAACGCAACGCAACCGCCTGCTCGAGGACTGCCTGCTCAACCTGAAGCAGGTACGCATGAAGACCGAGGAACGTCGCAACGACGAGGTCCGGCGCGAGCTCAGGCTGGAGATCGAACGCGAGCGCGCACAAGCCCGCCAACGCGCCGAAGAGCAGAGCAAGCAGCTCGACATCTCGATCGAAGAAAAAGAAGGCGAGGACATCGGGCACTAGCCCCACCTGCCCCTCCGCCCCCCCCCCCAACGACGACGAAGAACCACGGTATCCATTCACTGCGATTCGGCGTGTCGAGGGCTCTCGTTACGTGAGCGCGGGTCTTGGGCAGGAGCCTTCCGCTCCCTGACGCGCGCCCGAAGTAGATATGGGAAAATGCTAGCTGCGCTCGCGGTGGTAGGGATTGCCGAGGTCGGCGGGGGCGCGGGCGCGGGCGGCGACGAAGGCGAGGACGGTCAAGGTTACGACGTACGGGAACATCAAGAAGAGTGGGTATGGGAGTTCGAGCCCTCGTGCTTGAGCGCGGAATTGCAGCGCGTTCGCGAGCCCGAAGAACAGCGCCGCAAGCACCACACCGCGCGCCGACCAGCGGCCGAAGATCACCACCGCGAGCGCGATGAAGCCGCGCCCGGCCGTCATGCCCTCGGTAAAGGTGTCCGATTGCGCGAGCGTGAGCGCCGCACCCGCGATACCCGCGAGCCCCGATCCGAGCACGAGCGCGACCAGCCGCACTCTCGCGACCGGGACGCCCTCTGCATCGGCCGCGCGCGCGACTTCGCCGACCGCGCGCAAACGCAGTCCCGGTCGTGTTCGCGTGAGCGCGAAGCCGATCACGAGTGCGAGCCCGAAGGCGGCGTAGACGAACGGCGTATGCGCGAACAGAACCGGGCCCAAGAAGGGAAGCCCACCCACGAACGGAAGCGCCGCAGACGACAGCGTCGGCCCGGAAGGCGTCGCGCCCACGTAGAGCGCGCGCGCCGCCAAGCCGGTTGCTCCGACCGCGAGCAGGTTCACCGCCATACCGACGACGATCTGATCCGTTCCGCGCGCGATGGCGAAGAACGCAAACAGCGCACCGACCGCGCAGCCCGCGAACGCCGCTGCAACGACTCCGAGGCCCGCCGAATCACTCGCAACTCCCACCGCGAAGCCGACGAAGGCACCGGTCAACATCGTCCCCTCGACGCCGATGTTGACGACACCCGCCCGCTCCACGATCAGTTCACCGAGCGCAGCGAGCAGCAGCGGCGCCGCGAGACGAACAGCGGCTTCGAGCAACGCCTCCATCAGGCCCTCTCCTCGACCGCGTCGGCTGCCGCATCCGCCGCCGCGCCGCCGTGGCGGCGGCCCGCGCTGACGGCATAGGTCGCTGAGACCAGGATTGCGATCCCCTGGACGACCTGCGTGACGGTCGCAGGCACGCCGGCTTCGCGCTGCATGGCGCCTGCGCCCGCCTCGAGCGCACCAAAGAACAGCGCCGAGGGGATCACCGCGAGCGGATGCAGCTTCGCGAGCAGCGCGACCGCAATCGCGGTATAGCCATGCCCGGGCGAGATCCCCTCGTAGAGTTGCCCGGTGACTCCCGCCACCTCGAACGCACCCGCGAGGCCCGCGAGCGCGCCGCCGAGACCCAGTGTAAAGAGCGCAATCCGCTCGGGTGAGATCCCCGCGAAGCGCGCCGCACGCGGAGCGAGACCGACCGCGCGCATTCGAAACCCGACCGCAGTGCGGAACAGCAGCCCCTGGGTCGCGACCGCGAGCAATGCCGCGATGCCGATCCCGAGGTGCCAGCGCCCGATCGTTGGCAGCAGCGCCGCAGCCGGAAACGGGTCGCTCTTCGGGTAAGCACCCGCGACTTCCTGGAGTGGACCGTGCACCGCGAGCGCGACCAGCTGGATCGCGATGAAGTTGAGCAGGATCGTCGAGATGACTTCGCTCACGCCGCGGCTCGCGCGCAGGGCACCCGCGACTGCGCCGACCACGAAACCACCCAGCGCGCCGGCCGCGATCACCGCAGGCAGCAGCACGATGGCGGGCGCATCCGGAAGAAGCCGTGTCGCGACTGCGGTCGCGCACAGCGCGCCCACGAGCAGCTGGCCTTCCGCACCGATGTTCCAGACGCCGCAACGGAAGCAGAGAGCCACCCCGAGCCCGGTCAGAAGCAACGGCGTGCTCTTCAACACGGTCGCGGTCAAGGCCGCGGAGCTGCCGATCGAACCGCGCGCGAGCGCGGATAGTGCCGGGCCGGGTGCGAAGCCGAGCATCGCGAGCGCGCCGGCGACCGCGACGAGCGCCAGCACGATGGCGAACAACGCGCGGGCGACGTCGTTCAGGCGTTCGTCGCCGAGCTTCACGGTCTCGCCTCTCCGAGCAGGACCGCGCCGATCTCGGCGCGGTCCGCGCCGGCCGGGATCGGCACAAGAGCACCACGCACGAGGGCAACCAATCGATCCGACAACTCCATCACCTCATCGAGTTCAGTCGAGATCAGCAGGATTGCCGCACCCGCCGCGCGACGCTCGATCAGGCGTTCGTGTACGAATCGCGCGGCACCGACGTCGAGACCACGCGCGGGGTTCACTGCGACCAGCACTTCGGGGTCGCCATCGAGTTCGCGCGCCACAGTGAGCTTCTGCGCGTTGCCACCCGACAGCACTGCGATGTCGGCGTCGGGGTCGCCCGGAATCACGTCGTACCGCATGGCGACATCGCGGGCCGCGGCGCGCGCCGCTGCGAGATCGAGGCAGCCCCGGCGAAAGAAGCGCGGGTCGTCGTAGCTGCCCTTCAGAATCAGGTTCTCCGCGAGCGAGAAGCCCGCGATCAGACCCGAGGTCTCGCGATCACCCGAAAGGTGCGCGAGGCCGGCGGCTCGCAGCGAGCGCGCGCCCGGCGCGACCGCCTCGCCGCGGATCCGCAATTCCCCGGCTGAGGGCTTGCGCACTCCCGCGAGCACCTCCTCCAGTTCACGCTGCCCGTTGCCGTCGATTCCCGCGACCCCGACGATCTCACCCGCGCGCACCACGAGATCGAGGCCACGCAGGCGGCTCGCCTCGGTCGCGCCCGGCGCGGCGAGGCCACGCAGCTGCAGCAAAGGCGGCCCACTCGACTCCGCGACCGGCGGCCGCCCGGCCCGCGCGAGCGGTGCGAAATCGCGCCCGAGCAGCTTCCGACCGAGCGTGCGGGCATCGGCTTCGGCGATGTCGAGCACGCCCGCCACCCGTCCTCTTCGCAGGACCGTCACGCGGTCCGCGATTTCCTCGACCTCGCCGAGCTTGTGCGAGATGAACACCACCGAACAGCCCG
>JAFDEI010000014.1 GCA_019310425.1 Deltaproteobacteria bacterium | reverse complement strand
TGAGTACGACACGGCTTTCTTCGACAAGACACCGAAGTTCCTCCATTACGGAGCGCGAACACTGGTCGTGACGTCGGTGGAATTCGACCACGCCGACATCTACCGAGACCTCGACCATGTGAAAGAGGCTTTCCGCAAGGTCGTGGCCGGCTTGCCCGAGGACGGCGCGCTGGTGGCGGCGGTGAACCACGCGGGGGTACGCGACGTGATCGGCCGGTCGCCGTGCGGCGTCGTCGGCTACGGGCTCTCGGAGGTGGGTGACCCCGTCTGGCGCGCGGTGGACATCACGCCTGGCCCGTCCGGGACGACGTTCCGAGTGCTGAAATGCGGCGCGTCGACCGCGACGGTCGCGATTCCGATGCACGGAGACTTCAACGTCGAGAACGCGCTCGGCGCCTTCGCGACCGCTGTCTCGCTCGGCGTGGACGTCGCCGACGCAGCCGCTGCGCTCGCTCGATTCCAAGGCATCAAGCGGCGGCAGGAACTCCGCGGTGTGGAGCGCGGTGTCTCGGTGATCGACGACTTCGCCCACCACCCGACCGCGGTGCGCGCGGCTGTCGGCGGGCTGCGCGCACGCTACCCGGAGCAGCGGCTGATCGCGGTCTTCGAGCCGAGGACCAACACCAGCCGGCGTGCGATCTTTCAAGACGACTACGCGCAGTCGTTCGACGCCGTCGATCACCTGGTGGTGTCGATCGTCCCGGATGCACCGCTCTACAGCGCGACGGGCACGGTCACCGAACTCTTCTCGTCCGAGGATCTCGCTGCCGACGTGGGCGCACGTGGCGTGCTCGCGACCGCTCTCGACGGCGTTTCCGCCATCGTCGACCACCTGGTGGATTATTGTGAGCCGGGTGATGTCGTGCTCGTGATGAGCAACGGCGGCTTCGACGACATCTGGAAAAAGCTCCTCGACGCGCTGCGCGACTCTTCTTAGCTGAACGACCGACGCATTCGCTGCATCATGCTCGAGTTCCTATGGTGGTGCTCTGACGGGAACGCGGATCGGGGCAGGGGGCCTTCCGCGCCCTTTTGAACGGTTGCGAAAGGCCCCCTGCCCCGATCCGCTTCAGTCGAGTTCCCGCCACAACTGAAGCGCGATGAGAGGGGGTGCCTTTCGCGGCGTTCAAAAGGGCGCGGAAGGCACCCCCTCTCGTCGCGCGTGGATCGACGGTTCTCCGATTGCCCGCGGCGACGACTGGCTAGGTGTCGTCGGAGGTGTAGGAGAGGAAGCGGGCGCGTTTTCCCAGGCGTTTGGCGTTGCGGATGGCTTTGGCGACGAACTGGCGACTGGTATCGACTGCGTCTCGGAGTGAGGCGCCCTTTGCGAGCTCTGCCGTCACCGCCGAGGCGAGCGCGCAGCCCGTTCCGTGCACCGGTTCACCCGCGATGCGTTCGCCTTCGAGCCAGGTGAACGACACCGAGCCGCCTTCGCGCTCGGCGAAGAGGTCGTGCGGCGGACCGTCGCGGTGGCCGCCCTTCACGAGTGCGGCCATTGCGCCGAGGTTCATCACCAGCGCCGAAGCAGCGAGTTGCGAGCCTTCTTCGGTCGAGACATCGCAGCCGGTGAGCGCTTGCGCTTCGCTCAGGTTGGGTGTGATGAGTGTCGTCACACCGACGAGATCCTGTATGGCGGCGAGCGCGCGCCGCTCGAGCAGTCGGGTGCCGTCGCTCGCTTCGAACACCGGATCGAGCACGATCGGCGGGCGTTCGCCGGGTGCGTCGCCGAGGCTGCGAAGGCCGAGTTCCACCATGCGCGCGACGTCGTCCGAGGCGAGCATGCCGATCTTCACGGCGTCGGGCGTGAAGTCTGCGAACAGCTTGCGCAGCTGCGCGAGCACCACATTGGGGAAAACGGGCAGGACCTCGTGAACCTTCGAGCTATCCTGCACCGTGAGTGCGGTGACCACGCCCGCTCCATGAACGCCCAACGCACGAAAGACCTGGAGGTCCGCCTGAAGGCCGGCGCCTCCGGTCGGGTCCGAGCCTGCAATGCTGAGTGCGACGCGCATGCCGAAGATGGTAACCCGAATCGGAGCATTCACGTGCCTGGTTGCGGCCTTCACCACGATTTCGTTCGTATGTCCGGGCATGGCCGCCGAGGCGCCCCGGACCGTCATCGTGATTTCGCTCGACGGAACCAGGCCGAGCGATCTCGACGACTCCGAACTCGTCACGCTGCGTGCGTTGCGCGGTCTCGGCGCAGTGGCCGAACGGCTGCAACCCGAGTTTCCGACCAACACCTTCCCGAGTCACATGACCTTGGTGACCGGGGTTGCGCCCGAGGTTCACGGCATCGTGAACAACGTCTTCGACGATCCGGAAGGTGGAGTGTTTCGATACGAGAACGATCCCAGCTGGTCGGAGGTCGAGCCGATCTGGGCGATTGCGGCGCGAAACGGCGTCGTATCCGCCGCGTATTACTGGATCGGGTCGGAGGGCCCCTGGCGCAATGGCTTCGGCCCGCGCCACTGGGAGTCTTTCAGTAACAGGACGTCGGAGTCGAAGAAGGTCGAGCAAATCCTCGCGTGGCTCGACCTCGAGGACCCGGCCGAGCGTCCCCGTCTGATCACGAGCTGGTTTCACGGTGCCGACGGCGCGGGGCACGAGCACGGCCCGGGATCGGGGCCGGTGCGCGACGCGCTGCGCCGGCAAGACCGCGCACTCGCGACGCTCGTGGACGGCATCGCGGCACGCGGTGGTTTCGACGCGGTGACGTTGCTGCTGGTGTCGGACCACGGCATGGCGCTGGTCGAGCGACACCTGGATCTGAAGGCGGAGTTCCACAGGGCTGGGCTCGAGGCGAAGGTCCTCGGCGGGGGCGGGGTTGCGCTCGTCTCGCTGCGGGGTGGGCCCGCAGCGGTGGATCGCGCGGTGTCGATCGCGACCTCGTTGGGTCTCTCCGCAGTCAGGCCGGGGTCACGGGATTCGACGCTGCGGTTGGGCAATCCGCGCTTCGGCGATCTCGTTGTGATCGCCCCTGTCGGAATCGCGATCACATCTGGCTCGACCCTGCGGGGTTCGCACGGCTACCTTCCCGACGAGCCGGCCATGGGCGGCCTGCTGATCGCGGTCGGTCGTGGAATTTCCGCCGGATCACGGCTGGGGATCGTTCGATCCCTCGACGTGGCGCCGACAGTACTCGCGTGGCTCGGAATCGTGCGACCGGAATGGATGGAGGGCCGACCGATCGTTGGTCTCGCCTCCGAGAGTGTACTGCCCAAACCGAGGCGTAGGCGCCCGGCACTGGAGAATGAAGATGATCGTTAGAGGCGTCACGGCGATGTTGCTCGTGTGTGCTCTGGGCTTCGGCTCGGCAGCCCTGGCCCAGCAACCCTCGCCTGTGGAGCCTACGGCTCAGCCGAAAGTGCAGGCCGCCGCGAAGAAAGCGGGGACAGCGAAGGCGCCTGCGACGCCCAAGGCCGAAATGGTGCCGACCTGGTACGCACAGGCGCTCGCACAAGGGCCCGGTGGGTTCAACGTCACGCATTTCTGGTCGAAGGGCTCGAAGTTTCGCGCCGAAACCGTGGTCGCCGGCCATAAGGTCGTAACCATCGTGAACGGCGAGTGGTACGTCGCCTATGACGCCACCAAGGGTCTCGGCATTCGCGTCCACCGGACCGAGGAAGCGCTCGCGAATGAAGCACCGTTCAAACGACCCTTTGGCAACGAGGCGGTGAAGCTGATCAAGCGCGGTGGCGAGAAGATCCGGGACGAAGTGTTCCACGGCCGCCCCGCGATCGTCTACCAGCTCACCGATCGTCTGGGACGGCGCACGATCTGGGCCACGGCGGATGCGATCAACATCCCGCTGCGGATCGAGTTCTACAATCGCCAGACTGCGAGCAACCTGTCGACCGACTACGTCGACTGGTTGACTGGTCTGGTGATTTCCGACGATTTCTTCACCCCGGATCCGCGAATCAACGTCAAGTCCTACGAATTCTCGGAATACGCGCACTTCACCTCGAAGATCGGCGGTGTCGGCCCGGTGCCGGTTCTCTACATGGACCTGCTGCGCGGACATTAGCCGCAGGTTGACCGTTTCGCGGTCGAGGTTTCACGCGGTGACACCGCCGCACTGCATTGGATTCGCGAAGATCGATGCTAGCTCGCTGCCCAAGTGATGTTTGCGTCGGCGATTTCGGGCCCGGTTTCCGACAGCACTGCGAGCTTGCGTGCGACGGTGCCGGCGAGCTCGGTGAAGGCGATCGCGGCTATTGAGTCGGGCGCGTCGATCACGATCGGCTTGCCCGCGTCTCCGCCTTCGACGATGCGCGGGTCGATCGGAACTTCACCGAGGAAGTCGACGCCGATCTCGTCGGCGGTTCGCTTGCCGCCGCCGTTGCCGAAGATGTAGTACTTCCGGTCGGGCAAGTCTGGTGGCGTGAAGTACGACATGTTCTCGATGATCCCCAGCACCGGCACCTGGACCTTCTCGAACATCGCGAGGCCTTTGCGGGCGTCGATGAGCGACAGGTCGTTCGCGGTCGTGACGATCACTGCGCCCGCCAGTGGCGCCTGCTGGGTGAGGGTCAGAGCGGCGTCTCCTGTCCCGGGTGGCATGTCGACGATCAGGTAGTCGAGCTCGCCCCACTCGACGTCGGTCATGAACTGCTGGATCAGGCCGTGGACCATCGGCCCGCGCCAGATCACCGGTGTGTTGTCGCCCGCGAAGTAGCCCATCGAGATCAGTTTCAGGCCGAACTTCTCGAGTGGAAGGATGCGCTGGCCCTCGATCTCCGGTCGACCAGAAGTGCCGGTGAGTAGCGGGATCGACGGTCCGTAGACGTCGGCGTCCATCAGGCCGACGCGAGCTCCGGTCGCGGATAGGGCCAGAGCGAGGTTGAGCGCGGTCGTGCTCTTGCCGACGCCGCCCTTGCCGGACGCGATGGCGACGACGTTCTTGACTCCGGGCAGGATGTCGGGGCCGGGGCCCTTCGGCGCGGCGCTCCGCCCGCGTGTCTGCGACGTCATCTCTATCGTGACGTTCTCGACTCCCGCCACGGCGAGAACGCGCTCTTGCGCATTCTTCTGGAATTCGGCCTTGACCGGGCATGCCGGTGTCGTGAGCTCGATCGCGAACGAGACGTCGCCATCCGAGATCTTCAGATTCTTGATGAAGCCGAGATCGACGATGCTCTTGCCGAAGTCGGGGTCGATGATCGGGCGTAGCGCGTCCAGGATGGCCGCGGGCGTTGCGGGATTCGTCATGGCGGTTCCGGGTGTGGGGAGGTGGGAGAATAGCGCATGCGGCTGCGGCCGGGCAGCTGCCCGGCCGCGCCGGAGCGCAGGGCAGATCGGTTCAGTTCGGGTCGGGCGCCGGAGTGTCGGGCCCGCTCTCGGGCAGCTGCGGCTCGTCGATGTACTCCGGGTCCACCGTGCCGGTCAGCGTTCCAAGAAACGCCGCGATGCTCGCCACCTGGTGGTCGGCGAGGTCGATTCCGAGCTGGTGGCTGCCCATCAGGCGGATCGCTTCATTGAGCGATTCGACGGAGCCGTCGTGGAAGTACGGACCCGTCATCGCGATGTTCCGCAATGAGGGCACCTTGAACACGCTGCGATCGGCTTCGTCGTTGGTGACATTCACGCGTCCCGGGTCTTCGGTTTCGTACGGCCTCACGAGTCCGAGCTTGCGGTACAGGTTGCCGCCGATCGTTGGACCGCTGTGGCAGGTGATGCAACCCGTACTCATGAACACGCTCAGCCCGGCCAACTCATCGTCGCTCAGGGCTTCGTCCTGCCCCGAAGCGAATGCGTCGAAGCGATCGGCCGTGATCAGCCCGCGCTCGAAGGCGCCGATTGCGCGCGCCATGTTGTCGTAGGTGATCGGGTCTTCGTCGTCCGGGAAGGCATCGGCAAAGAGTGCCGCGTAGCCTGGGACGCTCTTCAGTACGGTGACGGTCGCCTCTTCGCTCGGCATCGCCATCTCGATCGGGTTCAGTACCGGACCCTTTGCCTGATCCTCGACATCCGGGGAGCGACCGTCCCAGAATTGCGCGACGTGCAGCGCTGCGTTGTAGACGGTCGGAGAATTACGGTCGCCTCGCTGGCCCTGGTGACCGGGAGACGTCGCCTCGCCGTCCACGCCGTACGACGCGAGACCGTGGCAGGAATTGCACGAGATGTCGTGGTTCTTGGATAGTCGCGGGTCGAAGAAGAGCATGCGCCCGAGCGTGATCTTCTCCTCGGTCGACTCGTTGACTTCACTCGGTGCGGAATCCGGCAGGATCCCGAACACCTGCAGGGCGCGGTTCCTCATTCTGTCGCGAAGTGTGACCTTCGGTACCGGCGGCTCGGCGGGTTCCGCGGCTGGTGCTTCGGGCTCGGGCGCGGAAGTCGGCTCGGGCGCGTCGTCGCAGCCCAGTGTGATGATGAGCAGGGCGATCAGAAGGAACGGGATTATTCGGCGCATTTCCTCTCCTTGTCCCAGCGGACGGAGCCCGCTCGCAGCAACGCTATTCCCCGTTGTACTCAGGTCAATGGCTGGTTGTGAATTTCAGGATCTGGGCGTCGGGGTCGCGCACCCGCATTTGGCCGTTTTCGGGGTGGTCTGGAGGACGTCGGGGTGCCCGGGTCCGCCACGCAGGCCTGCTGCGAGCAGTCTACACCTTGGAGGGATGAATGCACCTGCGTATCCTCCCGTCTCGATGTCGCACGCAACCGAAGACGCACTGGCAAGGTCACTCTCGGATCCGGCCCGATTCTGGGCCGAGGCTGCTGAACAGATCGAATGGCTGCGCCGTCCGCGCGCCGTCGTGGACTCCTCGAGCCCGCCGATGGTGCGATGGTTCGCCGGAGGCATGCTCAACACCTGCTACAACGCTCTCGACCTGCACGTCGCGATGGGGCGTGGGGATCAAGTCGCGCTGATTCATGACAGCCCGGTCACGAACACGCTTCGCCGCTTCTCCTACCGAGAGCTGCTGGACGAGGTCGCGCGATTCGCAGGAGTGTTGCGCGACCTCGGCGTCGAGAAGGGCGACCGCGTGCTGCTTTACATGCCGATGGTCCCCGAAGCGGTTATTGGCATGCTCGCGAGCGCTCGTCTGGGTGCGGTGCACTCGGTGGTGTTCGGAGGCTTTGCGCCGAACGAGCTCGCACAGCGCATCCAGCACGCCGCGCCCAAGGTGATCCTCTCGGCCAGCTGCGGCATCGAACCCGGTCGGGTCGTTGCCTACAAACCGCTGCTCGACGAGGCGATCGAGGCGGCGAGCAACAAGCCCGCGCACTGCGTGGTGCTTCAGCGTCGCGAACAACCCGCGGAACTCACGCCCGGTCGGGATCTCGACTGGGCGGAGCTCGCCGCGTCGGCACGGCCCGCTGATTGCGTGCCGGTCCAGGCCGGCGAGCCGCTCTATATCCTCTACACGTCGGGGACGACGGGAGTGCCGAAGGGGGTGGTGCGCGATAACGGCGGTCACGCGGTTGCGCTGAAGTGGAGCCTTCGGAATGTCTACGGCATGCAACCCGGGGACGTGTTCTGGGCCGCCTCCGACATCGGTTGGGTCGTCGGCCATTCCTACATCGTCTACGCGCCGTTATTGCTGGGCTGCACCACGGTGCTCTACGAGGGGAAACCGGTCGGCACGCCCGATGCGGGTGCGTTCTGGCGCGTGATCTCCGACCACCGCGTGAACGCTCTGTTCACCGCGCCGACCGCGATACGCGCGGTGAAGCGCGCCGATCCACGCGGCGAGCAAGTGGCGCGTTACGACCTTTCGTGTCTGCGGACGTTGTTCCTGGCCGGCGAGCGAGCCGATTCCGATACGGTGAACTGGAGCGGCCGCGTACTCGGAGTTCCGGTCGTCGATCATTGGTGGCAGACCGAGACCGGCTGGCCGATGGCAGCGAACTGCGTCGGACTCGGCATGCTGCCGGTCAAGCCCGGCTCGCCGACGAAGGCGGTGCCGGGTTACGACGTGCGCGTGCTCGGCGAGGACGGCCGGGAACTCCCACCTGGTGAGACCGGGCATATCGTGGTGAAGCTGCCGCTACCGCCCGGCTGCTTGACGGGATTGTGGGAGAACGAAGCCGGATTCCGCAGCGCTTATCTGACGCGCTTTCCGGGTTACTACCAGACCGCGGACGCGGGCCATTTCGATGAAGATGGATACTTGTGGATCATGGCTCGCACTGATGACATCATCAACGTCGCGGGCCACCGCCTCTCGACCGGCGGGATGGAGGAGGTGCTCGCCGCCCATCCGGATGTCGCTGAATGCGCGGTATTCGGTGTTCGCGACGATCTGAAAGGGCAGCTCCCGGTCGGTCTGGCGGTGTTGAACGAAGGCGTCGATCGGCCGTTCGATGAAATTTCGGCCGAGCTCGTCGACTCGGTTCGCGAGAAGATCGGTCCGGTTGCGGCCTTCAAGCAGGTTGCCGTCGTGGCACAGCTGCCGAAAACGCGCTCGGGGAAGATCCTGCGTGGAACCATGCGCAAGATTGCGGATTCCGAACCTTGGCGGATTCCTGCGACGATCGAGGACCCGACAGCACTCGACGAAGTTCGCGATGCACTGCGTAGGCTCGGCTACGCGCGTTAGCACCGGGATCAGGGGCATGCCCGCCCTCCATCGGGGGCCGGTGTGCGTTTCGACTTCTCCTGACCAGCCGTTTGCTCTCCTAAGCCCTTAATAAACCTCAAAATTCTGTTGACACGTCCCTGTGGGGCTGGTCAAATGAGCTGCCCCCCAGACTCGCGACGCACGCTCCCCCCCACACAGGCAGGAGAGGAAATTGAGCAGACGGAATCTCATCGGGTTCACGGCCCACTGCGTCGCGTTGTGGCTGTTGCTTCTCGCACCCGCCGCATTCGCATCGGTCGCGTCCGAGCTGGCCTTCCACCGTGGCGTGGTCGCCTTCGGCGACGGGAACTACGACGTTGCTCTGGTGGAGTTCGAGAAGGTGGTCGCGGCGGATCCGGAAGACACAGCCGCGATCCAATATCTCGGAATGATCGCGCAGCAGCGGGGCGACTTCGTGGGCGCTATCGAGCACTTCGACCGCGCGCTCGAACTCGAGCCTGACGACAGCGAGCTGCGCCTCGACCGCGCGACGGCGTTGCTCGAGGTCGGTCGCGTCGAAGAGGCGAAAGCCGCGCTCGATCAGATCCTGGTCGAGCGGCCCGACGACGCGCGCGCCAACCTCTTCGCGGGTGTTGCCGCCTACCGCACGGGCGATTACGAAGCTGCGATTGTGAAGCTGGATCGCGCGCGGCAGCTCGATTCGTCGGTGAGTCAGCATGCGACCTACTACGCCGGACTATCCGCGGCCTTCCTCGGAAACTTCGCCGAAGCGGAGGGGGCCTTCTCGGCTGTCGAAGAGCAGTCGCCACTTTCGCCGCTCGGAACCTCCGCTAGTGGGCTGCGGCAGCAGATGACGCCGACCGGCGGCCAGCGTGACGAGCGCCCCTGGTCGCTCTCCCTCACCGCCGGGATCGAATGGGACAGCAACCCGACCTTCGCGGGAAAGGACAACCCCAATACGCTGCCCGGTGTCCGCAATCCGGGTGATCGGGACTCCGACTTCCGCGGAGTGTTTCGGATTCGCGGCAGTTACAACCTCTACAATGACGATCGCTATTCGCTCAGCGCCGGTTATGACGGCTATCTGAGCGTTCACCACCACATCAGCAGAGTCGACCTCCAGACCCACGTCGGGTGGCTTTCGGGAACCGCCAACTTCGATCCGATTCGTATCGGCCTGCGATACGACTACGGCTTCACGATGATCGATCTGTCCGACAATTTCCGACACCTGCATCGGGTGACCCCCTCGATCACCTACCGGGAGCAGGACTGGGGAGTCACCCAGGGCTATTTCCAGTGGCAGAACGCGAACTTCCTCCAGAGCTACCCGAGCGCCTTCCAGCGCGACGGCAATCGCTACGGCTTCGGTGTGAACCAGTTCATATTTCTACCCGAGCCGTTCACCTACGTTCGCTTCGGAGCATTGGGAGAAATGGACCGTGCCGACTCCGCGGACTTCAGTTATGACGGATTCGAGCTTTCCTCGGGCGCCGCTGGCAGCCTGCCTTTCGGGGTTCAGGCGACGCTGCTGTACCGGTTCATCTTTCGGAACTACCGCTCGGTCAACGCCTTGCCCGCGAGCTGGTCGGATTCCGATTTCGACCCGTTCGATTTGTCGAGTGGCAAACACAAGAAGCGCAAGGACCGGATTCACCGGCTCACGCTCGAACTCGCGCGGCCGATCGGCGAGCACGTCGAGGTTTCGGTCGCGGGCTCGTACGACCACTCGAACTCCAATATCGACTTCTACCACCACGACCGCTGGGTCACTGGCGCGTATCTGAGTTATCGCTTCTGATGAGTGCTGTGATGGCAGGTAGAGAAGGAGGAACGACATGATGAATCGAATCATTCGACGGAACTGCAACGCAGGGATTGCACTGCTATGTGGCTTCGTGCTGTTGTGCGCCGGGTCTGCGGTCGCAGCATCCGTGGGCGCCCGCCTGACCGCCGTGGTGGGGGAGGCGACTTCCGGAGATGCGGCACTCAGCCGTGAGGGCGCGCTCGCCGAAGACACGCAGATCAAGACGGGCAGTGACGGCGGCGCCGCGATGCTGGTCGACGAGGATTCGCTGGTGGAACTCTGCGCCGAGACCATCATGACGCTCACGCGCAACGAGGCCGGCAATCGCGTGATCGAGGTGGGTGCGGGCACCACGCGCATCATCGTTCAGCCACGCCCGGGCGAAGAGCACATCCAGATCCATACACCGGCCGCGATCGCGACCATCCTGGGAACCGTGGTCTACGTGACGGTCGACCCCATTACTCGTGAATCGAGCATCGCGACGCTCGACAACCCCGTCCGAATCATCAGCGCGGACCCGACCATCGAGGGCAGCACGACGATCCACGGGTCGGAGCGGATCACGATGATGCCCGGCGAGGCCCCGGCGGCCGTGCCGGAGCGGCTGCCGGAGTCGACGCTGACGAATCTCGGCGGCTGCCTTGCGGACTTCCACGCCGCCGCTCTGCAATTGGACCGGATCGCGCATGCGAGCAACGTGGGCGAACGAATCGCACTGCTAGACGGACGCATCGCGTCGCTGCCGAGGGTCGCGATCGAGAAATCGAAACCAGATCCGCCGACGCCTGGCTCCAGGCCGTCGATCGAAGACCCCTCGGAAGTGCTCTCGCCGATCGACACAGTGAATCCGCCGCAGCAGCCGGACTACGATGACTTTGATTACGGTGACTATGACCTCTATGGGGGCAACTACGGCTACGAACCCTGAGGTGGATTACGGATCGATGGCGTTGAACTCCGCGCGCGGTCGCCGGATCAGAGTACGCCCGAGAAGATGAAGTTGGCCCAGATCAGTGGACGCTTCATGCCGAGGCGTTTGTCGTGTCCGACCTGTTCGAGTTGCGCGCGGCGGAGTGCTTCGGCGCCGCGCAGCGGGTCGGCGGCGAGGTCGTCCGAGATCAGCGCCTGGTAGAACGCGTGCATCATGGTGCGAGTTGCGGCGTCGTTGCTGCGCCAGAGGCTCGTCACGAGTGCGCGCGCACCGGCTGCGCGGAAGCCCCAGCGCAGGCCCTGCACCTCCTGGCCGCGCAGGTGCAGACCGGTGCCGGTGTCGCATGCCGAGAGAACCACCAGGCCTGACTCTCCAAGGTCCATGCCGGCCACCTCGTATGCGGTGAGGATGCCGCCCTGTGCCTCACCGTCGATTCGTGCCGGGTTGTTGGCGCCGGCGAGTACGATGCCGGACAGGACCAGCGGATTGGCGTCGATGGCGGCCATCTGGCTCGCGGGCCTTGTGCGACCGTCGTCCGCGTCGGTGTCGCATCCGCTGAGCCCGGCGAAGTACGCATGGGTCGCGAAGTGCACCAGCCAAGGCTTATCGGCGAATTCCCTGGCCAGGCGCTCCTTGGTGACATCGGCTCCGGTAACCACGCGCTCGGACCCGATCAGCTTGCGGATGTCCTCGAGTTCCTCGGCGGTCGCGGGCAGATTTTCGAAGGGTTGGAGCTGGCACGGCCCTGATTTCGTGAGAACCACCGGGCCGCCACTGTCGGTTCCACCGAAATCAGGTGCGCCGATCAACAGAGATCGCCCAACGATGTTCGGGTTCGACTCCGTTCGCGATGCATCCGCGAGTTCGTACGTTGAGGTCAGGAAGCCGACCCCCACTCGTTCGAGTAGATAATCGTTGCGGTTCTTCGGGTCGGGCAGTGCGCCGATCGGCACTCCCCACAGCGCGCCGTCTGGAATCACGAGCCAGTGCGGCGTGTCGATCACCGAACTGCCGAGCGGTTCGAGCAGGGCTTCCGAGAGAGCGCTACGCGCCTCCGGCGAGTCCGATCGTTGTTCGCGCATCGCGGTGCCGAAGGTCTCCGCGGCGTGGTCGATCCGGCTCGCATCCCCGAGGTCTACACGCCGTACGTTGCAGCCGTTTCCGTGCACGACCAGCGCCGCGTAGGCCGGGACGGTTTCGCCGGGCTTGCCGGGTAGCGTGCGCTCATAGGCGGTGAACTTGACCAGGACCACATTGCCGGGCATGCGGCTGCACGCCAGTGCGAGTACCTCGTTCGGGTCGAGGTCGAACATCCGCGAACCGGCTGCTGCGGCCAGGCGTTCGACGCCTTCGATCTGCTCTGCGAGCTGTTTTACGCGGGTTGCGGTGTTCGGCCCACGGCCGTGGATCGCTGCGACGTAGCGTGCGCGCAGATTGGCCAGTTCATCGAGGAAGTCGCCGCCCTTGCCGCTGCGCGCGGCTGCCCGTGAGGCTGCGATGCTGCGCAGAACGGAGTCGCGGTGCGGCAGCATGGAGACGAAGAGTGGTTTCGCGGGTGCGTTCGGAACGGAGAGCAGCGCGCCGAGAACGTCCTGGGAGTCGCGCGCGAGCAGCGAGCGCTGCCGGTCCGAGATGGCACCAAAGGTGCGACGGGTGTAGACCGCGATTGCGCGCGAGGCTTCTTCGGCTTCACGCAGCGCGGTGGCATTGTCACCCTGCACCACCGCGATGCGGGCCCGCGAGATCCGCGCACGTGCGACTGCCGGGTGCTCGGGGCCGAGTGACTTCGACTGGATTGCAATCGCGGCGTCGATTTCGACCGCAGCCTGGGCGAGCCTGCCTCTCCCCGCGAGAAGCCGCCCGCGTTGTAGTCGTGTCTGGCCGAGTTCCGGGTGGTCCGGTCCGAGCGAACGAGTCTGTGACTGCAAGGCCTGCTCGAGCAACTCTTCCGCGCGCTCGTCGTTGCCTCGATCAGCCTCGAAGCGGGAGAGGTTGCGCGTCGCAGCGGCGACATCGGGGTGGTCGGCACCGAGCGCCTTGCCGAGGTCGGTGACGGTTCGTGCGTACTCGTCGACTGCACTCGATTTTCCGGTCGCGCCCCAGCGCGCGAGGGCGCGGTTCGAGCGGATGGTGATCGTCTCGGGGTGATCCGTTCCGAGGGAGGCTTCGAGTGAGGCGAGTGCGGCGGCGAAAGCTTCGTCAGCGGCCCGCCAGTCCCGCAGGTCTGCGTTTAGCAGGCCGATCGCATTCTGGGTTCGCGCGGTCTCCGGGCTCTTCGGTCCGAGTGCGGCGCGCCGAACACGTAGCGCCTCTTCGTACGCGCGCATTGCCGCGGGGAAGTCGCCCGACTGGCGGTAGGCGTCGCCGCGCAGGTGGTGCACGGCGGCAGTGTAGGGATGGTTGGCACCGAATTTCTGTTTGTGGCCCGCGAGAGAACGCTTCAGGTGACCGAGCGCGGTACGCGGCGATCCCAGGCGCATTGCGAGGTCCCCCGCGGCTTCGTCGAGATCGGCCCGGTCTTCCGGTGACGCCGCGGTGGGCTTCACTTCGGCAAGCAGCGCACTCGCACGTTCGAGATCTCCCGCCTGGGCGATGAGCCGCACCACGTTGATGCGGACATCCGCTGCGCCGGTCTTGCGCGCGATCTGGTCCGCCTTCTCGGCGTCGCGGACCGCACCGGGCCGGTCGCCGAGCTGGAGCCGCACGATCGCGGATGTCTCATAGAGCTGCATCTTGAATGGCTCGGGCGGCGAATCACCCGCCGAACGTCGCGCGAGCTTCGCAGTCTCGAGCGCGCGACGGTACTGCCCCTGTGTTGCGAGCTTGCGGGCGAGGTTGAGCTGTTCCTGTGCCGCGGAAGTTGCAACTTCGGTGACGGGCAGCGATGGCATCGGTTTGGCGATCTGAGAGGGCTCCGCAGTCGCGCAGACTGCCAGCCCGCGCAGCGCGCGCTTGAGCTTCGAATCGATCTTCGGTGCGTTCGGGTCCTCAGGTGGGAGATTCCCGATCTTCTTGGCTCTGCGATGGTTGTCGAGTCGTCTCTCGATCTCCGCGAGGTTGAGCCGCACGATCAGCGGCGCATCGTGACCAGGCCCATAGCGGGACTCGAGCGTCTCGAGCAGCGCGTGCAATTCGTCTGCTGCATCGCCGAGATCGCCGGCCGTGCAGAGTTCCACGGCTCGATTTGCCGCAGTGATCGGGTCGTTGGACTCCGCCGCGGCGAGACCCGTGGACAGCAGCAGTACAGCGGCGAGCGCCCCCCGGTACAAGCGCCGGACCCGACTACTCGATGCTGCCGAGGTTGATCAGCTCGACGCGCCGGTTTCGCTGGCGGCCGATGTCGCTGCCGTTGTCGGCGACGGGATCGTTCTCACCGTGGCCGATCGTGCCGAGGCGATCTTCCGGGACACCGCGCACCACGAGGTATTCCTTGACCGCTTCTGCGCGTTGCGTCGACAGGGAGTGGTTGTATTCTGCTGAGCCGATGTTGTCCGTGTGGCCCTCGACCGAGAACCGGAAGGTCGTGAGCTCGTCGGAAGCCAGCGCTGCGCCGACTTTGTCGAGCAGGTTGCGGCCTTCCGGGCGCAGGCTCGCCGAGTTGAATTCGAAGAAGATCGGCAGTCGGACCGTGGGCGGTGCAGCCGGTTCGATTCGGGCACCGCGAGGAACGGCTAGTGCGGTGGTGATGTCGCTCGTCTCGATGGCATCTGCGTTTGCGCCCGAGAAGTCCGTGACGCCGGGCTGATTGGACAGGCCCGTCGCACCTGCCGCCATCGCGAAAACGACTAACAGCACAGTCGGCAGCCGCTGCCAGAATGCAATACTCATGATCCCCTCCTTGGCATGTCTCGCTGCGGACACGATTGCGTTCGGGAGGCCGGGGTGATTTCCGTCTCGCTCGAGCCGGAAAGTCCAAGGTATGGCGGAGAGATTATATCGCACATCGAGGGAACCAGTGCGGTTTCACCACGGAGACCTGAAGGCAGGGCGGGCCTGTTGGAGAGGCGAGGATCTACTTGCATCGTGCCCATGAGCAGCCCACAATGACGGGTCCGACATCCGCGTCGGCTCTCGTGGAAAGGAACACATGGCCTACGTGATCGCTGCCTACGGGCTCGTCATCGGCACACTCGTCATCTATGGCTGCTGGGTTCAGGGGCAGCGACGACAACTCGAACGCGCCGCGCGTGCCGAGACCCGCACCGCTCTCGAACCATGAACACCGAACATCCTCACGCGGCGATCGCGAGGCTGGCCTGGGAGGCGGTGTCGGTCGGCGATGCGGGGATGCTCGCAGAGGTGTGTGCGGAGGATCTCGTCTGGAACGCGTCGGGTCGTGGTAAGCGCTCCGGCGTCTACCACGGGCAGGACGCGGTTTTCGGCTTTCTCGCCGCGATCGGCGACCTGGCCGAGCGCTTCGACTCGACGCTGGAAGACATCCTGGTCGGCAGCAAATACGTGTCTGTATTGTTTCACGTGAGCGGGCTTCGCGGCGAGCGGAAGCTCGACACCGACTACATCCTGATCTTTCGAATCGAGGAATCTCGTATCGCCGAGATCTGGGCGGTTCCGCGCGACCAGTACGCGGTGGACGAGTTCTGGTCCTGATCGTGAGACGGGCTAGAGCAATATGCCGGCGACGCAGGCGGTCATGAAGGTGGCCAGCGAGCCCGAGAGGATCGAGCGCAGGCCGAGCTCGGCAACTTCTGCGCGGCGGGTCGGTACGACGCCGGCGATGCCACCGAGCAGGATCGCGAGCGAGCCGAAGTTGGCGAAGCCGCATAGCGCATAGGATGCAATCATTGCCGAGCGAGGCTGGAGCGCGCCCGCTTCCATCAGTGCGGACAGTTCGAGATAGGCGATGAATTCGTTCAGCACCGTCTTGATTCCGAGCAACGCACCAACCTGGGTCGCATCTTCCCACGGTACGCCCATCAGCCACGCCAGTGGCGCGAGCAGGAAGCCGAGGATCCGTTGCAGCGTGAGGTCGTGCACGCCGATCCAGCCGCCGACGCCCGCGAGGCTGTCGTTCACGAGTGCGATCAGCGCGACGAAAGCGATCAGCATTGCTGCGATGTAGGCTGCGAGCTTCAGGCCCGCTGCGGCACCCTGCGCGGCTGCATCGATCACGTTGACCGACTCTCGATCCATGCCTGCGAGCCCGCCGGACGTGGTCTCGGGTGTGCCCGTTTCCGGGATCATGACCTTCGCGATCAGGAGACCGGCCGGCGCGGACAGCAGACTCGCAGTGGCGAGGTGCCCGGCGTAATCCGCGCTGCCGAGCATCTTCACGTAGGTGAGCATCACCGAGCCCGCGACGGTCGACATGCCGACGGTCATCAGGCTGAATAATTCCGAGCGGGTCATCCGTGCGAGGTAGGGGCGCACGATCAGCGCGGACTCCGCCATGCCCACGAAGATGTTTCCGACCGCGGCCAGGCTCTCGGCTCCGGATGACCCCATCGTGCGCGACAACAGGAACGCGAGCACGTTCACGAGCCGTTGCATCACGCCGATGTGGTAGAGAATCGCGAACAGGCTGCCCATGAACACGATGATGGGGAGCACTTCGATTGCGAACGAGAAACCCCCGGGCACAAGGGCGCCGAAGACGAACGTGATGCCGGCGTCGACGTAGTGGGTCAGCGCCTCCGCGAGTACGGCCATGGCCCGGAAGAAAGCGTCGCCGACCGGCGTCTTGAGCAGCAGCAGCGCGAGCGCGAACTGGATGCCAATTCCCCAGGCCACCGTGCGCCACGGGACGCGTCTGCGATCGCTCGAGACCGCCCACGCGATTCCCACCATGACGAACAGGCCGAGTACCGACGGGAGTCTCTCTGCGATGCCGGTCAACGGGCGTGTGCTCCGGTGAATGCGGCGACCAGCTCGCCGACCGCCTGCTCGGGATCATCCGCGCTCGCGACGGCCGAGATCACTGCAGCTCCGATGGCGCCCGTAGCGGCGACATCGGCGGCGTTCTTGGCGTTGATTCCGCCGATCGCCACGAGTGGCAGAGGTGCCGCGGCCTGGACGGCTTCGCGCAGCAGCGGCAACCCACGGGGCGGGTATGGCGACGCCTTCGAATGGGTTCCGAAGACCGGGCCGAAGGCGAGGTAGTCGACCGCTTCCTCCGATGCGGCGCACACCTGCTCCAACGTGTGGGTCGAACGCCCCACGAGCAGCTGCTCGCGTACCGCCGCCGGCAGGTCCGTGGGGTGAAGATCGTCCTGACCGAGATGGACTCCGTCCGCGTATGCGGCGAGTGCGAGGTCGAAGCGGTCGTTCACGAAGAACGACACCCCCGCATCGCGCGTGAGGGCACGGATCTCGGCGGCCCAGCACAGGGCCTCGCGATCGGTCGCGTATTTGGCGCGCAGCTGCACGACGCGTGCACCCCCCGCACACGCGGCGCGTGCCTGTTCGACCGGCCGTTCCTTCCAACGTGGATCGTCATCGGCCAACACGAATAGGCCGTTCCACCGCCCGCCCGTGGCCCCGCGATCGGTACTCATTTGCGCCCCGGAACCTCGATGCCGAAGTCGACGATCTTCTTGCGCAATGTGTTGCGATTGATGCCGAGTAGTGCTGCGGCGCGAATCTGGTTGCCTTCAGTGTGGCTGAGCACGCTGGCGAGGAGCGGGCGTTCGACGCGTTCGAGCACGCTGCGGTAGATGTCGCAGGGCTCGGGTTGTCCGAGTGCCTCGAGGACGTCGGCTTCGACCAGCTTCGTGAGGTCGCTGCCGGGCTCGGCCGGTCGAGCATCGCCGAGTAGGAATTCGAAGTCTTCCGTCTGCAGTACGTCGCCGCTCGACAGCACCAGCGCGCGTTTGATCGCGTTCTCGAGCTCACGGACATTGCCGGGCCATTGGTATTCGGCCAGGAAGTCGATCGTTTCCTCGGTCAAGAAAGGATTGCCGTCGCTGAGCTCGTCCGCGTAGCGGGATACGAAGTGCTCGGCCAGTATTCGGACGTCCTCGCCACGGTCGGCGAGCTTCGGGATCTGAATCGGTACCACTCGCAGGCGATACAGCAGGTCCTCGCGGAAATTGCCTGCCGCGACCGCGACGTCGAGGTCGCGGTGGGTAGCGGCCACGATCCGGACATCGACCGACACGGCCTGCTGGCCACCGACGGGTGTGACTTCACCGCTCTGGAGCACGCGCAGCAGCTTGGCCTGGAGGTCGATCGGCATGTCACCGATTTCGTCGAGGAACAGGGTACCGCCCGTGGCCTCGCGGAACCGGCCCTTGCGCGCAGCGATTGCGCCCGTGAAGGCTCCGCGTTCGTGGCCGAAGAGCTCGCTTTCGAGCAGTTCGCGTGGGATCGCGGCGGTGTTGACCGCGACGAACGGATGCTCGGCTCGCCCACTGGCGGTGTGGATCGCGCGTGCGACGAGCTCCTTGCCGGTTCCGCTGTCGCCGGTGACCAGTACCGAGATATCGCGAGCAGCGACGCGCCCGATGGTCTTGAAGATTTCGAGGATTGCCGGACTCTTTCCGACCAGCTGTTCGCCGTGCGCGGTGTGTTGGTCGACCGCCCGGCGCAGCTCGCGGACCTCGCGCTCGAGAGCACGCGTGCGAAGCGCCTTTTCGGCGAGCGCCTTCACCTCGGCGATCCCGAACGGTTTGACGAGGTAGTCGAGGGCCCCGCGCTTCATGGCTTCGACCGCGTTCTCGAAGGTATTCTGAGCGGTAATGATCACGATCGATGGTTCGCTCGGGCCGGCCGGCAGACGTTCGAGGACCTCGAGACCGGTCAGACCGGGCATGCGGATGTCGACGAAGCCGAGCTGGAAATCGCCGTTCGACAGCTGTTCGAGAGCGGCTTCGCCATCGGCGACTTCGACCACATCGAAGCCCTGTTCTTCGAGGGTTTCGCGCAAGACGAATCGGATCGAGGGCTCGTCGTCGGCGATGAGCACGCGTGCGACATGGGGTGCGTTCATTCAGATCTCCGAAGAGGCAGCGAGACCTTCACGGTCGTGCCCTTGCCCACCGTGCTCTCGATTCGCAGGGCGCCGCCGTGGCGTGATACCCAGTTGCGCGATACCGCGAGTCCGAGGCCGGTGCCGTCGGTGCGAGTCGTAAAGAAAGGTGTGGTCATTTTGTTGAGGATGTCGGTTGGAATGCCCGGTCCGGTATCCGAGATTTCGACCACCAGGGTCGGCATTGCGTCTCCGTGCGTGCCAGAGAGGCGGTGGTCGAGCGGCATACGGGTTCGCACGGTAAGCGTTCCGGGATCGGGCGTCATCGCCTGAACGGCATTTCGACACAGGTTCAGGAAGACCTGTGCGAGTCGGTCACCGTCCGCGAGCAAATCCGGAATCGAGGGATCGTACCAGCGCTGGATTTCGATCGCCTCGCTGATCGGGTCGAGGGCCACGAGTTCGAGCACCTCATCGATTACTCGGTGGATGTTGACCTGTTCGAAGTGGATCGCGTCGCCCGGTGTGAAGACCATCAGATCGTCGACGAGCGCCGCGATTCGTCCGACCTCGCGTACGATCATCTCGGCGATTTCTCGCGTCTGACCTTCCTCGCTGCGTGACGCCAGCAACTCGGCGGCGCCGCGGATGCCACCGAGCGGGTTCTTGACCTCGTGCGCGATTCCGGCCGCAATGTCGCCGAAGGCGGAGATGGTCTCGCGGTCCTCGACCATCTCCTCGAGCGACTTCTGGATGGTGCGGTCGCGCAACACGATCACCGCGCCGCTCGGCGGGCCCGCTTCGTCGAACAGCGGAGACGCCGCGACGTCGATCACGAGATCGTGGTCGAATCGCCGTTCGACGTGCAACTCGTTCTCGCTCGCCGAGCCCCCTGCGGCGACCACGGTTCGCACCAGCTTGGGGATGGAGTGCGCGAAGGGGAAGAGCTCCTCGAGCTGGCGACCGATCGCCGTCTCGGCCGACGTTTCGAGGATCTGGCTGGCCGCGGAGTTGACGATTTCGACGCGGCCGTCGCTGTCGACCACGACGATCCCCGCGATGACCGCATCGAGAACACCTGTCAGGTCGCGTGCCACTGCTATGCGGCCCGATCGGTGCGGGTGAAGAAATCGCGCGTGAGCCCGAGGATCTCGTCGAGGTCCGAGGACTGAAGCGCCGCCTGCCGGAAGCGGTTGCCGCCGTGCATGCCTTTCGAATACGCAGCGACGTACTTCTTCAGATTCGACGCAAAGGCGGTCGGGTCCGAGAAGGCGCGTCTCATCAGGTCGATGTGTTGTTCGATCGTGGTGTAGCGTTCGCTCGGAGTCGGCCTTCGAAGCGCGCCGCCTTGCGCGAGTTCGAGTGCCTGCTGGAAGATCCATGGGTTTCCGACCGAGCCGCGACCGATCATCACCCCCGCGGCTCCGGTATCCCGAAGCATCTCGAAGACGTCCGCCGCTCGGGTGATGTCACCATTCGCGAGCACCGGCGTTCCGGGGACCGCCTCGACGACCTCTCGGATGACGTCGCGATTCGCGCGGCCCGTGTATTGCTGCGCGCGTGTTCGGCCGTGAACGCTGAGTAGTTCCGCGCCCTCGTCGACGCACATGCGCGCGAACTCGGGTGCGACGATCGACGCGTCGTCCCAGCCGGTACGCATTTTCACCGAAAAGGTACCCGGGAAGCTTTGCCTCATCGCGCTCACGATCCGAACTGCGCGCGGCAGGTCGCGCAGCAACGACGAGCCCGCGCAGTTTCGGATGAACTTCTTCACCGGGCAGCCGACGTTCAGGTCGATCCATTCGACACCTTCGTCCGCGAGCCTTCGGCAGGCCTCCGCGAGTGTTGCGGGCTCCGAGCCGAACAGCTGGAACGCGACCGGCTTCTCGCGCGGCGAGGTGTCGAGCAGGCGCCGTGTCTTGTGCCCGCCCATCACGAGCCCCTTGGCACTGATGGTTTCGCTGACCCCCATTGCGGCACCGGCTTCGCGCGCGATCAAGCGGAACGGGAGGTTCGACACCCCGGCCATCGGGGCCAGCACCAGATTGTTCTCGAGAGTGTGGAGACGCAGCGAGATCGGGTGGATCGCGGCGGCGTCGATGACGGGCGCGGTCAACGGGTGTCCTCTCGGTGCCGGGGTGGGGGATTCCGGACATCAGGAGTTGCCTAATTATTGTGCAGGTTAGCGGGCTCCGGTCGTCCGGTCGAGCGGCAAAATATCCACTGAACCGCGAGGTTACGGTACTGTCTGGCCGTGAAGACCGGACTTGGCGCCGCCGCGGCCCTCGAGGCCATCCTAGACGCGACGCCCGTGATGCCGCCCGAGACCATCGCGGTCTCGAGCGCGCTCGGGCGGGTCCTCGCGGAGGCGGTGGAATCGGATCGCCGACTGCCGCCCGCCGACAACTCGGCCATGGATGGCTACGCGGTGCGTCGCGCTGATGTCGCGGGAGCTTCGACGGAACGGTCGATCGAGCTTCCGATCGCATACACGATTCCTGCGGGCGGTGATGCGAGTCGGCCCCTCGAGCCCGGCGAAGCGGCCCGGATCCTCACGGGTGCACCGGTTCCGCCCGGCGCCGACGCGGTCGTGCGCCAGGAGGACACCGAATCGGACGGAGAGCGCGTGCGCGTGCTCGTCTCGCCGTCGCCACGCGAAAACATTCGCGACGCAGGGGAGGATGTCCAGCGGGGCGACCGCGTGATCGAATCGGGCGCGGTGATCGGGCCCGGTCACGTCGGCATGCTCGCGTCACTGGGGCGCTCGGTCGTCGCGGTGCATCAGCGTCCGCGGGTCGCACTGCTGTCTACCGGGGACGAGCTCGTCGAGCCCGACCAATCGGTCGACGGTGGCCGAATCGTGTCGTCGAACTCGTATTCGCTCGCGGCGCAGTGTCGCGCCGTCGGGGCCGATCCAGTCTATCTCGGCATTGCGCGCGATACGCCGGAAGACGTGGAGCAGTGCTTTCGCGCGGGTCTCGGCGCGGACGTGCTCGTGAGCTCTGCGGGCGTGTCGGTCGGGGATTACGATTTCGTTCGTGATGTGCTCGAGAAGATCGGTTGCGGGGTGATTTTCTGGGGTGTGCAGATCAAGCCCGGGTACCCGCTCGTATTCGGTCGTATCGAAGGTGGGCCGTTGGTGTTCGGTCTGCCCGGAAATCCGGTGTCGGCGATGATGACCTTCGAGCAATTCGTGCGTCCCGCACTGCGCAAGCTGACGGGGCACCACAAGCTCTTTCGACCGACCGTGCGGGCGCGACTCGCCGAGACTCTCACGAAGAAGCCGGGACGCCTGCATTTCGTTCGCGTCGAGCTCGAGCGCAGCGGCGGCGACATCGTTGCCCGCGGCGCCGGCAACCAGAGCTCGGGAGCGCTGCGCTCGATGACTCGCGCGCAGGGGCTGTTGGTGTTTCCGTCGGAGGACACCGAACTCGCCGAGGGTGCCTTTGCTACGGTGCAGGTGCTCGACGACGAATTCTTCGCCTCGGAAGAGCCCGGTTTCTGAGCGGCGATGGCTGTCCCGCGAACGGCAACCCGTGGAACTCTGGCGACGGTCTCCGGCGTCGTGCTCACCGGCGGCGCGTCGCAGCGGATGGGGAGCGACAAGGCGCACCTCGAATTCGACGGCAGACCCGCCGCCGAGCGCATTGCCCGATTGCTCGCGGGGCTCGTGAACGATGTACTGATCGTTGGCGGCTCGCCCCCGGATGCCGCCCTGGTCGCGGGCGCGCGACTCGTTGCCGATGTGGACGGACCGCAGTGTTCGCTACGCGGCCTGGTTTCCGCGTTGGTCGCCGCGCGTACGGACTGCGTGCTCGTCGTCGCGACGGATCTGCCGTTGGTGACGCCCGACCTGTTGCTCGCACTCGTCGCGTGGCCCGAGGCCGATGCAGTGGTGCCGCGCGACGCGAATGGTCGCCACGCACTCTGCGCGCTGTACCGCCGAGAACCCGTACTGGCGGTGGCGCGTGAGCGACTCGAGCGTGGCCAGCTCGCCTTGGGTGGTCTGCTCGGTGCGATCGACACCGCGTACATAGAGGGCGAGGCGCTCGAGCGCGTCGACCCGGAGGGTGTTGCACTCACGAACGTGAACACGCCCGACGAGCTCGCGGCCGCACGCGAACGGCAGGCGCGCTGCTCGCCGATGCGGGGTGATCCCGCGTAGCTCTCCCCCGGGTGAAGTCACCGAGTGTGTGCAGTCCGAGCACGCCTGGTAATCGCTCGGGGAGCGTTGGCAGCTTCATTCAGGCGCAGCTGCGGCCAGCAGGTGGTCACAGCCGCGCGATGGCGTCGCGAACGGCATCCCGGTCGGGAAGCGCCGCCGCGGGATCGAAGCGCGCGTGTTCAGCTTCGGCGAGCAGCCGCACCGCCGCGGTGACGCGTTCGGGCAGGGAAGGGTCCGCGGCGAGTTCCTCCGCTGTCTGCGCTGCGAGCCCTTCGACGTGTGCCGAGATCGCGACCCGCAACACCTGAGCGATCGCCGCGGCCTCACCGGTTCCGTCCGGGATTGCGGCGACGGTCGACTCGATCGTGGCGATTCGGCGGTGCTCACCGAGGCGCCTTCGGAGCACGAAGGCGACCGCGATGCCTGCGATCACCGCGACGGCGATCACGGGCCGATTCACGCGCGAGCGAACCGGGGCATCGCGGGCATTCGTGGTGGTGGTCTGCGTACCGAAGGTCTCGCTTTCGAATGTGGCATCGGCTGCGTGCGACGTTGCATCGGAAGCGGTCGCGTCTGCGGCGGGTTCGACCGCGACGCTCACTGCCTCGACGCGAACCGTTCCGAACCGCCCTTGCGTTGCGTCGAAGTACGCGACCTGAATTGCAGGGATCTCGAGTTCTCCGGTGTGGAGCGGAACGACGTCGTACACGAAGTGGCGATTTACTGTCAGGCGAGATCCCGTGTCGAAGCTGGTGTGCGGTCGTCGTCTGAAGACATCGGCCGCAGCGATCGGCCCCATTGGGTCGTCGGCGATCCAGAGGTTCCCCTCACCGCGCAACATCACGGCGACACGGATGCTTTCGCCGAGGCTGGCGGGTTGCGGCGTGACGATGCGCTCGACCGCTACCGGCCCGACCAGCCCCGCGAAATCACCTGGCCGATCGCGGGTCGGCGGCGGCAGGGCCCGCAGCGTGACGCGTGGTACCACGATGAGGCTGACCCCCTCGCTGCTGCGGCAGCGCAATTGCGCGCGCGTCGAGCCGAGCGTTCCTGCGTGTTCGGGGAACAACGCCCGGCGCTCCTCGTAGTGGTGCTTCCGAGCACTCGAATCGGCGGGCTCGGTGATGTCGGGCAACCACTCCGCGCGGAACCCCGGGAAGGTCGGCGGCTCGACCCACTCGACCGAGACCACCTCTTCGCGGCGCTCGATGTGGACGCCGTAGCCAACCTGCTGTCCCACGATCGCGTGCGTGACGTCGAAGCTGGCCGTCGCAGTGCACGGCGCAGGTTCACCGGCGCCTGCGACGCCGCAGGCGAGAGCCGCAAGCGACGGAGCTACCAGGAATCCGGATCGCATTCGAGTTGGGATGCTGTTTCGGTGCTTCACCATGCGGGCCTCGTTGAAGGCGGGTCGGATTCATCGGGAGTTGCTGCTGCAGCGCGAAGCCAGGGGCGTGAGTCGTCTTCTGCGCGCTCGAGCCAGCGTCGGCGTTGGGCATCGCTCATGGCGGGGATCTCGGGGATGCGATCACGCGCTTCGTCGGCGCTCTTCTCTGACTCGGGTTTCGCGCCCGGTTCAGCAGCTCCGGGCTGCGACACACCTTCCGGGCCGGGCTCCGGCCGCGGTGTGGCCGCGTTTTGAAGTGTCCATTCGAGGTTGAAGCGAGCCTCGTCGTCCGACGGGTCGATGTCGAGAGCCGCGAAGAAGGCGTCGCGCGCCGCGTGGCGGTCGCCGTTGGCGAGGGCCGCAACGCCGAGGTCGTAGTACGCCACCGCAGCGAGTACGGCACTGCGCGCGAATACTGTGGCAGCCTGGAAGGCTCGCATCGCGGCTTCGTTCCGGCCCGAGTCGAGGTACGCGAGGCCGAGTTCGAGCTGCGCGCGGGCGTCGTCGGGGCGTGCGCGTGCTCGTGTCGCCGCATCGGCCGCCTCGTTTGTGGGCGATCGTGGGTCGCGACCAACGCGTTTCGCGGTCTCTACGCCGTGCGCACCCGAGGCCAGCATGACGGCGACCGCAGTCGCACACGCGGCCACCGCCCGCCGCGGCCGCCACGCCTGTCGTGGTCGGGGAAGACCCTCGAGAAGCAGCAGCGCAAAGGCGAGTACGGCGAAGGGCGCAGTGCCGATCGCCGCAACTCGTTGTTCGATCCAACCGTCGGCTGCGGCTGCGCTTGCGTCGCGTTGCACCGACGCGGTGGCGCGGGCGAAATCGATGCGCCCCCAGCCGTCGCCGAGGAATGCTTCGCCGTCCGTTGCGACCGCGAGTCGTGCGAGGCTCTTGCGTTGTCGGCGCGAGCGTACGATCTCGCCGTCGCGGTCGCGCAGCGGTCGATCACCGTCGGGCACGACCCCGCCGGACTCGCTGCCGAGCGCGATCGTCACTACCCGCGTCCGGAGCGCGCGCGCCGTTTCGGCGCCGAGTGTTCGACTCCGGCTCGAGTCTTCACCGTCGCTTGCGACGACCAGGACCCGCGGTCGGTCACTGCCGGCTTCGAATGCAGCCAGGGCCGCGTTCACACCCGCGCCGAGGTTGGAACTCGCGGGTTTGATCAAGTCGGTGTCGAGTGCCGCGAGCAGGTCGACGAGGGCGTCGTGGTCCGGAGTGAGGGGTGCGAGAAGCAGGCCCCGCCCCGCGAAGACTGCGAGGCCGGCCCGGTCGCCCGGCCGAAGACGGATCAGGATCTCTTCTACGGCGCGGCACGCACGGTCGAGTCGGCTCGGTGGAATGTCGCGCGCGTCCATGCTGCGCGAGACGTCGACGACGAATACCACGTCGACTCCGGTGAAGGGAACAAGGACAACCTTCTCGCCCAAACGCGGCCCGAGCAACGCGATGGCGATCGCGACGCCGGCGATGAATAGCGCAGCATCGCTCGATAGAGCGCGCGGACGCGGCGGCGGATTTTCGCCGAGCAGGCGACGGCAGCGGCGGCGCGCGAGTCTGCGCGCTGCGATCAACGCGATCGCGCACGCGAGGATTGCAAGCGCGATCGCGTTCAGCCACTCGGGGTGGACGAGGGTGGCAGGGGTCACGGGATGCGTCTCCGCAGAACTCGCGCGATTGCGATTTCCATGAACAGGCAGGCGCCCGCAAGCGCGAGCAACGGCTCCGGATGATCGCTCGATCGGAACCGTGGGGGCAGCCGTCGTGCCACGCGCTCGAGGGCGTCGATCTCGTGGTAGACGGCATCGAGTTGGCCGGAGCGTCGTGCGGAGAAGAACCGCCCACCGGTCGTGGCTGCAATTTTCCTGAGGGCCCCGGTGTCGACGTCGTGGCGTTCGAAGTTCAGGCCGGTCGCGGCCCCGGACCCTGTCGCGAGCACTGGGATCTCGGCGCCCGCAGTCCCGATTGCGACGGTGTGTACGCGCACGCCCTCGGCGCGCGCCACCGCGGTCGCCACCTCGAGCGAGAGTACGCCGGCATTGTTGCGGCCGTCGGTGAGTAGCACGATCGCGCGCCCGTCGACGGGTCCGTCGGTGGAGGCGCTCGCGCGGCCTGCGACCGCGCGTTTGACTGCCAGCCCGAGCGCATCTCCGAGTGCGGTTGCTTCGCCCGCGATTCCGGCTTCGATGCGGGCGAGCGACGCACGTAGCAGCCGCCCGTCGCTTGTTAGTGGGCACGGGGTGAACGCGGATTCGCCGAAGACCACGAGCGCGACGCGATCGCCCGCGGCCGCACGCGTCTCCGCGAAGCGGGCAACGACGCGACGCGCGAGTTCGATCCGGCTGCTTCGCTCAGCGCCGATCTGCGTGTCGACTGCGCGCATGCTGCCCGAGGCATCCACGACGAGCACGAGGTCGAGGCCGTGACCCGGTTCGGCCGGGGCATGGTGGATGACGACCGGTTTCGCAATCGCGACGGACAGTGCGACCAGCGCGCACGCGCGGAACGCTAGCGAGGCGACTCGCACCCGGTCTCGGCGCGTCGCACCGGCGACTTGCGCTTCGGCGAGGCCCGGCCATTCGATAGAGTCCGCAGGCCTTTGCGCCGCGATGAAGATCGCGACCGCTGCGAGCGGAAGCAACGCCCACAGCCATTCCTGGTTCGCGAGTGTGGTCTCACCCATCGCGAGGGTGAACAGCGCGGCCTCATTCATCGCAGCCCCATTGGGGGTGTCGTTGTCTCGATGAAGGCTCGTGCGCGGGCGAGCGTTGATGCAAAGGCTGCGGTGGAAGGTCGGCCAGCTCGAAGTCGCGCCGTACGGCGGCTCGAATGCGGTGAGTTCCTCGCTGGTGTGCATGCGCGTGCGCGCGCCGAAGCGACGTCCCATGTATCCATGGAGTGCGGTCACCGCGCGGTGGCTCGCCGCCGCGGGGCTGTCGGCGAGTTCGGCGGCGCGATCGAATTCGCTCTGCGCCGTGCTCCACGGGGCGGGCGGAGGTTCGCTGTGACTGCGGGCCTTTCGAGCGCGCCGTTGCGCGAAGAGGAGGAGCGTGACCGAGGCGAGCAGGAGCGACGCGACTGCCGCAGCCAGAGTGCGCAGCGATGGTCGTGGAGCGCGCTGCAGGTCCGGTGCAGCACGCGCGCCAAACGGAGTGGATCGATTCGGATGCTCGTCCATGGTCGAGCCTACCTCGAGTGTGATCGGGGGCAGCTCGAGTTCGGACTGCGCGTTATCGTCTGCGACGATCGTGAGCTGCAGCGCCGGCCACTCGAAGCGACCGATTTCGAGTGCGCGCAGCTGCACGCGGTGATGGTGGAGCCAGCGCCGGGGCTCGTGAACGACCGGCAACCTCCGCCATTCGAGGATCTCGAAGCCCGCGAGCGATTTCGGCGGCTCGGGGCGAAGCACGCGGTGGCCGGGTGCGGTCGTGACGGTGATGTCGATTTCGGGGCGGTCGGCGATCCGGATTTCAGAGGCACGCAGCACCGCGGTCGCGCGCGGCGCGGCGGGGGGCGCTGTGCCCGGATCGTCGTGCGGGTCGCCGCAGCTCGCAAGCAGTGCGAGCAGCGCGATCCCGACGTGTCGGCGCAAGGGCTTCAAGCCAGAATCCGGCCGCGTCGGCCTGCGCGTTCTTCGAAGAAGCGCCCCAATGCGTGCAGCGGATTGCAGTCGCTTCGCAGCCACAGCGGATCTGCGCCGCTGCGCCGCAAATCTCTCGAGATCTGCCGACGCCGTGCCTGTGCGGCCGCGCGGTAGAGTGCGCGTACGCGTCGCGATCCGGTGTCTAGCACGACGGTCTGGCCGGGAATTTCGGGGTCGGCAAGTCGCAGCGGCCCGACGTTGGGAACGTTTTCTTCGCGCGGGTCGACGACTATGCCTGCAATCACGTCGCAACGCTGCATCAACGGCGCGAGGACCCTGCGCAATCCGCCGGCCTCACCGCTTGTCGTGAGCAGACTCGGGTCGCGGAAGTCGGAGAAGAGCACGACGGTCGCGGGATGGCGGGTGTGTACCAGCAGGCCGCGTACGCCCGCCGCGATCCGGGTGTCGCCCTCGGGTGTGGCGGCCGCGGCCGCGGTCGCGCGAATCAGCGACCAGGTATGGGCCAGGCCGCGTCCGACCGGAACCTGAGTTCGGACGCCGCGGTCGAATGTCACAAGGGCGGTGCGGTCACCCGCTCTGCCCGCAGCGGTGGCGATCAGCGCCAGCGCGTGTGCCGCGGCAGTGGCCTTCGAGCGACCGTGCGCGCCAAAGCGCATCGAGGCGGAGGTATCGAGCGCGAAAATCAGAGTATGGTTGCGTTCTTCGCGGAACCGCTTGACGAACGGCTCGCCAGTTCGTGCGGTCGTGACCTGGTCGATGTTGCGCACGTCGTCCCCAGGCACGTACGGGCGCGATTCCTCGAATTCGAGCCCCCCGCCGCGAAATGCGCTGGCGTAGTTGCCCGCGAACAGGCCGGTGGCCTCGCGTCGGCTGCGTACCGAAAGGCGCCGGGCCGCTCGGTCCAGGTCCTTCGATGTGACGTCATCGGCCTCGATTCTCGGCGATCTGCGCACGTGTGCGTGTCCCAATCAGCCCCACGCTCCATGCTAACCCGGAAGCGGCTCGGTTTCCGACGCGGCTGTCCGGGTGCGGTTTCAGGGCGTTCAGGGCGGATTGGGTGCTGCGAATTCCGCCGCGCTGCCGCACACTAGGTCCATGTTCTGGTCCTGGGCATTTCTCGTCGTCACCCTGGTCGGTGCTTGGTTCACGTTCAACGCATACGTTCCGCACCGTCGCACGGGTCCTTTCATCGTTCCGAGCTTCTTTGCGGGTTGGCTCACGTCGGAGCTCTCCGCGCACCATTTCGCGTGGCAGCTCGCGGCGACGATCTTCTTCATCTGGGTGGGAGCGCTCGACGCATGGCCCGGCCAGGTCGGACTCGGAATCACGCTGTTGTCCTGGGCCGGACTCGCGTCGCTCGTTCCGCTCGCGCGACGGTCAGAACCGGTCGTCGAGGCATCGCTCGCGGCCGGGCTTGGCGCCGACTACCGCTCCGCGATCCTCCCCGAAGTCGCGCTCCGGATGGACGTAGCGGGTCCCGCGACCCACAGCTTGAATCCGTTTCGCTTCAAACATCCCGATGTCGAGGTGAAGCACGACATCGCCTATCTGCCGGACGGCGATCCGAAGCATCGGCTCGATGTCTATGCGCCGCGCGTAGGCGTGCAGAATGCGCCGGTACTGCTCCAGATCCACGGCGGCGGCTGGGTGATCGGCAACAAGCGCGAGCAGGCGCTGCCGCTGATGTATCACCTCGCGTCACGCGGTTGGATCTGTGTTGCGACGAATTACCGACTGAGCCCGCGCGCGACCTTTCCCGATCATCTGGTCGATTTGAAGAGCGCGATGCACTGGATTCGCGAGAACATCGCGGAATACGGCGGCGACCCGAATTTCGTCGCGGCCACCGGAGGTTCGGCGGGCGGTCACCTGTCTTCGCTGCTCGCGCTCACGGCCGGTGATCCGGAGTACCAGCCGGGATTCGAATCAGTGGACACCAGTGTCCGCGCATGCGTGCCGTTCTACGGGATCTACGACTTTACGAATGAGTACGGTCTGCAGGCGTATTCGGGACTCGGTGGCTTCGTCGAGCGGACAGTGATGAAGAAGAATCAGTCCGAGGACAGGGACGCGTTCCGCCGCGCCTCCCCGCTACATCGCGTCCACGCAGACGCGCCGCCCTTCTTCGTGATTCACGGCAGCCACGACAGCCTCGCCTCGGTCGAGGAAGCGCGACATTTCACGGACGTGCTTCGCAAGGCTTCGCACCAGCCGGCCATCTATGCGGAGATTCCAGGCGCCCAACACGCCTTCGAAATCTTCCACTCGCTGCGTACGACTCACGTGGTGCGCGCGGTCGATCGTTTCCTCTCGTTCGTGTATTCGGACTACCTGAGGCGTCGCGAAGCGGCCTAGTTGTGGCTCGAAGATTGGGTCCGGCACGCGAAATGCAATATAGGCCCGCATGCAGCGTCGCCTTCGGGGCTTCACACCCCCGCACTGTCCGAACCCCGACTGTGATTCCCAT
>JAFDEI010000324.1 GCA_019310425.1 Deltaproteobacteria bacterium | reverse complement strand
GGCGCATCGGGGCCCTTCAACGTCTTGTCGATGCTGATCGGCGCTTCGATGAGCGCGGGCCAGGCGGGCTCGACCTGCTCCTGGTTGTGCGCGGCGAGCATCACCTGCATGGCGTTCACGCGATCCGGGTGGACGCTCGCGACATTGTGCTGCTCCGTCGGGTCGTTTCGCATGTCGAACAACCAGACCTTGTCCGGCCGCTCGGTGACCTGGAGCTTCCAGCCGTCCGCGATGGCGACCTGGTAGTGCCCGCTGCGCCAGAACAACCGCTCGTGGGGCGGCGCCTTCTTCCGGCCGAGTGCGAACGGCAGCAGATCGACGCCGTCCATCGTCCGGTCGCTCGGTATCGCCGCACCCGCCGCGGCGGCCGCCGTGGTGTAGAAATCGAAGTGATGCACGGGCTCGTCATAACGGCTGCCGGCGGGAATCCGTGCGGGCCAACGCGCAAAGAACGGCACGTGGATTCCGCCCTCGAAGAACGTGATCTTCCAGCCGCGATACGGCTGATTGACCTCGGGCAACCCGATGTAGTGCGCACCGCCGTTGTCGGAGGTGAACAGCACCAGCGTGTTTTCCGTGAGGCCGTTCGCCTCGAGGGCCGCGAGTACGCGGCCGACGCCACGGTCGAGGGCCCGGATCATCGCCGCGTAGACACGCAGCGTGTGGTCCTCGATGTGGGAAAGCGCGTCGTAATCGGCCTTGGTCGCCTGGAGCGGGGTGTGGGGCGCCCAGTGGGCGAGATAGAGAAAGAACGGCCGATTCCGATTTGCCTCGATCACCTTCACGGCTTCGTCGGTGTAGTAGTCCGTGAGGTAGCCGCCGGGCTCGAACGCCTCGCCGCCGTTGAATGACGCCGCAAATTGCATGCCCTTCCAGAGAAATCTGTCGATTGGATCGAAGTCCTGTTTCGAGTTGACCACACCCGGGTCGTCCTCCGGCAGGTAGAGACCGCTCGCCATCAGCAGGCTCTCGTCGAAGCCCTGGTCATTCGGCGCCATGCCGTTGCTTCGCCCGAGGTGCCATTTTCCGATGTGGACCGTGTGGTAGCCCGCGCCCCCGAGTGTCTCGGCCAGCGTGACCTCGCTCGTCGGAACCCCCATCTCCTCGAAAGGGATCCCCTCGCCGCGATCATCGAAATAGGTGATCGGTGAGTGCAACCGGTCTGAACTCGCGAGGCGCGCCACGATCGGCAGCATGCCGGGTGGTGTCGGCGTGAATTCGAAGCCGAAGCGCGTCGGATAGCGGCCCGACATCATCGCAGCGCGTGATGGTGCGCAGGTACCACTGCCCGAATAACCACGCGTGAACTGCAGCCCTTCGGACGCGATCGAGTCGATGCTCGGCGTGGGAACCGACCCGCCCGCGACCCCGCCGCCGCCAAAAGAGAGGTCGTTCCAGCCGAGGTCGTCGGCCACGATCAACACGATGTTGGGCGGCCGGTCGGCAGCCGACAGGGCCGGAGCGGCCGGCCCGCGGTCCCAGTCCACCTCCTGGTGGGGGCCTACCGGCGTCCGCATCCGAACCGCAAAGCCGATGGCCTCGAGCATGATGGGGACTCGGAAGAACCACCCGACCACCGCCGCCACGGCCAACACACCCACGATCCGAACCAGCCACTTCATCATCGTCGACCTCCAACTCGTTGCATGCAGCGTCTCACCCGGTCGGCGGGTCCGCGAGTTTCAGCAGCTGCTTGCCGAGGTTCTTGCCGCTGAACAGGCGCAGGAAGGTCTTCGGCGTATTCTCGAATCCGTGCTGCACATCTTCCGCGTAGACGAGCTGGTCTTCGCCGAGCCATCCTGCCAACTCCGCCGCGCCCTCGGCAAAACGAGCGGCGTAATCGAGGATGATGAAACCCTCCATACGCGCGCGTTGAATGATCAGATTCATGTAATTCGACGGGCCCGGAGTCGGCTTCTCATCGTTGTAGCGCGAGATACCGCCACACAGCACGACCCGTGCACGCATCGCGAGCTGTGCAAGCGCGGCGTCGAGGATGTCGCCGCCGACGTTGTCGAAGTAGACGTCGATGCCGTCGGGACAGAGTTCGCGCAGACGTTCGGCGACGTTTTCACCTTTGTAATCGATCGCTGCGTCGAACCGTGCTTCGTCGGTGAGCCAGCCGCATTTCGCCTTGCCGCCCGCGATACCGATCACGCGTGCACCATGGATCCGCGCGATCTGCCCCGCGATCGACCCGGTTGCACCAGCCGCGCCCGAGACGACGACGGTCTCGCCCGACTTCGGCTTGCCGATTTCGAGCATGCCGAAATAGGCGGTGAGACCCGTGATTCCGAAGAGGTGAAGTGGCAGCGTAATCGGCATGCCCTCGGGCACCTTCGTCATGCCCGGGCCACAGAGCGCGTACTCCTGCCAACCGAGCAACCCGTGTACGAAATCACCGGGCTCGAAACCATCGAGGCGTGATTCGATCACCTGGCCGACCCCCGAGGCGCGCATCGGCTCGCCGATCGCGACCGGCGGCAGGTAGCTCTCGCGATCTTCCATCCAACCGCGCATGGTGGGGTCGAACGAGACGTACAGCGTTCGAACGACCAGCGTTCCGTCGAGCGCTTTCGGAATTTCGGTCTCCACGTACTCGAAGTCACTTTCCTTCACCATTCCGACCGGCCTCGCGGCAAGCAGCCACTGACCGTTCTTGGTGCCCGATTCAGCCATGTGGATCGATCTCCTCGATTGTTCGTTCTTCGGGGCTGCGCGCACCGAAGCGCTCCAGGGCCGGAGCGACGCAGTAACGGCAGAGAATACCCCGAAAGGATCCGATACAAACTCGGCCGGAGACGATGCGGGATTCGGGTACTCTCTCAGACTCCCAAGCCGTCCGCACTGGAGCCCCCCATGGCCGACACCATCACTGATTACGACGACGTTACTCAGTACGGACTCGACGACGACCTGCGCGAAGAAATTCTGCGCAAGCAGATCGAGTGCACCTTCATCTGGGGCCCGAAGACCGGCTGGGCCGTCGGCGTGCTGATGACCTACATCTGGAAGGAC
>JAFDEI010000013.1 GCA_019310425.1 Deltaproteobacteria bacterium | reverse complement strand
TGCGACAGTGGTACGTCGAAAACGTCTACCCGCTGGTCACGCCCCAATCCATGGACCCCGCCCACCCGTTCCCGTTCGTCTCCAACCTCTCGCTGAATCTGCTCGTCACCGTTCAGCACCCGAAAGACGAGACGCCCTCGCTCGCGCGCGTCAAGGTTCCGATCGGGCTCGGCATCCCGCGTCTGGTCCGCGTTGGCGACGATGAAGTCTTCGTGTGCCTGGAGGACGTGATGTCGGAAAACCTCGACCTGCTGTTCCCCGGCATGGAGATCGGCAGCTGCGAGGTATTCCGCGTCACGCGCAACGCCAACACCGACCGCGACGAGGAGGAGGCCGACGACCTGCTCGCGATGATCCAGAGCGAGCTACGCGAGCGGAAGCTCGCGCCCATCGTACGGATGCAGGTCGCCCACGGCATGAGCGACCTGCACCGCGGCATGCTCGCCGCCGAACTCGGCCTCGACGAGACATCGGATGTCGCCGAGATGCGCGGAATGCTCGGCCTCAAGGATCTGATGGAGCTCGCGGGCCTGGACCTGCCCGACTTCCACGACCCGCGCCACCGCCCGGTCGACTCGCCCGACCTCACTCAGGGTGGGCCGATCTTCCACCGCATCCGCGAGCAGGGCTCGATCCTGCTCCACCATCCCTATGAGTCGTTTTCCACTTCGGTAGAGCGCTTTCTCGAAGAAGCCAGCGATGACCCCAAGGTACGGGCGATCAAGATGACCCTGTACCGCACATCCGCGGACACCCGGGTGATCGAACACCTGATCGACGCCGCGCGCAACGGCAAGCAGGTTGCCGTGGTGGTGGAACTGAAGGCCCGTTTCGATGAGGACGCCAACATCCGTTGGGCGAGCCGGCTCGAGGAATTCGGGATTCACGTCACCTACGGCGTGGTTGGCCTGAAGACCCACTGCAAGGTGATCCTCGTCCTGCGGCAGGACTACGCCGGGTTGCGGCGCTACGCCCATCTAGGAACCGGCAACTACCACGCGGGGACGGCTCGGCTCTACACCGACCTCGGCCTGCTGACCTGCGACGAGAAGATCGGACAAGACCTGACCGAGCTTTTCAACTACCTGACGACCGGCTTCAAGCCGAAGCGCAAATACCAGAAGCTCCTGCCGGCCCCCACCATGATGAAGTCGGCGCTGATTGCGAAGATCGAACGTGAGATCGAGCACGCGCAGAACGGCCGTGAGGCGCTGATCCAGTTGAAGCTCAATGCGATCGAGGACGCCGACATGTCGCGCGCGCTCTATCGCGCGTCGATGAACGGAGTAAAGATCGACCTGATCGTGCGCGACACCTGTCGCGTGCGCCCGGGCATTCCGAAACTGTCGGAGACCATTCGTGTGATCAGCATCGTCGGCCGTTTCCTCGAACACGCGCGCATTCTCTTCTTCAATAACGACGGAAATCCGGAGTTCTACATCGGCTCGGCAGATTGGATGCAGCGAAACCTCGATAGCCGGGTGGAGGTGATGGTGCCGGTCGAGGACCCGCGGCATCAAAAAGAGCTGCGCACGATCATCGACCTGCAGCTTCGCGACCAGCGCAATGCCTGGGACATGCAGCCCGACGGGCACTACGTGCAACGGACGGGCGGTGAGGGCCGCAAGGAACGCGGCGCCCAGGTGCTGCTGGCGGAGCACGCAGAGAAGCGGCACAAGGCGGCGATGCGGCTGCGCAAGCGAAAGCCCCAAGGAGTCGTACGCCGCGGTCCGAATTAGGAGCCCGGCCCGAGACACCCCCGAGTGACACCTCGATCACCTCGGGATCGACTTGCCGGGGCGCGGAAATACCGGTGATCCGTTACTCTGCGCGCGGAATGTCGCGATCTACCGGATGGCTCCCGGTCGCCGGGTTCTGCTTGCTGCTGGCCCTGTTCGCCGTGCGGCTCGGTGACACCGCGGTTCGCAACAGCTTCACCCTCGACGAGCCCAACTACATCGGGATTGGGCTGTACCTGTGGGAGAGCGGCGACTATGACTACGCCGCTACCCTCAGTCTGCATCCACCGCTGGCCTATCACATCGCCAGCCTGCCATTGCTGGCCTTCGATCTCGACGACCTGCCGCGTGAGCGGGGGATCGTTCGCCGGCTGTTCGAGCGCGCGGAGCCGGGGTGGCAGGCGCTCCGCATCGCCGGACGCATCCCATTCATCCTGCTGACCTGTTGGGGAGCTGCAATCTGCTTCCTGTGGGCGCGCGCGGTGGCGGGCAACGCCGCGGGACTGCTCGCGACCTTCCTCTATACCTTCTCGCCGACGATGTTGGCCAACGGCGGTCTGGCGCACTCGGACATCACCGTCACGGTCTTCTTCCTCCAGACCCTGTACGCCCTCTGGCTCTGGCTGATGAAGCCGACGCCGCTACGGTTGCTGTTCTGTGGCGTCTCGCTCGGGCTGGCGGTCATCTCCAAGCTGAACGCCCTGGTACTGTTGCCGAGTCTGGCACTCATCTTCCTGTTGATTGCCTTTCGGCTGCGGCCCGCTCGCCCGATGCTGCCCGCGACCGGACCCGACTTGCTGGGCCGGCGACTGCTGTTCCTTCTCGGGGCAGGCCTCGGCATGCTCGGCGCTGCGATCTTCGTCGTCTGGCTCGGCTACGGCGGGTCTTTTCGATCCGCCGCACTCGAAGAGGGGCCCTGGGCCGGCATCCAGATTCCCGCCTACCTGCTGACGCTGATCTTCGACGAGACCCTGAATGTCAGCGGGCGGCGTGTCTACCTGCTCGGAGAATTCGCCAACGAGGCCTGGTGGTACTACTTCCCCGTCGCTTTCGCGGTCAAGGTGCCCGTGGCCATCAGCGCGCTGCTGGGCCTCGCCATCGTCGCGCCCGGACAGCGACCCTGGCGCCTCGGATGGCTGCTTGGCATTCCCCTCGCGGTGTACTTCGTGATCGCCTGCATCTGGCTCGAAATCGTCCTGGGCATCCGTTACGTGCTGCCGATCTTTCCGCTGCTATTCGTCTTCATCGCGACGCAGCTCGTGCCGCTGGGAGCTGGTTGGCGGCGCAATTGTGTGGGCGCCCTCTGCGCCTGGCTCGCGATCGCGAGCCTGTGGATCCACCCCCACTACCTGGCGTATTTCAACGAGGTCGCAGGAGGACCCTCGCGCGGGCACCGCTACCTGCTGGATTCGAACGTCGACTGGGGCCAGGACCTGAGGACGCTCGGTGAGTACCTCGCGAAGCGGGGCAACCCTCCCGTATGGCTCGCCTACTTCGGCATCGAGAAGCCCGAGGAGTACGGCCTGCGCAGCCGGCGGTTGAAGGGCTGCCGGCCGGTGTCCGGGCTCGTGGCGATCAGCACGAACGTTCGCGAGGGTCTATACCAGCCCCACGGCCACATGGGCATCCCGAAACCGGGTTGTTACGACTGGCTGAAGTCTCACGAGCCGGTGGCACATGTCGGCTACTCGATCTTCGTTTACGAGATCCCCAAGAATCCGTTCGTCCAGATCGATTCGGAAAAGCAGGAACGCTGAGCTATCCCATGGTCGAGGTGTGCTTCTGAGGCCCCGTCGGCGGTTGGAGTTCATCCTGGTGGCGCTTGCGCTCGCGTTCTTCGCAGGGCGCCTGGTGCATACCGCCTTTGAAAAGTCCGTCACCACCGACGAGACGGCCTACATCGGAACGGCGCTCTATTTGTGGGAGAGCGGCCAGTACGACTTCGCGACGACGCTGCGTTTCCATCCACCGCTGGCCTTTCACCTGGCCGGCCTGTTGTTGCCCACACTCGACCTGGCCGGACTCGAGCCGGGGCCGCAGCTCGGCCGAGAGATCCTCACCGGCGCCGGTCCGTCGGTCGTGCGCTTTCGCATGCTCTCGCGGCTGCCGTTCATCCTGCTCGCCTGCTGGGGCGCGCTCCTGGTCTACCTGTGGGTGCGCGAAGCTGCTGGCCCCGGGGCGGGTCTGCTGGCGCTCTTCCTCTTCACGTTCTCGCCCACGGTGCTGGCGAGCGCCCACCTGGCCCACACCGACATTGCTGTTTCCGTCTTCTACCTTCAGACCCTCTACGCGTTCTGGCGCTGGCATTCGCGGCCCACGCGGCTGCGGTACGCACTCTGCGGCCTGTCCCTCGGGATCGCCCTGGCGGCGAAGCTGAGCGCAATTCCGCTCGCGGCCGCGCTGGCGTTGTTGCACGTGTGGTCGGCATCGGGCCTGCCGTCGTTCTCATCCAGCGCCGAGGGCGGCGCCGGGCTGGGTTCCCGGCTGGGTCGGGCGGCGCTCCAGTACGGCGGCTGGATCGCCATCTCGGTGGTCGTGATCTGGCTGAGCTACGGGGGCTCGTTCGCAGCGGCTGTCTCGGAGGGTGGGCCGACCGAGGGGATGCTGCTCCCCGCCTACGTCCAGAACTTCTTCTTCGATGTCGAGGCCAACAACCTCGGCCGCCCCCTCTACCTGATGGGGTCCTACTCGAACCACGGCTGGTGGTACCTGATCTGGTTCGCGTTCCTGATCAAGACCCCTATCGGACTCCTCGGCCTGCTGGCTCTGGCCATCGCGACAAAGCGCCGACTGCCCGGCGGGATTGCGCCGTTCTTGCTGCTTCCTTTTGCGGTCTACGGCTTCATCGTGACCTTCGTTCTCGAGATTCATCTCGGGCTGCGTTACCTGATGCCCATCCTGCCACTCGTCCACATCTTCATCGCACTGCGACTCGTTCCATTCGAAGGGCGTGCTCGGCGCGCATTCGTTGCCTTCGCCTGCGGCTGGATCGCGGTGGCGAGTATCTGGATCCACCCGCACTACATGGCGTACTTCAACGAATCGATCGGTGGGCCGAAGAACGGGCACCAATACGTCGCCGACTCGAACGTGGACTGGGGGCAGGATCTCCCGGTGCTTGCGAGTTATCTGCAAGAGCGGGGAAACCCGGACGTGTGGCTGGCATTCTTCGGGCCCGAGCACCCCGAGGTCTACGGCATCCGGTCGCGCCCACTGCGTGGATGCGAACCCGTCACAGGCCTCGTTGCAATCAGCGTAAACGTCTTGCGTCGACTCTATTGGCCGGACGACGCCTTCGGTCGGCCGCCCGAAGGCTGCTTCGACTGGCTGCTCGAACACGATGTCGTGGCCCGGCCCGGCTACTCGATTCTCGTCTACGAGATCCCGGATTCATGAGCTGCGCCCGGCTTGGGTGTGCTTACGGGCGAGTGCCCTATGGTAGAATCGGCGGGGCGGCTGCCGTGAAGAATCTGATCAGCCTAGACCTGGACAACTACCAGGACTCCCCGCGACTGGTGGGGTGAAGACCTACGTAGAGACGATGCCCCGATTTCACGACCAGAATTCTTTGCAGCGCACTGCATGAGTGATGCCAGCGACGATCGCCCGGCGCCGCCCGCGAAGCGTGCGCTACCTCCCGGAATGCTCTCGCCCGAGGAGGTGGAAGCGCGTCTCGCCGCGCAGGGCCCGAGTTCGCTCGGCGGGCGGCTGCGCGGCGCCGCAGAGGAGTGGATCTACGACCTGAACGCGCGGGGACACTGGCTCTTCGGTGCCTACGAGTGGCTCAATGTGCAGTGCGCGCGTCTGGTATTCCGCGGCGTACGTCGTCGTGCGATGAGTTATACCGCGACACTCGAAGGCAAGGGCGGGCGCGCCGAGATGCGCTTCCTGACGCCATCCGACGAGGAAGGATTCGCGGCCCTGCTCAGCCGATTCGATTTCGCCCACCAGCCACCGCATGCCCTCGACGCGGTGACGGCGGGTCGCGTGCTGCGACGCACCAGCTACCTGCCTTTCGGCATCTTCTACGCGGGCGAACTCGTGGGCTACGTGCTGGTGCGCTATCTCGCACCGCGCAGCGCCTTCACGGGGGTCTGGTCGATTCCGGCCGTCTACAACAAGGGCTTCAGCCAGGCCGCAGTCAAGGCGACCCACCCCTTCATGCGCTCGCAGTGGTTGTTCGACTACGTCACGGTGCCCCTCGAAAATGTCTGGTCGCTGCAAGGCGCCCAATGGGCAGGCTGGCGGATCATCCGAAGCAACAAGCGCTTCCACGTACTGCTCCGCGGGACAGAGATCCTCGACAACGTCTGAGCGCGCGCTCGCACGGCGTTCGTGAAACTCCAACCGAGCCTGCTCGAACACCCATTAGAGGGATCGGCTGCGAGCTGCGTCCAGACTCGCGCGAATCCCGGCATGGCGCTCGCGCGTCAGGTCGTAACGGATGAAGATGATGAACGAGAGGCCGACCAGCGTGAGGATCACCCCGCCCGAGATCAGGCCGAGCATCTGCGAGATCTCCGCTGATGCGTCGGCCGGGTCCAACCCTTTGTAGAGCCCGACAAAGTCGTAGGCGGCGCCCGCGATCACGATTCCGAGCCCGCCTGCAGCCTTGGTCGCGAACGACAACGCACCAAAGAAGATCCCCTCTCGCTGCCGACCGAACTTCAGCTCGTCCTCATCCGTGATGTCGGCCATCATCGATCCGACGACCACCATCGCGGACGCGATTCCGAACGAGTACAGGAAACTGATCGCCATCAGAGTCGGAACGTAGACGGGTGAATCCTCCGCGGGGAATATGCCGTGCGCCTTCAGCAGCAGCGGCGGTGCGGAGAAGACCATGAAACACGACAACCCGGCGAGGAAGGTCGGCTTCTTGTCTGTTCGCTCGGCGACCTTCTTCCAGAACGCCATGCCGCCGAGGCTCCCACATACGACTGTAATACCGAGTAATCCCTGTGTCTCGATGCTGACATGCCAGAAATAGAGGGCGTTATGGGTTCCGAGCGCGGTCGTTACACCGAAACCGAGATAGCAAAGCGTGAACCCGAAGAAGAGTGCGCGAAACGACCTGAGAGACAAGGCCTCGCGCATGTCCCGAAGCATGCTGGCCAACACGCCTCGGCTGCTCGCCATTGCGTCGGGATCCCGAAGCAATGGAATGCGGTCACGTGTCCCCCACGCGCTGCTGAAGACGACCAGCACCATGATCACACCGAACAGCGCAGCGAAGTAGCTGTACGGCAGCGGATTGAGGCGAACGTCGGGGTATTCGGTGCTCTGCATCGCCGCCAAGAGCAGGAAGTAGCCGGCCACGACGAGCGTCGTCCCGATCACGGAAGCGATCGACCTCGAGGTCACGACGCGTGTCCGCTCGTCGAAGTCGTCTGTGAGCTCCGCACCGAGGGCCATGTGGGGAACGTGGAATAGCGTCATCGAGGCCCGAGTGAGCACCGCGAACAAGACCAGCCAACCGAACAGCGCCCACTGTTCGCTCAGGTGTAGCGTCGCTGCGAGGTCTTCGGGAGGAACGAAGACCAGATAGAAGAACAGGCCCAGGGGCAACGCGGAAAGGAACAGGTAGGGGTGGCGACGCCCCCAACGCGAGCGCGTGCGGTCCGATAGCACCGCGACCATCGGGTCCGTGACGGCGTCGAACGCCAGCGCGACCATCAACGCTGCGCCCGCGAGCGATCCCGACAGACCGAGCACCGAGGTGTAGTAGAAGAGCAGGCACGACGCGAACGCGTAGTTCTTGATTCCTTCGGCTGCCTGGCCCATCCCGTACCAGCGCACGGTGGACTTCGGCAGCGGGTCTTGCGCTGGTACTCGAGGGGCTTTGCAGTCGTCGGTCACTATGGCGGCAGTCATTCGTCTCGACGGCTCTCGGCCGGTTCCAGGCTTGTCGCATGCAGTAATAGCCTATCTGTACCGTCCCCAGGTCGGGCGCCGGGTGGGGGGACGACGGTATGCTCGCAGGAGTCGACCGGAACTTCCGTCGGGAGCACCGCATGTCGAAGATCCTTGGGTCACTGATTCTGGCGGTCCCGGCCTTCGCCGCAGCCGCCTTGCTCTGGTCGCACTTGTCGATCCAGACGATCGAGCCCGAGTTTCCGAGTTTCGAACAGATCCTCGCGGTCGGCGCCGATTCCGCCGACCTCCCCGTTGAGCTCCGGCTGCTCGACACTGCGAGCCAACCCATGGCACGCAGCGGAGTGCTCGAGCGGTCGCTCGATCCCGACCCCGAGGCCGAGTACGTGATGGCCTTCCCCGCGTTCGCGCTCGAATGGGCCGACGGCCGGATCTTCCTGATCGACCTCGGCATGGAACGCGCGAGCGCGCTCTCGTTCGGAGAGCCGGCCGAACGGTTGCTCGGTGCCGACCCGATCGAATTCCACGCGGATGTCGCCCAGCTCCTCGGAAGTGCGATCGATCGCGTTGCGGGGGTGGGCTTCAGCCATCTCCACACCGATCACACGGACGGTGCAATCCGACTCTGCGAATCCGCTGAGCGAACGATCCCGCTGTTTCAGACCCCGTTGCAGGTGGACCGGTCGAACTACACCACTCGACCCGGCCGCGCGCGCATCGAGCGGGCAGGCTGCCTCGACCCGACACGTCTCAGTGAGGGACCGCTCTACGCAGTTCCAGGTTTTCCCGGGTTGAGCGTATTTGCGACCGGCGGGCACACTCCCGGATCGCAAGTCTTCGTAGCGCGAGTCGGGGATCCGGTCGGATCGCGCCTGTGGGTCTTCACCGGCGACCTCGCGAACCACATCGACGGCATCCTTCACAACCTGCCGAAGCCGACGCTCTACAGCCTCTTCGTCGTACCGGAGCACCGCGACAGGCTCGACCTCCTGCGGCGCATGCTTGCCGAACTCGCGCGGCAACCCGGTGTAGATCTACTCGTCTCCCACGACCTTCGGCAGCTCGAAGCGATGGGACTCGTGCAAAAGGAGTGAATCCGTAATCGAGACGGGTCGATGTCGGGTCATGGGGCCCGCTGCGGCGCCGGGGCGCCTCCGGCCCGCATTTCTGCGATCTCGTCGGCAAGGGCGCCCGCAACGGTCTCGATCCCGGCGCGCGTCAAGTGGTCGATGTCGTCCGAGAACATCCCCGGCGGATTGTCGCCGGCGAGCCTCAGGAAATGCACGCCCGGCGAACCCGAAATCGCGCGCTCGATCACGGCGAAGTTCTGCTCGAGATTGAGGGCGCGACCCTTGCGGCGTTGTGCGGTCTCATTCGCCGGCTCGCTGTAGTAGAGCACCTCGATGCCGTTTCGGTGTGCGAGGTTGTTGATCAATCGGTAGGCCTCGAAGAGTGGGTGATCGTCGGCGACAGCAGTGATCCAACGCTCGTATTCGGGTGGCGCGGTATGGAGTATCAGGGCTTCCGGGCCGAACAGCCGCCTCGTGATCAGGTATGCGACGCGCTCTCGCTCACCCTTGAACCAGACTCTCGCCCCGCGCAATAGGTGCGCAACGCGCCCATCGAAGAAGCGCGCGTCGAGGCTGCGTAGGCCCCAGCCGACGACGGAAAACTCGCGCCCCGCGACCGACAGATTTCGTGCCCGCAGCAACTCCGCAAACGTTGGATAGTGGTCCATCTCATGGAAGCGATAGCCTTCGTTGTAGAGCCAATATTCCGAGAAGCTTCGCGTTCCGACCGGAATCACCACGAGGTCCGGCCTTTCGCGCACGACGCGGCTCATCAACAGGTAGAAGTCGACACCGTTGAGGGCGCCGCCCGAGACGCCAGAAACCTCGAAATCGCCGTGTCCCCGCTTCGCGAGCGCCTGTTGCAGCCTTGGCAGCATTCGCTTCGTTCGCGGCAACGACCAATAGTGCGTCGAGTCCCCCATCAGGAAAACACGGAATTTCCCGTCGCCCTCGGAGTGGCGACCCGCAGAGGCGAAGTGCTCCTCCATCAGGCGGAGCCGCAGGGTCTTGACCGGATCTTTCTGGCCAAGAGGTGCGAGTGTCCCACCCGAGATTTTCGCGAGCCCGACCGGAAATGCAACGAGTCCGGTCGCAAACAACGCGATCGCCACCGCGACCCGGAACGATGGCGGCAACACGAGATTCGCGACGACGAGCCGCCGCAGCCCGAGCGCCATGGCTGCGGCCGTGAACAGCAGCACCCAGCGGAACGCGCCGAGCGGAATCTCGTGTCGAAGTTCGAGGAGCATCGTGCGATCGCTCGGTCCACTCAGGCTGACGATGTTCCGCCCGGCGACGAACGAGACGCCGGTTGCGATCCGGTACCGCTCGAAGTTCGCGCGCTTCGAGCCGGTGCGCTGGAAGAACGCCATTGCGCTCGTCGGGCGCCCGTTCACCTGCAGCGCGATCGGCTGCGCTGTGCGATTGCTCGAAATCCCGTAGATGCTGTAGCGCCCGGTGCGCTCGAGTGGGAACTCGAACACGAGTAGCTGCTCCGCCGATACTCCCGGTGTTGCCTTCCGCTGCGCTCGAATCGTTCCCGCCGGGATTTCGAACTCGGCCTTCGGACGCAGGCGAGTGAGCTGAACCACCACCGGATCGCCTTCGAGCACCGGAAACCAGCCGTCCCACAGCGGTGGAAACGCCAGGCACAGCAGCGCACCGATGACTACGGCGGGGCGCACTGAAATCCGGAAGCGTTGGAACATCGATCTCCTCAGAACTGAAAGTAGATGAACTGCGTGGTCTCGGACGCGAGCAGAAAGACCCCAGTCGCCGTTGCGAGCCAGACCGCAGCCTGGATGTCGACCGACTTCGCGCGCCAGGCCTCAGCGAGCCTCGTCGATGCACCGAGCAGGTGGGATGCGAAGCCGACCGCCAACACGGCGAGCACCAGCGGCTGCACGGTTGTAACAGGTGTCTCGAAGTCGAAGAATGCGGCGTAGACCGTGAGGGCGTCGGAGAGCGATTGCGCGCGAAACAGCACCCAGCCCACGCAAACACCGTGGAAGGTGAGCAGAACCGACATCCAGCCGGGCACCCGAAAGCCGCGACGCTCCCTGAAGAGCGCTCGGTGGATCACCAGCCATGCGCCGTGAAAGGCCCCCCAGCACACGAATCCCCAGGCGGCGCCGTGCCACAGCCCGCCGAGCAGCATCGTAATCGCGAGGTTGAGATACGTGCGCCAGCGTGTCGTTCTGGATCCGCCGAGCGAGATGTAGAGATAGTCGCGCAACCAGGTCGACAAGCTGATGTGCCAGCGATTCCAGAAGTCGGAAGGACCGCACGCGAGATACGGTAGGCGGAAATTCGGCGGAATCCGGAATCCGAGAGTCCTCGCGACTCCGATCGCGATATCGGAATAGCCGCTGAAGTCGAAGTAGATCTGGAATGCGTAAGCGTAGATCGCGAGCCAGTGATTCACCGCACCAAAAGAGCCGGGGTCGGCGTAGACCAGATCGACGTAGGCCGCGAGGACGTCGGCACAGAGAATCTTCTTGGCGAACCCGCGGGCGATCTGGTCGAATCCGGAGAGCAGCTCATCCGGCGATGCACGGCGATTTTCGGTGAGCTGGGGCAGGAATTCTCGCGATCGGATGATCGGGCCGGCGACCAATTGCGGGAAGAACGAGACATAGAGGGCGAAGTCGAGAGCACTCCCGCTCACGGCCCGGCGATCGCGATAGACGTCGATTGTGTAGCTGAGCGACTGGAAGGTGTAGAACGAGATCCCGAGTGGAAGCAGCAGGCCGCTCACGAAATCGGGGTAGGCGAAGGGTGGCGCAGCCGCGATCCAGAAATTCGACAGCAGGAAATCACTGTATTTGAAAAATGCAAGTACGCCGAGATTTCCGACACAGCTGGCCGCGAGCCAGATTCGGCGCTCTGACTGGGAATCGGAGCCTGCGATGCGGCGCCCCGCGACGAAGTCGAGCGCAGTCGAGAAGATCAGCAGTACGACGTACGGTGGGTTCCACGCCATGTAGAAGCAGTAACTGGCCAGCAACAGCAGGCACTTGCGTAGCGGCCAGTTGGCGCGCAGCAGCGCGTAGAGCGCGAACACGACTGCGTAGAAGAAGACGAACTCGAGCGAATTGAACAGCAACCGGCGCCCCTGTCGGCGAATGCGCCCCGCAGTGTACGCGAGATCGGGACAGCGCGGGGCGGTATCCCCCCCACCGCTCAGAAGTGATTCTCGGTAGAGCGCCTGTTCGGAACGTTTCCGGCGGACATCCGGGCCGAGTGCCCCGGGGAGGTTTGCGGGCGCGCGCTGGTTTGCGACGATGCCGGACAGCCATGCGCGCCCTGTATTTCGACGGCGACGTCGCTCGCGTCACATCCATCGCGGAGCCGGAGTCCTTTCCGGACTCCGCGCTGGTGCGTGTCTCGCTTGCGGGTGTCTGCGATACCGATCTTCAGCTCGTAAAGGGCTATATGGATTTCCGCGGCGTGCTGGGGCACGAGTTCGTTGGAACTGTGTGCGAAGGACCTGGCGAGCTGCTGACTCGGCGTGTCGTTGGCGAGATCAACTTTTCCTGCCGGAGCTGCGCGCTCTGCAAGACGGGTCTCGAACGCCACTGTCCCAACCGCCGCGTGATGGGGATTCTCGACGCGGACGGCGCCTTCGCGGAATACGTGCGCGTGCCGATCGCGAATCTGCATCCCGTCCCGGATTCGGTACCCGACGAAGCCGCGGTGTTTGCGGAGCCGCTCGCGGCGGCGTTCGAGATCCTCGAACAGGTCGATGTCGGAACCGGATCGGACTCCCTGGTGCTCGGCGACGGCAAGCTCGGACTGCTGATCGCGCAAGTGCTTCGCGGCGCAGGCGCGCGGGTTCGGGTCGTCGGGAAGCACCCCGAAAAGCTCGCTATTGCTCGTCGCCTCGGAATCGAAACCGTCTTGCGCGACGACTATCGCGCCGAACCGATGTCCCTCGTCGTCGATGCCACCGGGCGCAGTGACGGCTTCGAGTGCGCAGCCGCGGCCGTGAAACCGCGCGGGACCATCGTGCTCAAGACCACGGTTGCCGTGCGCGCCGAGATCGACCTCGCGCCCCTCGTCATCAACGAGGTCCAGGTGGTCGGCTCACGCTGCGGCCCGTTTCCGCCCGCCTTGCGGGCGCTCGAGGACGGCTCGGTGGATGTCGCCTCGCTGATCCACGAGCGCGTTCGACTGACGGACGCCCTCGAAGCACTACGGATCGCCGAAACACCCGGAGCCCTCAAGGTTCTGATCGAAGCCGGCTGACCCCCGGCTTCTAGTCTTCGGCGCGTGCCGCCAGGATTCGATCGAGCCGTGTCTGCATCCGGCGCAGATGAACCGTCTTGCCGCCGTGGACCATCACCAGCCCGGCCTTCGCGCCCTTCGGCTTCTTCACGTTCTTGATCGGAACGACGTGCACGTCCGCACGCGTCGCGTTCTTTGCCTTCGAGAAATGCACGGCGAGTTCGCACGCGTCGAGCACCGCGTCCGACGGAGGATCCTTCTTCCCTCCCGTCCGCAGGATCACGTGACTACCGGGCGCGCCGTCGAGGTGAAAGAACAGGTCATTCCCGACGGCAAGCCGGGTCGTGAGGAAATCGTTACCCGCGTCATTCCGACCGACCCAGATCTCGAGGCCAACCTCTGTTCGATAACGGCGCGGCATCAAGCGCAGTGGGACCATGTGTTTCCCGACCTTCACCTCCGTCGGCCCACTCGTGCGCGATGCCGCCGCAGCTTCCTTCGGCTGGTACTTCTTCAACAGCCTTGCGACGGGCGCACGCGCCGAAAACGCTTCGAGAGCCGAGGCATCGTCTGCCGTATCCGCGAAATCGGCCTGGAGCGCGATGACATCGTCGCAAGCCGATTTCACCTCCGCGTGCTGTGCACCCGCCTTGGTGAGACTGCGCACCGCCTTCTGGTAACGCTTGAATGTTCGCTGGAGATTCGCAGCAGGTGTGAGCATCGGGTCGAGTGAAATTACGACCGGCTCGCCGGTCGTGAAGTCGGTCGCTGTGACCTCGAGATCGCCCTTCTTCACCTGCGGGAGAACACTCTTCAACAGCTCGCCGGAGCGTTCGAGCCCGACCGCCTGCTCCGCATCCGCAAGCGACCGCGCGATCTTCTCGAGCTTGCGTTCGAGCGCCTTGCGCTCCTTGCGAAACGATCGATCAAGAGCCTGACGCAACCGACCCTGCTCGTTCTCCTCTACCTCGGAGGCGTAGTGGCTCTCGATCGCGTACAGGAATTGCTCGTCCGAGGTTGCTGCGAAGCGATCGCTTCCGGCCGTTGGCGGGCGCGACTGAGGTGATGCCCAGGCTGTTCCGAGGGACAGCTCCGGACGCGTATCGGCGAGTGCGCGCATCGCCGAGATCACGATGCCGTCTGCATCGAGAAGGACGATGTTGCTCTTGCGACCGAAGATCGCGAGCAGCAGGTCGTGATCGCCCTCGCGGCCGCGCAGGCGCATCGCAAGCTGCCGGTCGTCTCCGATCAGGCGGAACCCCCCGATTTCCGCGTTCATCGCGTGTGCGCGCAGGTATTGCGTGAACGCGGGAGGCGCCGGGAGCTTCGCGGGTTCGCGCGGAATGAGCCCGACGCGCGCACAGCCCTCACGGCAGGAAAAGACCAGATGCTGCTTCACGCCTTCGCCGTCCGCGTGTCCCCACGTCGACAGCACCAGCGTCGCAACATCCGGTTGCGAGGCCGCCTGAACGCGGTGTCCGCGGAGGCACGCATCGAGCAACGGCACCGCCCTTCGCAACTCCTCGAGAGTGAGCACAGGCCTCCATCCCCGTGGTCGGCGCGGATCCGTCCGCGTTACTTCTGACAGGTCGGACAGTAATGGGTACCGCGCTGAGCGATCACCCGCTTGCGGACGGCGCTTCCGCAAGCGAAACAGGCCTCACCCTCGCGTGCGTAGACGTGTCGCTCGAACTGGTAGGCGCCGTCACGGCCATCCGGCGCGACGTAATCGCGAATGCTCGACCCGCCGGTCTCGATCGAGCGCCGCAGCACACGTCTGACAGCCTCCGCGAGCAGATCGCACTCTCGGTGCGTCAACCGCTCGGCCCGGCGTCCGGGCCGCACCCCGGACAGGAAGAGCGCCTCGTCGGCGTAGATGTTCCCCACGCCGGCCAGCAGGCTCTGGTCGAGAAGCAACTGTTTGATCGGCACTCGCCGCTTGCGCGATGCGCGGAAGATCAGTTCACCGTGGACTTCGAGCGCGTCGGGGCCCAGCCGCTCGAGCCGCGGGTGGCGCTCGTCGGGCTCGAGCAGCAGCAGCTTTCCGAACTTCCGGACGTCGCGGAAATAGACGCCGGGTCCGTCGTCGTCGAATGCGAGCCGGAAGTGGGTGTGGGCATCCGGTCGGAAATCCACCTGCTCCTCGGGCGCGAGAGCCTGCCGAGTCGACGCCGCGAGCAGCCGCAGGCTGCTCGCGGTCTGGCTGAAGAGCTGCCCCGTCATGCCCAGATGGATGACGAGCCGGCGGCGATCGTCGAGTTCGGCAATCAGGTACTTGCCGAGGCGCCCCAGCGCCGTGGTGGTTCGCCCACGAAGGCGGCGCCGCAGCGTCTCAGGAGGCGTCATGAACAAGTAGCTGGCTGCAGTGGTGCGGACCGTGCGGATCCGGCGCCCCACCAGATGGGGCTCGATCCGGCGGCGCGTAACTTCGACTTCGGGGAGTTCGGGCACGCTGGAGGGGTAGCGTGGGTCGTTTCCATCGGCACGGGTTGGCCGACGAGCCGGCTGAATTAGGCGGATCCGGATCAGCTCGGGGTTCAGTGGTGCGCGCGTTCGGCCGATGACACCCGGACGAATTAGTGATTTCGGAGCACGTGAGGCAATGAGCAAGAACCGGAACTCGATCTTCTCGCAGAAGCTCGACCGCATCGTCTACATAACCTATTTCCTCGGCGCGATCGTGCCGCTGATCGCGCTCGCAGTGCTCGCCAATGAGTTCGTGCTGCCGGAGGTCACGGATCGGCTGGCGTGGCTCGGCCTGGTTGCACTGGTCTTCTCGGTCGGGTCACTGTCGCTCGCCTGTTTCCTCGCGCTTCGCCGCACCGTGCACCGCACGCTCGACCGCATGAACTCCGACAACCGGCGGCTCACAGTGCTTCTCGAAGCTTCGGGTCGGCTCTCGAATGCTGCCCACGAAGCCGAAGCCGCCGCGACCCTGGTGCGGTGTGCATTCGAGCTCGCGGACGCAACCGCGGTCTTCGCATTCGCGAAAGGAAGCGATGGCAAGCCGCCGACCCTGATCGAATCGCTCGGTGATGGATCCGACGAGCTCCTCCGGAGAATCTCTTCTTCGATCGACGAGATGCTGAACCTCGTGATGAGCCAGGGGCAGCCCGCGATGCGTGGCCCCGAGAAGGGCCGGTCGTGGGGTGAGACCGCGGCTGTCGTGATTCCGCTCGCAGGCGACGAGGCGCCGATCGGGGCGATCGCCGTGATTCGTACCGACAGCGACGGGCCGCTCGACTCCACGCGAATCGACGCCCTCTCGACTCTCGCTGCGCTCGCCTCCGTATCGATGCGCAACTCCGACTTGCGAGACTCCCAGCGGAACTTCTTCTCCCACATGACCGAGCTGCTCGTGAACGCTCTCGATTCACACCTCCAGCACCAGAACGGGCACGGCAGCCGCGTTGCGCAATATGCGAACCGTGTCGGTCGCGAGCTCCAACTCGACGAGAAGCAGCTGCAGCGCCTTCATTTCGCCTCGCTACTTCACGATATCGGCATGCTGCGCATCGATCGCGCGCTGCTCCTCAACGCGACGGCATGCGAGAAACACCCGACCATCGGCGCGCGCATGCTCGAGCAGATCCGGCTGTGGCAGGATCTCGCGCCGATCGTGCTGCACCACCACGAGCACTTCGACGGCCGCGGCTACCCGCAAGGCATTGCGGGTGATGAGATTCCGCTCGAGGCCCGGATCATCGCGGTCTGCGAAGCCTTCGATGTGATGGTGAGCAGCTCGAGTTACAAGGTCGCATCGGAGCTGCCCGATGCCGTTCAGGAGATCAACGACTGCAAGGGCACACAGTTCGATCCGCATGTCGTCGAGACCTTCCTCGACCTCGTCGAGCGCGGCGTGATCGAGGTGATGTCGATCTAGCCTGGTCGGCAGGTGTCACGCGCCTAGGCGACCACGACTGTCAGGCCGACCGTCAGCGCCTCCCCCTCGATCGATACTTCGCGCACCTTCGCGCCGTCCGCCGGTGCGGATCCGACTTCGACCTCCAGCGCGAGCACGTCGTGTGCGAGCGCATCGACGCGCGGGCGCACCGCTGCCAGCAGGCTGTCGCCGCCCGCGAGGGTGAGGCTTATACGCGCCGTGTACTCGAGGTCGAGCTCTTTTCGAAAGGCCTGCACGCGGTTCAGTACCTCGCGGTAGAGGCCTTCTTCGATCAGGTCCGGAGTGAGCGCGGTGCGAAGCACCACGACACCGGCTGCGCCCGATGCAGCCGCAAACCCCTCCTTCGCTTCGAGCGTCACGCCGATCTCGTCTGCGCTGAGCTCGAAAATCTCGCCGCCGAGTTCGATCGGTACCACGCCGTCGGCGTCGATCGCGGCCAGCAGCGCGGCACCGTCCGCCTCGGCGAGCGCCTTCTTGAGCGCCGGCATCTGTTTTCCGACACGCGGCCCCAGCGCGCGGAAGTTCGGCTTCACCTGGCAGGTCACGTATTCGTCTGCGCTGCTCACGAAGTGCACCTCGCGCACGTTGAGCTCGTCGCGGATCAGTTCGACGTGCTCGCGCAATACCGATTCCATCTCAGGCTCGGCAAGCACGACTTCCGCGGCCTCGAGCGGCTGGCGCACGCGCAACTTGTTCGCGGTGCGAACCTGGAGCCCGGACGAAACCAATTGACGCACGACGCCCATCACGCGCGACAGACCCGAATCGATCGTCGCCTCGTCGGGCTTCGGGTAGTCGCAGAAGTGGACACTCTTCTCGGAAGAATCGGGATACGGCCGACGCACCAGGTTCTGCCACATTTCCTCGGTCGCGAAAGGCAGGAATGGCGCGAGCAGCTTCGTGAGTGTGACCAGGCATTCGTAGAGCGTCCAATGGACGTCGAGCTTGTCGGGCTCGAGGCCGGGCGCCCAGAAGCGGTCGCGGTTCCGCCGCACGTACCAGTTCGACAACGCGTCGACGAAGTCGGACAACGCACCGGTCGCCTCGTAGAGGCGATAGGCGTCCATTCTTTTCGTCACGACGCGCGTCGTCAATGCGAGTTCGGAGAGGATCCAACGGTCGATCTGTGCCCGCTCGGTCGTGGGCCGCCGGCCTGCCGCGCACACGGCATCATTCGGGTCGAAGCCATCGATATTCGCGTAGATGCTGAAGAACGCGTAGACGTTGCGGAGCTTGAGCGGCAGCTCGCGTTGCTGGGTCCGAACGCCGTGGAGTGAGTGGCGCGTCGGGTTCCAGGGCGGGTTCGAGGAGTAGAAGAACCAACGGAACGCATCCGCGCCCGGCGCCGGTGAACTCGGATCCTCGACCCAGAGTTTTTGTGCAACCGGCAGCCCGGGGACTTCCCGCGGCAGCGTGTCACGGCCTGACGGCGCAACGCCGGAGCCGAGCGCTTCGCGGTCCGCGTGTGAGATCGCGATTACGCGGCGCGGCAGCGGGCCCGGGCGCAGCTCGATTTCGCGCACCGCGTCGGGAGCGTCGTCACGGTACAGAAGCACCTTCGCGCTCTCTCCCCGCAGATCCATGCCCTCGTAGTCCTCGCGCGCCACCATCGCGCAGCCCGCTTCGAGTGCTTCGTCGCCGGCGTCGAGCACCGCGAACTCGAGTCGGACACGGTCGAGAATGATCTCGGGCGGCGTGTAGTTGCCTTTGCTCTTCGACTCCTTCTTGCCGTCGCGGTCCGCCACGTGACCGAGCACGATGCATGTCTTGTACGGACGGGGCAGCCCGCGGTCGCTGAACAGCAGCGTCGAAATCCACAGCAGCGAGTTGAACCAACCGCGCGTCTGATCGATCGCCTCCGAGATGAAATCCGCGGGGTAGGCGGCGTCGAATTCCTCTCGCCCGGTGTGCGGGTAACCCCACTGAGCGAACGGCATCGAGCCCGAGTCGAACCAGGCGTCGATCACCTCGGGCACGCGTCGGTAGACGCCCGGCTCACCCGCTTTGGTCCAGGTGACGTCGTCGATCCACGGCTTGTGCACGCGCAGATGCGGTGACAGCGACGGATCCTCCGCGAGTGCGGCGTCGAAGGCGTCGAAGGCATGTGGGTTGCGCTCGAGAATTTCCGCCACCGAGCCGGGGGCATCGGTTTCTCCGGTTTCGTCGTTCACCCAGATGTTGAGCGGTGTGCCCCAGAAGCGTTCACGTGACAGAGCCCAGTCGACGTTGTTGCGCAGGAAGTCACCGAAACGCCCCTCTTGGATGTGCTCGGGCAGCCACTGGATCTGCTGGTTGTTCGCGAGCGCGTCGGCGACGTGCGCGGTGGTCCGGATGTACCACGCGGGCCGCGCATACTGGATCAACGCGTCGTCGTCCGAACGCACGCAGAATGGGTACTCGTGGCGGATCTGCTCGGCGTGCAAGAGAAGGCCCCGCTGCTTCAGATCGCGCACGAGCAGGCTGTCGCAGTCCTTCACCCAGCGGCCCGCGTAGGCTTCGTCCGCAATCGCGGGATCGAAACCACCGTCGGGAAGCACCGCGCACAGCAGCGGCAGATCGTGCTGTTTCTGCTCGTGGCGCAGCAGGTCGAAGTCGATTTCGCCAAAGGCCGGCGCGATATGAACGATGCCGGTGCCGGCGTCGAGTTCGACGAAGTCGGCGGCAATCACACGCCAGTACGCGAGGTCGGCGTTGTTGCGCGAAAACCAGTCGAAGGGCGGCGTGTACTCGCGACCTACGAGGTCGGCACCGCGAATCGTCTCTTCGACGGGAAGTTCGCGCCCCACCTTCTCCGCAAGTGTTTCGCGTAACGCCGCGGCAACGATCAACTTCTGATCGCCGTCACGCACGACCACATAGTCGACGTCGGGCTTGACTGCGGCCAGGCTATTCGACGGCAGCGTCCACGGGGTGGTGGTCCAGATCAGTAACGCCGTGTCGGGCTCGTCGCGCAGTGGGAAACGCACGTAGATCGACGGGTCGTCGACGCTCTTGTAACCCTCACCGACCTCGGCCGCAGAGAGCACGGTGCCGCCTTGCGCCCACCACCAGACCACCTTGTAGCCGCGGTAGAGCAGATCCTTTTCGTGCAGCTGCGACAACGCCCACCAGACACTCTCGACGTAGCTTTGGTGAAACGTCACATAGGCGTCGTCGAGATCGACCCAGAAACCGAGTTTCTCGGTGAACTGATTCCATTCCTCGGTGTAGCGGAAGACGCTGTCGAGGCAGCGGCGCACGAAGGGCTCGACACCGTATTCCACGATCGCGTCCTTGCCGGATATCCGCAGTTCCTTCTCGACCTCGATTTCCACGGGCAAGCCGTGCGTATCCCAGCCGGCCTTGCGCGGAACGTCGAAGCCCTGCATCGACTTGTAACGCGGGAATACGTCCTTCATCACGCGCGTCAGCGCGTGGCCGTTGTGCGGCAGGCCGTTCGCGGTGGGGGGGCCCTCGTAGAACACGAACCGCGGTCCACCGCGGCGCCGCTCGAGGGATTCTTCGAAGATCCGGTGCTCCTTCCAGAAATCGCGAACTCGCGACTCAGAGTCAGGGAAATCTACGACCGGCAGGACTTTCTCGAACATCGACATTGGGCGCATAAGCTAACATCCATGTCTAATTTCGCAGGAGATTCTGCTGTGAAGGACTACTTCGGCGTCGGTATGCGGCTCTATCTCGACCGGTTGATCGACTGGGAACCGCTGCTCACGTTGCGAAGCGGCGAGTCGGTCGACGTCGAGGCCGAGGTCGGCGCCTACCGCACGATTCTGGAGACCGTGGCCGCGCTCGCCGCCGACTTCGAGAAGCCCGCCCGCGAAAACTGGTCCGCCGAGGCGGAACTCACACCGGACGGCGGAGCTGTCCCGCCCGCGCACATGCGCGAGGCTTACGCACAGCTGCAGGAAGCTGGCCTCGTGAGCCTTCCGGTCCCCGAGGAATACGGAGGCTACGGCGTCCCCGCGACCATGAACGGCTGGGTGCTCGAGATGGTCGCGCGGGCCGACCCGAGCTTGATGATGATCATCGGCCTCCAGACCGGCGTCGCGAACGACATCGCGAAATACGGCAGCGAAGAGATCAAGCAGGCCTTCTTGCCGCGCTTTGCATCGGGTGAAGTGCAGGGATCGATGGACCTCACGGAGCCGCAGGCCGGCAGTGACCTGGGCGGTATTACCACGCGCGCCGTCGACTGCGAGGACGGGCAGATCCAGGTCGATGGTCAAAAGATCTTCATTTCGAACGGCGGCGCCGAAGTCCACCTCGTCCTCGCGCGCGACGACGAAACCTTCGATCAGTCGAAGGGGACGACCAACGGCCTGTCGCTGATCCTGGTTCCGCGACACCGCGAGGATGGCAGCAAGAACGGAGTGCGGGTTACACGGCTCGAGAAGAAAATCGGCATCCACGGCTCGCCGACTTGCGAAATGATATTCGAGGGTTCCATCGGAGCCCGGCTCGGCAAGAAGGGCCAGGGCTTCCGTGCGATGCTCGACCTGATGAACGTCGCGCGACTCGGTGTCGCCTCGCAAGCGCTCGGCCTGTCCGACGCAGCCATCCACGACGCCACCGAATACGCGAGCCAACGCAAGCAGTTCGGCAAGACGGTCGCCGAGCAGCCGCTCGTGATGGGCATGCTCGCGAAGATGATCGTGAACAATGAGGCGGTCCGTGCGCTCCTCTACCGCACCTATCGCATGGTCGACTTCAACGCCGCACGCGAAGCAGCCGTGCAGCGAGAAGGTATCTCCGAAGCCGAGCGCAGCGAGATCCAAGCCGAACTCGAACGAGACACCGCCCGCGTCCGCCTGCTGACTCCACTGTGCAAGTACTTCGCAACCGAGGTCTGCTCGGACATCACTCGCGACGCGGTCCAGGTTTTCGGCGGTGTCGGATTCACCGAAGCCGCCGACGTCGGCAAATACCTGGCCGACAGCGTAATCACAACGATCTACGAAGGTACCAGCGAGATTCAGGCCTCGTTCGCGCTGCGCGAAATGGGCAAGGGCGTACTCGCGGTAGTGCTGCGCGAGGTGGAAGCCGAACTGGACTTGATTGCGCGTGACCCGGATCTCGCGCCGCTGGCCGATCGGATCCGAAACGTGATCGACGGCCTGGACGAGACCCTGAAGGTGCTGTTCTCGGACCTCAACTACGCGCTCTCACGCGCCAAGCTGATGGCCGAAACCGTGATCGACGTGATCGCGGGTGCAGAATTGCTCAATCAGGCGGCAGTCGACGACTCGAGACGCGACATCGCCGAGTCCTTCATCCGACGGCGAATGCTCGAAGCGGCCAGCGTTTCCAGGCGCATCGAGGACGGTGTCGACGGGCGCTTCGAAAGCGACACGCGGATCGTCGCGGCGGTCTCACCGAGCGGATCCTGACCTGCCATCGGAGTGCAGCGGCCGGTCGCCGCGGGTTGGTGTAATCTCGACGTGTGGCCAGAGACGAGAGCGGGATTGCCGACCCGAACCGGCCCATCATCGTCGTCAGCAATCGCCTGCCATTTACCTTCACGCAGACGGACCATGGCATCGAACGCGCGCCATCGGCGGGTGGCCTCATCACTGCGCTCGAGCCGGTGCTGCGCAAGCGCGGCGGAACCTGGATCGGCTGGCCCGGAACCGACCTTCCGGAAGCCGGGTCGCTCTCCACCAGGGGAGAGAGCTACGACATCGCCCCCGTCAGGCTCAGCGAAGAAGAGATCGAAGGTCACTACAGGGGACTCTCCAACGCCACGCTGTGGCCGCTGATGCACTCGATGGTCGATCGAACGCGCTTCGACAGCCACGATTGGGCGTCCTACTGCGTCGTCAACGAGCGCTTCGGCGAAACGGCGGCCGCCAAAGCGGCCGATGCGAGCTTTATCTGGGTTCACGACTATCAGCTGATGCTGGCGCCGGCTCGAATCCGCCGCGACTTGCCCGGCACCGTGATCGGCTTCTTTCTCCACATTCCGTTCCCACCCTATGACGTCTTCCGGCTACTGCCGTGGGATCGAGAACTCCTCCGCGGAATGCTGGCGGCCGACCTGATCGGCTTCCACGTGCGCAGCTACGCGACGAACTTCTTCGACTGCGTGGAACGCAGTCTCGGCGCACGTGTCAACCGCACCGACGGCCTCGTCGAGTACGGCGACCACACCACGCGCATCGGTGCGTTTCCGCTCGGGATCGATTTCGAGCTGTTCGAGTCGCTCGCACTGGACGACGGTGACTCGCCGAAGAATTCGGACGAGCGTGTGGTGCTCGGCATCGACCGTCTCGACTACACCAAGGGCATTCCCGAGCGTATGCTGGCATTCGAGCAACTGCTCGAGATGCACCCGGAGCACCGCGGAAAGGTCGCACTGCTCCAGATCGCGGTGCCGAGTCGAGCCGACGTCGCGGAGTACCAGGAGCTGAAACGCGAGATCGAAGGACACGTCGGCCGAATCAACGGGCGCTTTGCCAATTCGGGCTGGTCGCCGATCCGCTACCTCTACCGCGCTGTCGACCAGAAGCGCCTGTGCGCGATCTATCGCGACTCCGATGTTGCGCTCGTCACACCGCTGCGCGACGGCATGAACCTCGTAGCGAAGGAGTTCGTCGCGTGCCAGGTTGCCGACCCTGGCGTGCTGGTGTTGTCGAAGCTCGCAGGGGCGGCGCAAACGATGCGTGAGGCACTCCTGGTCAACCCATACGACATCGACGGCACCGCCGAAGCGATCCATCGTGCGCTCGAAATGGAGGAAGCCGAACGACGCTCACGGATGGTCGCACTGCGCCGCCGTGAGAAACGCGACGACATCGAAAGCTGGGTGCGAACCTTCCTCGAGGCCGCCGACCACGAGCGTGCGGAGCTGCACCCGCTTGGTGACAGCGACCTCGAGGCCTGGCTGGGCGACTTCATGAGTGGCTACCGGCTCGCGCTCTTCCTCGACTACGACGGCACGCTGTCGTCGCTGCGGGACCACCCATCGCTCGCGACGCTATCGCCCGCCATGCGCGCTGCACTCGAGGCATGCGCGAAGCGAGACGACACCCGCATCGCGGTGGTAAGCGGCCGTGCGCTCTCAGACGTCACGTCGATGGTCGATCACCCAGGTTTGATATTTGCAGGTAATCACGGACTCGAAATCGACGGCAGCGATTTTCCGCACTTCATCCACGAGGATCTCGTGCACTACCGTAATCGCGCGGAGGAACTCGCACGTTCATTGTCGCGCCTCGAAGTCGACGGAGCCTGGACGGAAGCCAAGGGCCCCACCCTCACCTACCACTATCGCGCCGTACCAACCCAGAACCGCGAGGAGCTGATCCGCGACGCACACCGCATCATCAACGAAGCCGGCTACCAGGCGCGCGATGCACATCACGCCGTCGAAGCGCGGCCGCCGATCGGCTGGGACAAGGGGCGAGCGGTGCTCCACATCCTTCGAAGCCTCTACGGCCCGGCGTGGTCCGAGCACGTACGCGTGATCTACGTCGGCGACGACCACACCGACGAAGACGCGTTCCGCTTTCTCGCAGGCCTCGCGATGACCTTTCGGGTCGGCAGTGCCGACACCCCGACCGCCGCAACGCGGCGACTCCCGAACGTCGAGGCGGTTCGTACGCTGCTCGAATGGCTGGCACGCCGCAGAGTGCAGGCCAGTTAGCCCGGGTGGAGCCTATCCAGATTGCAATACTCGCGGTCGCCGCGTTCGCGACCTCGATGCTGTCGGCCATCGTCGGAATGGCGGGCGGCATCGTCCTGCTGTCGGTGATGCTGCTCTTCCTCGAGCCATTGGTCGCGATCCCACTCCACGGTGTAGTACAGCTGGCGTCCAATTCCTCGCGAACCTGGGTGCAACGCAAGCACGTGCGATGGCCGATCATCGGCGCCTATTGCCTGTTGCTCGTCCCGATGAGCTTCGTCGGTCTGCGAATTGCGGAAACGTTGTCGCCCCCGGTCGCTCGCCTGCTGATCGGTGGATTCGTGCTCATCGCCACGTGGATGCCGTCGCTGCTCCTGATGGGAAGCCACCCCGAGCGCAGCGACCCTCGCCGCCGCTTCGTGATCCTCGGCGGCGTCGTCGGAATGATCAACATGACCGTCGGCGCGACCGGGCCGCTCATCGCGCCGTTCTTCCTGAACCTCGGCTTGAAACGCCAGGGGATCATCGGCACCAAGGCTGCCGCCCAGGCGCTCGGCCACCTGGTGAAGATCGCGGTCTTCGCAATCGCGGGTTTCGCCTTTTCGGAGTACGCGCTGGTACTGCTGCTCTTGAGCGCGATGGTGGTGGCAGGCACCTGGGCGGGCAGCCAGGTTCTCGAATCGGTGAACGAGCTCTGGTTCAAGCGCCTGTTCAAGACCGTCCTCACGCTGGTTGCGCTCCGTCTCGTGATTCTCGAAGGACTGAACCTGCTCGGGATCTGAGCGCTCCCGCACAGTGCGGGTCGCCGCTAGCCGGGGTGGTATGCTGGAGTCACGATGTCGTTCGTTCTGCTGCTCCCCTGGCTCCTCCTCGCCGCCGCCGTCGCGACCGCGGCGTTGCTGTTCGTCCGAACGCAGTCGCTATCGCGTGAACTCGCCACCAGCGAGGCGGAGGCCCAGCGGATTGCGGACGAATTGCAGGTGAGCCGCAAGCAGCTCGACAAGGCGGTCGCGAAGCAGGAGCGAAGCGGCGAGGAACTCGCCCAGTCGCGGCGGAAGCTCGAGAAAGCCCGAAAGCGCGCGGGCCGAGCCGGCGACGGTGCGCGTTCGGCGACTCCCTCCCATGCCGAGAGCCTCGAGGCCAGCATCGAAAGCGCGCGCCGAGAGCGCAACGCGGCGCGTGAGGAGCGCGACGCGGCGCAGGCGAGGGCGACTACGCTCACGCAGGATCTCGCCGAGGCCAGGGCCGCGATCGACGCTGCCGCGGAGGACCAGACGCGGCTCGACGCCGCCGCGATCGAAGCGCTTCAGCAACGCGTCGAAACGGCCGGCGCCGCGCAGAATCAGCTGCGCAAGGATCTCGCGGGCGCGCACGCGAACGAAAAGCGGCTCCGCGAAAAACTCGACACGCAGCAGCAGCTCTACGTTGCGATCCGTGGTGAGCTGGAGGCCAAGAAGGATCGGCTACGCACCCAGACGGAAGTGGTCGAGAGACTCCGGGCGTTGCGCGTGGCGGTTCAGGCTGACGAAGCCACGGAATGAGCGGGCAGCACGCAGGGGGCCGCTCAGCGTCCGGAACGGCGAATCGCGGCCAAGCCCGACAGGCCGAGTGCCACGAGACAAGCGGTCGAGGGTTCAGGCACCGGCATACCAAAGGCCTCACCAGCATCCAGAAAGCGGATCGCGCCGGAGTCGGGGCCCGAGGTCAGTGTCTCGGAACCCGATGCGACCTCGATGCTGCCGCCCTGGTCGGTGAGTGATTCGGCAAAATCGAGTTCGAGAAGCCTGCCGATTGCGATCGCGACCAACGCGTCCGCCGTCGACATGGATGGGTCGGCGGTGTCGTACGGGCCGCCGAGGAATGGTGAGTCGCGCGAGCCGGCAGTCGTCTTGAGCGAGAGGTCGCTGTAGGCGTTGGTGTCCGCGTCGTAGATGAACGTCCCGTTCAGGTCGCCGCCGTCGTCGAAGAGGATCCCTCCGCTGTCCGAGGTTCCCGAGAGGGTCCAGAACATCGGAATCGCGAGCGCATCGGCGGCGATGAGCAGCCCCGTCAACAACACGAAACAGGCTCGTCCGGTGCCCAGTGTTCGAGAATTCCGAAACTCCATCGAGAGTAGGTGGTTTCCGGAACCTGGTTGTGTCGTTCGCAGGTGCGGATATTGACGAATGCGGCCTGCTGCGAGTGCCGCCTACTCGCGGGCGTGCACCAGCAGCTTCGCCCCCGAACCGAAGTGCACCCGGATCTTCGTCCGGCCGGTCACCGCCTGGACGACACCCTCGCCGAAAGACGCGTGCAGCAGGCGGTCACCGGTCTGGTAGGTCTCGTGGGGATCGAACGCCCGCGGCGGCCGAGAGAGGTCGGCCTCGACGATCAGCTTGGCACTCGCAGATCCGGAACGCGACGCGGTTCTCCGCTGCGGTCGCGTCGCCGCAGCGGACTGCGCGCCGCGCTCGCCCGGAGGTGGCCGAAAGCGGTGCCGCGCACCGCATTGCTTGCATTCGACCTGTGCAATCCGGCCGTTGGCGTGTGCGATGACGACGTGCCAGACGTCGCCGCACTTGCCGCACAACGCACCGATATCGCTTCCGACCTGCGATTGCATGTCGCGAGTGCCAACCCCACTCCCACAACCGGGAGTGGGGCGCGGAAGCTAGCAGCTCCGAGATCGCGCTTCCGTGCTGATTCGTCCTCGAATCGAGAAATCTTCGCTTCAGGCTACGATCCCGCCATGATCTCGTTGCGTGCGGTGAGCAAGGTCTACCCGGGCGGCGTAACGGCGGTGGACGGAATCTCGCTCCACGTCGAACGGGGCGAGACCCTGGTGCTGGTCGGCGCCTCCGGCTGCGGCAAGACCACGACGCTCAAGATGATCAACCGCCTGGAAGAGCCGAGTGGGGGGGAAATCCGGGTCGACGGACGCGACATCGCCGAACTCGATCCCGACGAGCTGCGTCGGCGCATCGGATACGTGTTTCAGGGCGTCGGCTTGTTCCCACACCACAGCGTCGGCGAAAACATCGCCGCGGTACCGCGGCTGCTCGGCTGGGAGCGAGGCCGAATCGAGCAGCGCGTCGATGCGTTGCTCGAGTTGGTTGGGCTACCGCACGCCGAGTACCGCGAGCGCCGGCCGCACGAGCTTTCGGGTGGGCAACAGCAGCGTGTGGGAGTCGCGCGTGCCCTCGCCGCCGAATCGAAGCTGCTGCTCATGGACGAACCCTTCGGTGCCCTTGATCCGATCACCCGCGACGGGTTGCAGGGCGAGCTGATCCGGATGCGCGCACAGCTCGGGCTCACACCCACGACGTCACCGAGGCGCTGCTGCTCGCAGACCGGGTCGCGGTGCTCGACCGCGGCCGACTGCTCCAGGTGGGAACACCCGCGGAACTCTTCGCGGCGCCCGCCGACCCGAGGGTCGAGCAGCTGCTCGCCACACCGCGGCGACAGGCCGATCGCCTGCAAGCGATCGCCCACGCGCCGCCGGAGCCCGGCTCGTGAACTGGTCCGCGATCGAAGCCCAGCTCGCCCACCTGCCCGACTACCTCTCGGCCCACCTGCTGCTCACCATTGGAGCGCTCGCGGCCGGCGTCGCAATCAGCCTGCCACTCGCGGTACTGGTCCTGCGCGTGCGCCCGCTCGCCGCGCCCGTGCTCGCGACGGCCGGCGTGATCCAGACGATTCCCGGCCTCGCGCTGCTCGCCCTGATGGTGCCACTGCTCGGCCGCATCGGTGTCGTCCCTGCGTTGCTCGCGCTGACCCTCTACAGCGTGCTCCCGGTGCT
>JAFDEI010000323.1 GCA_019310425.1 Deltaproteobacteria bacterium | reverse complement strand
TCGTGACATTCGTGATGCACGAGCGACCGGCCTTTCTGGCGGCGGATGCAGCAGAGCGGCGTTCGCTGATGCGGGACGCGCTGGCAAAGGTGCCCGATTCGAATCTCAGTGCGGACACACTCGATCGGATCGGTTCCGGGACACTCGACATTTTCCCATGGGACGTTGCCATCGCCGAACGCTTCGGTCTCCGCTGGCGACCGCGGCCCATGTTTCAGTCGTACTCCGCCTTCTCCGATCGCATCGACTCGGGCAACGCCGAGCACTTCATCGGCGTCTCTGCCCCGGACTACGTGCTCTACGGGCACCGATCGGTCGATGGTCGGTGTCCCACATTCGACGAACCCAGGACCTTTCGCACGCTGCTATCCGGCTACCGAGCGCTTGCGCGCGACGAGGCATTCGTGTTGATGGAGAAGATTCCCGGAAGTGTGCCGCCGGCAGAAAGGCCGATTGAGAGCGTCGAAACGTCACTCGGGGAAGAGGTGGACGTGCCCCGAAGCACGAGTGGCTATGTCTTTGCGCGCGTGTACGTCGACTACAGCTGGCTCGGCCGGCTGGTTCGCGTCATCTATAAACCGCCTCCCGTCTTCATCCGCCTCTCGAGCAGCGACATGGCCATCAAGTACCGCATGGTGCCGTCGACGGCGAAGAATGGTCTGTTCGTCTCTCGCTACGTGCTGGGGCCTCGCGACCTGCTCGATGTCTGGAACGGCGAACTCGGCCAGAACCTCGACGCGATTTCGATCGTTACCGACGCCCCAGCCTTCTTCGCCGCCGAGGTGTCGGTCGATTTTTTCGAGATTCCCTATCCCGTCCGTGCGCAGCCGAATTGGAAGGTGGCGTGCACCGCTGCGGATGAGATCACTCGGGAGGGCCAGCACGCGATCGGTGTTTTGCAGGGTGATCACATCGACAATTGGCAGCAGCCGATCCTGCTCGATCGATCCGAGCCTCTCGTCATCTCCGGCTGGGCGATCGATGAGCAGGGCGAAGCGCTGGCGGGGAATGTCTTCGTGTTGGTCGACGGCGTGCTGTTGGCGCCGACGGATTACGAACGATACCGCGAGGACGTCGCGGCCTACTTCGAGAATGACGCCTATACCTACTCCGGATGGAGCGCAAACCTCGATCTACAGGGACTCAGCGACGGACTCCACAAGATCACCTTGCGAGTCATCTCGCAGGACGGAAGACGCTGCTACGAACCGAAGCGAGGCGTCCGTATCTACGTGCACGACTGAGGCCGGAGACCTCCACGGGCAGGGGGGCTGCTACGCTGGGCGGGTGGCAGCCGAAGCGGAACGGACGAGCGCGTCGCGGTCGGCAGTGGTCCGGTCGGCCGCGCTGCTGCTTCTTGCGCTGGCTCCCGCGCTGGCGTGCGACCAGCCGCCGGTCGATCCCAGGCCCAACCTCCTCCTGATCCTGGTCGATAATCTACGCGCCGACCACCTCGGCCTCTACGGCTACGGGCGCGATACTTCGCCGCAGATCGACCGGCTGGGCGCCAGTGGCGTCGTTTTCGAGAATGCCAGCGCAACCAGCTCATGGACGAAGCCGTCGGTGGCTTCCCTCTTTACCTCGCGCGATCCATCCGAGCACAACGCGGTCTCCTTTGCCCGCCACCTCGATCCGGAACTCCCGACACTGGCCGAGAGTCTGCGCGATGCCGGCTATCGAACGATCGGCGTCACTGCAAACTTCGTGCACGTGAACGAACGCTGGGGATTCGACCGCGGCTTCGAGTCATGGAACTCCTTCTCCGTCGAGGTGGACGACGAAGCGGAGGTCATGTGGCGCTATGAGCACCAACCAGGAGCCTTCGTCTCGCTGCGCGCGCCCAACGCCGCCGAGGTCAACAAGGAGGTGCTCGAGCGTCTGGATGCATCAGACGCGAGCCCCGTCTTCCTCTACGTCCATTACATGGAGCCCCACTCGCCCTACACGCCGAGTCCGCAGCATCTGAAGGAGATGGTCGGTACGGAGCAGCCGGAAGCCGGAGCTTTCGCGACCAACGACCTCCTGGTGCAGATCGCCCGCGGTGAGGTGGCCGTCGACGATGCGCAACGCCAGTGGCTGATCGACCTCTACGATGCCGAGATCCGCGCTGTGGACGCAGGGATCGGCGAGCTGCTCGCCGAACTGCGTCGGCGAGAGATGCTCGCGAATACCGTGATCGCCGTGGTCTCGGATCACGGCGAGGAATTCGGGGAGCACGGCGGGTGGTTTCACGCGCTGACACTGCATCATGAGTCACTCGCGGTGCCCGTGGTATTCCACGATGCGCGCAGTTCGGGCGGCGGGCAGCGGCTTCGCGAAGCGGTGGATCTCGTCGATGTGCCGACCACGCTTCTCGCTCTGGCCGGCGTGGCGAAACCGGCGGGCATGCGGGGGCGCGCGTTGCTCACGGATCGGCCGCTGGCGCCGCGTGATCTGGTGGCGGAACTGCACGAGGATCCGAAGATCGAGGAACACATCCGTCCCCGGCGACACCGCTTTGCTCTCACACGCTGGCCCTGGAAGGCCATCGTCGACCGCGACCGGACCCGTCGCGTCTACCGCGCCGACCGGGACGCTGCTGAGGCCGCTCCGATGGCAGATGCAGGGGGATCACCCGACGCGCTGTCGGGTGCCATTGATGCGCTCGCGGCGCGGCTCGTCGAGCCTGAAACCCGCGACGCCGAGCCCCTGGACTCGGATGCCGTCGATGGATTGCGAGCGCTCGGCTACGTCGAGTGAGGTGAAGCCGTATCGCTACTCGAAAGGCTTCTTCATGGCATCGATCGCCTTGCGGGTTCCCGTCTTGGTGTCGTTCCAGGCCTTCTGCGTCCCATCTTGCACGTTCTGTAGGCCGCTCTGGTAGTCGGCCTCCCATTGCACCACGACGCCGTCAACGCCGAGCGTGAGTGCGAGGCCCTCCATCTCGGACCAGAGCTCGATCACCACGCCCTTGGTGTTCTTGAGCCACAACTTGCCCTTGCCCTTGTCTGCGGCCGTGGCTCCGACTCGGACTTTTCAGAACGCGC
>JAFDEI010000155.1 GCA_019310425.1 Deltaproteobacteria bacterium | reverse complement strand
ACGAACCCGCTTCGGCGGAAATTGGATGTGGCGCTCGTCTGCGAGCGCCTCGCCCATGATCGCCCAGGCGCCGTTCTCGGCTCCGATCCGGTTCGCGACCGGCACCTCGACGGCATCGAGGAACACTTCATTCAATTGATCCCCATCGAGGGTGGGGAGCGGGTTCACGCGAACGCCCTCGGCCGCGAGATCGACGATCAGCAGCGTCAGGCCGCGGCCACGGCTCTCCTGCGTCCCGGTTCGACACAGCAGCCACAGCTGGTCCGCGTCCTGCGCGTACGACTGCCAGCACTTCTGGCCATTGACGATGTAGCGGTCACCATCCCGTTCGGCGCGGCAGCGCACGCTGGCGAGGTCCGAGCCTGCCTCCGGCTCGGAGTAACCCAGTGAAAAGTGCAACTCGCCCACGCGGATCGGCGGCAGCCAGCGCTCGATCTGCTCGGGGGATCCGTAGCGCGCGATGGTCTTTGCGACGATTCCGGACGCGAGCGGATTGCGCGCCGCACGCGCATAGGCGACCTCGTCCCAGAGAATGTACTCGTAGGTAATCGGCAGACCGGAGCCACCGGCCGCTTTCGGCCAACCGAGTGAGAGCCAACCCCGTTCACCCATCGCCGCAAACAATGCCTTCACGCGCTCCCATTTATGCCCCTGGAGGAAGAACGCGTCGAGATCGCTGTAGCCCGACAGAAATTCGACGACCTCGGCGCGGAAGGCCTCCTCCTCGCGCGAGAAGCCGATGTTCACGATCCGCCCTTCACGCGAGCCGCCGGGTCCGGGTTCCATGCCGGCTCGCGCTTCTCGCCAAACGCGCGCGGCCCCTCGAGGAAATCCGGGTGTTTCCAATGGCTTCGCAGCAGCGCCCAGCCGTGCTCGAGCGAATCGCGGTAGCCGCCCTCGAGCGACGACCAGACAGCCTGCTTCGAGAGCGACACCGCCTGCGGCGAGTTCTGCGCGATCAAGCGAGCCATCTCGACCGCGGCCGGCAGTACCTCCGCGGCGGTCGGCACGAGCTCGTCGACCAGCCCGAGCGCGTAGGCGCGCTGCGCGGGCATGCGGTAATGGCGGCCCATCAGCGTCATCCGCAGCGCTGCACCGAGCGGAAGGCGCTTCGCGAGGCCGATGTTCTCGATCGCTCCCACCATGCCGACGTTTACGTGGGTGTCCATGAACTTGGCGTTTTCGGACGCGATCACGATGTCGGAATCGACGACGAAGTGCAGCCCGCCACCGACACACAAGCCGTTGACCGCGCAGATCACGGGCTTCCACACCTGATTCTGGTGCGGCGACCAGTGGACCGACTCGGCGAGCGGCCGGTCGATGAACACTGCGTCTGCGTCGTCGCCTTCGGCCTCGGCGACGTCCATCCCGGTGCAGAAGTGCTTCTCGCCGGTGGCGGTCACGATCGCCACCCGAACGTCGCGATCGTCGCGCACGTCCTCCCAGATCGCCTTCACCACCGCCATCATCGACGGAGCAAGGGAATTGCCGCGCTCGGGTCGGTTCAACGTAATGACCGCGATGCCGTCCTGCTTCTGGTACAACACGCCATGGAGCGGGCCCGTCAGATCGATCACATCACCCTCACTCACACTTCCCCTCCTTCACAAGCCGAACCCGCCGATCACTTCGGCCCGCGCCGAAGCGTCGTCCGGCGGCTGCGACGCGAGTTGGCGAATGCGCCGCGAGATGTGGAATACCGGGCCCTCGAGGGTGATGCCCAGTGCGCCGAAGAGCTGGTGGCAGACCTGCGCGGCCTCGACCGCAGCGCGGCACGCAGACAGGCGCGCCGCAGCCGCAGCAACACGCGTGCATTCGGCCTGCGCGTCGAAGTGGAAACCCGCTGCGCGGGCGAGCCCGGTCGCCGCCGCGAGCGCCATCGAGCAATCGGCGAGCGGGTGTGCGACCGCCTGGAATTCGCCCAGCGCCTTGCCGAACTGCTTGCGGGTGCGGACATGATCCGCGGTGATCTCGACGAGTTGCGTGCCCGCCGCCGCGAGGTAGGCCGCCAACGTGAGTTCGTAGAGCGAAAGTGCGGGGTCGACCGGGCCGAGGTCGGCCTCGCGCTCGACCCGGACACGCCCCCAAGGCTCTCCACCGAGCGTCTCGACCGCCACGACCTCGCCGCGCGGAGTGCAGCGCCACGCGCGACCGTCCGCGACTTCGATGAATATCCCAGCCACCGGCGCCCACGGCCAGAGCGGCGGCGACCCGACCGCGACGACCGTCCCGCCTTCCGCGACCAGCGCGCGATCCGCCGCCGGCAACACCTGGGTGGCGAGGAAGGTTGACGCGATCGGCCCCGGAAAGACCGCGCGCCCGAGCGCCTCGCAAGCCGCCACCGCCTCCAGCGCACCTCCGTCCCCCTCGGCTGTCGCGAGCGCAAGCACGCCGAGCTCGGCGAGTTCCCGCCAAAGCGAATCCGGGAACCCACCCGCGAGCGATTTCACGACCTCCTCGCTACAGCGATCGGCGCAGAACTGGGAGAGGCTATCGAAGACCGCCTGCTGGCCGTCGTCGAAGCCGAGGTCGATACTCACGACCCGCCGAGCCAACGCGCGCGGGCGAGTGCGCGCTTTTGACCCGCCGCACCGCCGAGCTCGAGCCGCAGCGCCCACAACCGCATGCTCCAGACATGCAGGTCGTGCTCGCGCGTGAAGCCCATCGCGCCCGTGAATTGATGCGTCTCGTTGAACACGAGCCGGGCCGAGGCGGTCGCGTGCGCGGCCGCGGTCGCCGCGCGTTCTGCGGGCGCGCCATGGTGCGCGGCCTCGTAGGTGAGCCAGCGGCTGCCCTCCTTCGCCACCGCACACTGGGCCAGGCGATGTTGCACGGCTTGGAATGAGCCGATCGCACGGCCGAACTGCCGCCGACGTTCGACATAGTCGATCGTCACGTCGAGCGCGGCTCCCATTGCACCGACCGCTTCGGCCGCGAGTGCGAGCCGCCACCAGCTGCGCAGGCTCGGCCCCGAGCCCGGGCCGAGCGATTCTCCCGCGCCGGCCGGAAGCTCGACCCGACCCATCGGGTAACCGAAGTTCGACTTCACCGGCGACGCTGCGCCTGCGGCAACATCGATGATCCGCGCCTCGTCGCCGTCGGAGACCAGCAGTGTGCGCGCGTGCGCACCGAAGCGGATCGGGGCGCTCTCACCCGCGACCACCAGCGCGACCGGCCCGGGCAACGCGCGATGGGCGACGAGCGGCGCGACGAGCACCTCGGCGCCCGCACTCACGACGCCGGCGGCGCGCGCGATCGCCTCGACGACGAGCACGGCCTCGAGCGCTCCCGTCTCTTCCCCGAGCGCGACCTCGAGGAAGCCCGCGTCGGACAGCGCGGCCGCGAGTGCGTCGTCGTAGTCGCCCTTGGGCCCCAGCTCGACCGCGCGTTTCGCGCCGGCATGTTGTGCGAGCAGCGTCTCGATGGCCTCGGTGATGGCTCGCTGGTCGTCGTTCAGCTCGAAATCCACAGCGCTACTCCCGTGGAAGCCCGAGGAATCGGTTCGCGACCAGATTCAGATTGATCTCGGTCGCCCCGACCGCAACACCCGCCGTCATCGCGAGCCGAAAATGCGAATCTGCGAACGAACCGTATTCGAGCGCGTCCGGTCCAAAGGTCTCGAGCGCGAGCTCCGCGACCGCCTGCTCGGCCAGCGTGTTCGCCACGCGCGCGACATTGGTATCGGCCGTCGGCGGGCTGCCCTGGTTGCGCAGATCGATCACGCGGTACGCGAGCATCCGTGCAGCCTCGCAGGCCGCGCGCGCCTCGCCGAAGCGTTCGAGCACCGCCTCGTCTTCGATCATCCCGAGCTCCGCCGCGCGGCGTGCGAGTTCATCGAGCGTCAGCGCCGCGCGCGCGTAGCGCGCCGCCCCGACGCGCTCGTATTGCAGCGCGTGAGCCACCACGTTCCAGCCCTCGTGCTCGGGGCCGAGCCGGCTCGAAACCGGAACGCGAACATCGCTGAAGAACACCTCGTGGAAATAGCGATCGCCCACCACCGACGGGATCTCGCGGATCTCGATCCCGGGCAGATCGATCGGGCAGAGCAGAATCGAAATGCCCTTGTGGCGCTTCGACTCGGGATCGGTGCGAACCAGCAGAAAGCAGTACTGCGCATGGTTGACATAGGAAGTCCAGATCTTGCTGCCGTTCACCACATAGTCGTCACCGTCGCGGATCGCGAGCGTGCGGAGCGACACCAGGTCGGAACCGGCCTCGGGCTCCGAGAATCCCTGGCTCCACTGCACCTCACCGCGTGCGATCGGCGGCAAGTGCAACGTCTTCTGCTCCTCGGTCCCGTACTCCATGATCGTCGGACCGATCCAGTTGACATTCATGTACTGCGCGCCGCGCGGCTCGCCGCACTGCCACATCTCTTCACCGAGGATCGCGTGGCGCCACGCGGAGGCATCACGGCCGCCGTATTCCGCCGGCCAGTTCTGCGTCAGCCAGCCCTTCTCGGCGAGCTTGGCGCAGAACTCCAACGAATAGGCCGCCTGGGCGTCGCTGCCAGGCCCATCCTTCGATATCTCGGCCCAGTTTTCGGGCAGCGTTTCCACGAGAAAGGCCCGCAAATCCTCGCGGTACTCGATCTCCTCGGCGGACCAGTCGAACTCCACAGCGGTCTCCTGACGGTGCGGGCGGATCCGGGCATTCTACCCCGCGCGGGCGACAGAAACGGATAGCGAACATCTGACGGGTTATCAGCTTTCATCGAGCGGAGGAGTCGCGAATTCCGAAGATGTCTCTGTAGGTTACGAACACCCGCCACGGCGAAGACGCGATTGCACGGTTGGTGTCGGCGCTACCCTCTCTGGGCAGCCCGCTGGTTTCGCGCTACCGGAGTGAGATCGTCGACGAGATGAAGCTGAATTCAGTTCCGACCGAGCCGCTCGGGTGCGTTGAATGAAGCTGGCGGAGAGTCGGGTCCTCATTGGGATTGCCCTCGGCATCTCGGCGGTTGCGATCTTCGTCGTTGCGAAGCAGGTCGGGCTGGCCTGGTCGTACACACCCGACGACGCCTTCATCTGGTTTCGCTACGCGCAGAATCTGGCCGCGGGCAATGGCATCACCTTCAACGCGGATGGACCACGCGCCGAGGGCTACACGGGCTTCCTCTGGCTGTGGATCATGGCGATCCCCCACTGGCTACGGTCCGATCCGGTGCTGTTCTCCAAGTGGGTGGGCGTGACCCTCGCGGCGGGCACCTTCGCGCTCACATTTCGCGTTGCGATGGAGTTGTCCGATTTCGCCGACCGCGGAGTGCGTTGGATCGCCGCGGCCCTCGCGATCCTCATGCTCGCGGCTTCGCTCATGGTCCCGGCCCATGCGGTTTCCGGGATGGAGACGATCCTCTACGCATTCTTGCTGCTACTCCTCTTTCATCTCGAATTCCGGCTTCACGAGCACGGAGATCGGCTCGTTATTCGCGCACTTCCCATCGTCGGGCTTCTCGTGGGCCTCTCGCGGCCGGAGGGAGTGCTGGCTACTTGTTGTGTCCTGTGCGCTGCTCTGTGGCAGGCTCCGCCCAGCGTTCGCTCCCGCCTGTTCCGATCGACGCTCATCGCCTTCGTCCTGCCCGGCGCGATCTACTTTGCGTGGCGCTTCGATTACTATGGGATTCCGCTACCACTCACCTTCTATGTCACGACACTCACGCATTCCGGAACGACAGGCTGGGAGAAGTTTCAGGACTTCGCGGTAAGCGTAGGAATCACGACGGGATTGTTGTTTGCCATCGGCGGGGTGGCGAGCCTACGGCGAATCCCCGGAGCCCTCATCGCGATCGTGACCCTCACACTCTTCTACATCGTTCCGACCCACCGGATTCCGCACCAGTCCCGCTATTTCTTTCCCGCGCTTCCGTTGATGTGTGCCGTCGCGGGCAGCGGGGTTGCCCTACTCGTCCGCGCTGTCGGCAATTTCCTGGGAGATACCGAACGCGGACGACGCGGGGCGCTCGCGGCGCTGGTTGTTGCCACGGCGACGATCTTCGCCGTGAACCACACGAAACTCGGCAAGGATGGAGCGATGCAGGCCGCCGGAGGGTTGATCTACTACAGCCAGATGTTCGAGGCACGGCACCTGCGATTGGGCAAGGAACTGGCGAAGATCTCCGGCGACCTCGACCACCGCCCGTCGCTGGCCATCGGCGATGCCGGAGCAGTTCCCTATTACTCCGGCTGGCACGCCATCGATTCGTTCGGGTTGAACGATTCCCACATCGCACTGACCGGTGACCACGACCCGCAATACATCCTCCGCCAGTCGCCGGACCTCGTCATCATCCGCGCCTGGCGCGCCAAGCCATTGAAGCCGATGTTCGACTGGGGGCAGGAACACTACGACGCCTGTGTCGCAGCGGGGATGGAAGTGATTCGCATTATTGGTGCCAAGCCGTACGTCCTGATGGTCATGGGAGATCCGGACAGCGAGATCGCCGGACGCCTTCGCAAGATTGCTGATGGAAAATCGGGGAAGCGCCGGCGCAGGAACGGTGCACACCGGTGACTGGCACCTTCGGAAAATTCGTTCTGGCATTCGTCGCACTCTTGTTCGCGCTGGCAGTGCTGGAATTCGCTGCTCGTTTCCAGGTTCAGGTGCACCCGGCGGCCAAGAAACCAGCCTACATTCCCCACCCCCACCTCGTCTATACCGGGAACCCCAACGCGAAGCACAACCGCGACGGCTTCCTCGGCCGCAAACGATCGCTGGGGAAGCCGTCGAACACGGTCCGAGTTGCTTGCCTCGGAGCCTCGACGACCTACGGCATATTCAACTGGCCGCGTCATCTACGAGTTCTCTTGAACGACGATTCCGACGCCGACGGGCGCAGCTACGAGGTGTTCAACTTCGGCATGCCCGGATACACGTCGCTCGAGAGCCTCATCAATCTGGCCATCAACGTGCAGGACTACGAAATCGACTATCTCGTGATCCACCACGCGCTGAACGATCTCATGCCTCGACTCTATCCGGAGATGGAGCGCGACTATCGGCATTTCCGGAAGATCTACCGGCCGATGGGGCCGGTCGATCGATTCCTCACCAGTCACAGCGCCCTCTTCGTCTTCGTCTCGCGACGCCTCGGCGTGCGTCACTCATTGGCCCACGCGACCATGACAGTGAACGACTCGAATCCGAAGAACCCATTCCAGCCCGATTCACTGAACCCGGATTCCCGGGTCTTTCGAAGAAACCTCGAGACCATCGTCTCGATTGCGCAGAGCACCGGCATGCGGCCGGTGCTGACCACCATGCCTTACTCTCTCGATCCATCGAAGCTCCCGGTCCTTTGGGCCATCAGCCACGAGGTGAAAGTTGCGGGCATGCTGGAGCACAATGCGATCATCCGAGAAGTCGCCGCGGATCGCGATGTCTTGTTGGTCGATCTCGACCGACAGATGACCGGGAAAGAAGGCTATTTCATCGATCACATTCACTGTGCTGGAACCGGTCGAATCAAGAAGGCCGAGCTGATCGCCGCGGCCTTGCGCAGACCCTGAGGGCTTCCGCCCAGGGCGGAGGGGGCGACTCCCGGGCACCGGACGTTGCCGCAGATGGCCCCGCGGGGCCCTTGCGCCGCGTGTTTGCGTGAACAGCCTTTGTGCCGAATCGCGCAGCACCTGCACGGCCCGCGAAGCGCGGATGCACGGCGGCGCTGTAGCGCACGAGGAGGACAACATGACGAAATTGACCCGAATCGATCCGTTCGCTGAATTCGATCTCTTCTCCGACTGGCGGCGACCGCTCGCCACGCCCCGCATCCGCACGATTTCCCACCGCTCGAACGCCGCCGCGGCCTGGCGCCCCGCGGTCGACGTCCGCGAGACGGCCGACACCTACGCGATCAGCTTCGAGCTGCCCGGCACCGAAAAGGAAGACGTGTCGGTCGAGGTCCACGACAACGTGCTGACCGTCAAGGGGGAGAAGAAGGCGAGCGAGGTCGCCGAGGGCGAACGCCGCCACCACGTCGAACGCGTGTACGGCTCGTTCACCCGCGCATTCACGCTTCCGACCGACGTGGAAGGCGACGCGGTGAAGGCGACCTTCCGCAACGGCGTGCTCACGGTCGAGATCCCCAAGGCCGAGGAGCAGAAGCCGAAGGTCGTCCCGATCGACGCCTGACGAAAACGAACCGGCCGCAAGCAAGAGCGGCCCTCGACGGGCTCGGAGCACGACTCCGAGCCCGTTCTTTCTACCCGGGAGCGGGCCCATCCGAACTCCGCGCAATGAGAGGTTTTCAAATCCGGGGCGGCTGGTGTATGGAACTCGGCATGCCGTTTCCCGACTTCGAGCCGACGCTGCCGGTCTTTCTCGAAACACGCACCGCCGCGTTCGGAGAGCGCCCGCTGATCCTGCTCGACGACGAGCGGATTTCGTACCGCGAGGCTGCCACGCGCTCCGAGAAGCTCGCGCGCGGCCTGCTCGCGTCGGGTGTCGTGAAGGGCAGCCGCGTCGGGCTGCTGATGCCGAACGGGCCGGACTGGCTGGTGGCCTGGCTCGCCGCGGCTCGCATCGGTGCCGTCGTCGTGCCGCTCAACACCTTCTACAAGGCGCGCGAACTCTGCTGGGTGTTGCGACACGCAGACGTCCACAGCCTGCTCATGGTTCCGAAGTTCCTCAACAACGATTACCTCGAACGCCTCGAGAGCGGCGCACCGGGCCTCGCGAACTGCCGGGACGGCACCATCCTCACGAGCGACCTGCCCTGCCTGCGCAACGTCTTCGTCTGGGGCGGCAGCGACCGCAGCTGGGCGAAGAGCGACCGCGACCTCGAACGAGCCGCGATCGCCGCGCCCGGAATCGACGCCGCATTCCTCGCCGCGGCCGAATTTTCCGTAACACCCGCCGACCCGATGGTGATCATCTACAGCTCCGGCAGCACCGCCGATCCGAAGGGCGCGGTACACACGCACGGAACGGTGATCCGCCACGCCTTCAACTTGAACGCCTTCCGCGACCTCGGCGCCGACGACCGGCTGTTCTCGCCGATGCCGTTCTTCTGGGTCGGGGGATTCACCTTCACGCTCCTGTCTGCGATGCACGTCGGCGCGTTCATGATCTGCGAACGAGTCTTCGAGGCCGGCGAGACCCTCGAGTTGCTCGAACGCGAGCGCGCCACGATCGTCGCGGGCTGGCCCCACTATTCGCGCGCGATGGTCGACCACCCGAGCTTCCACCAGCGCGACCTGTCCAGCATCCGCTCCGGCAACCTCTACGAGATCCTGCCCGAAGCCGTCCGGCCCAAGGATCCGGAGCTGCGTTCGAATGGACTCGGTATGACGGAGACCTGCGGCCCGCACACCATCGAGTGGATGAACGTCGACCTGCCCGAGAGGCTGCGCGGCACGTTCGGCAAGTCCGTGCCCGGCGTCGAGCACAAGATCGTCGATCCGGAATCCGGAGAACGCCTGCCGACCGGATCGCCGGGCGAAATCTGCGTGCGTGGCTACAGCCTGATGCAAGGACTCCACAAGCTCGAGCGCGAAGACGTCTTCGACGACGAGGGCTTCTACCACACCGGCGATACCGGCTATTTCGACGAGGACGGCTGGCTGTTCTTCCAGGGTCGCGCAGGCGACCTGATCAAGACCGCGGGTGCGAACGTGACACCGCGTGAAGTCGAAGTCGTGATCGACTCGATCGGCGAAGTGAAAGCAGGCTATGTCGTCGGCGTCCCGGACCCCGACCGCGGGCAGAACGTCGCCGCGGCGGTGATCCTCAAGCAGGGCGCCGAACTCGACACAGACACATTGCGCAAGCGCCTGCGCGAAGAACTCTCCGCCTACAAGGTCCCGCGCCACATCTTCTTCTACGCCGACGGGGGGCTCCCCTTCACCGACAGCGGCAAGATCGACAAGCGCCG
>JAFDEI010000154.1 GCA_019310425.1 Deltaproteobacteria bacterium | reverse complement strand
GCGCGTCGAATGAAGTCTGCGCGAACGTCTCGCATGGCGGCGCGTTCGTGAAGACCACCGAGCCGCTCAAGCCGGGCAGGCGCCTTCTCATCGAAGTGCAAATTCCGGACTCACGACCGCTGGAAGCCATCGGCCGGGTTGCTTGGACAATGCGCATCATGGCACCGAATGCCCCCGACGGAGAATCGGGAATTGGAATCGAGTTCATCGGAGGAGCGTCGGGGCAGTTTGCGGCGCTCGACGGATACATCCACGCGCAACAGGGAAGCACGGAGCCGCCGAGCACTGAGTAGGGAGCCGCGTCTCGCCCTTCGCCGGCGGGAAATCCGCCAGCCCGCTTGATGCAGATCCGGACTTCCGGGTATGCTTGATGTTGCCATGAAGCCGCACGGTACGTACAAGATCGCCCGTCGGAGGAGTCCGGATTCGCCCGGGCTGACGCACCACCCGGCACTGCGACGGATCGGATACGACCCGCTGCTCGACCCGATCCTCGGCGGCAGTCCGCGCCTGCAACGCCTGCTCGGGTCGCTTCGCGACGAGATCGTCGAGGGCGGTGATGGAACCAACGTTCGCGTCCGCCAGGTGTTCAGTGAGCCGCGCGAAATCTTCCGCCTCGAACTCGAACTGCCCGAATTGGGCTATCAGCGAACGACCCTGCTCGACCGGGACGCGCTGGAGGAACTGCTTGAAATCGACGAGGTGCGAAAAATCATTCGCACATCGACCCTCGAGCAGTGAACACGAACACGTACTGGAGGCAAGGAGCCTCGTAGAGGAGCGGTGCCCGGGGCAGGACTCGAACCTGCACGGCCACAAGCCAGGCGATTTTAAGTCGCCCGCGTCTACCCATTCCGCCACCCGGGCCGCGACTCAATTCGAGTCTAACAGCGCCGCCGGGAGAAGGGGAGCGATCCTGAGTGTTTCACGGTAAGAAGATCGTCGTAGTCATGCCCGCGTATAACGCGGCGAAGACCATCGAGAGGACCTATCGGGAGATCCCGATGGATCTCGTCGACGAGGTGGTCGTCACTGACGATGCCAGCCCGGACGACACGGTGGAAGTTTCCAAGCAACTAGGGCTGCACACCCTCGTCCACCATCGGAATCGCGGCTACGGCGGCAACCAGAAGACATGCTACACCGAAGCCCTGCGCCTCGGTGCGGACGTCACGGTGATGCTCCACCCGGACTACCAATACACGCCCGCGCTGCTGCCCGCGATCATCGCCATGATCACCGACGGACCGTTCGACGCCGTGCTCGGCTCGCGCGTACTCGGCGGCCGAGCGCTCGCGGGTGGCATGCCGATGTACAAATACATCGCCAATCGCGGCCTCACCGCTGTGCAGAACATTCTGTGCGGTGCGAAACTATCGGAGTATCACACCGGCTACCGCGCGTTCTCGAAGCAGATTCTCGAATCACTGCCGCTGCTCGAGAACTCAGATGACTTCGTGTTCGACAACCAGATGCTCGCGCAGATCCTGCTCGCCGGCTTCGAAATCGGCGAAGTGAGCTGCCCGGCCGCCTATTTCGAAGAAGCCTCCTCGATCAACTTCCAGCGCTCGGTCAAGTACGGACTCGGCGTGCTGGCGACCTCGGTCCAGTCGTTCCTGCAGCGCAAGGGTCTCGCCCGCTTCAGTATCTTCGATCCGAACGGCCGCCATCTCGAGCCCGAAGAAACGCGAGATCACGCCTCGCTCGCCACCCAGAGCTGAGCGACGGCCGAGAGGAACCCTGCGTGGATCTCTACACCGCGTCCCGTAGAATCGCACAGAGCTTTCAGGTCGACCGCGAGCCGCTCGGAATCGGTAACTACGGAGTAATCGGCGAGGGGAACACCTGCGCACTCGTCGGTATCAACGGCTCGATCGACTGGCTGTGCCTGCCAAAATTCGACTCGCCGAGCGTCTTCGGCGCAATGCTCGACGACAGACGCGGTGGACGCTTCCAGGTCTGCCCCGCGAACGGCGGAAGCGAGAGCCTCCAGGCTTACGACGACGGCACCAACGTGCTCCAGACCCTGTTCCGCCGCGAAGGGCAAGGTGTGCTGGTGCTCACGGACTACATGCCGTGGAACGGAAACCCGCGCTCCGCGGTGCACGAGCTGCACCGCCTGCTCGAAGTCCGCGAAGGCTCGTTCGAGGTCGAGATCATCTTCGACCCGCGCTTCGATTACGGGCGGAGTGAGACCCTCGTCGAATTCGCCGAGGAAGGCCTGATCGCGTTGGGCGAGAACGGCGAGCGCTTGACGCTGTCGGCGAGCAGCGGAACCCGCTTCGAAATGCGCCCCGACGGCGGAGCCGTTGCACACGTCGAGCTGCGCGCCGGACAGCGCTTGTGGCTGATCGCGAGCTGGCACTCGAAGCGGCCGGAAAAGATCGCCGCGCACCGGCCATTCGACCACCTGCGCGCGACTCGATCCTATTGGCGCAAGTGGAATCACCGGATGCACTACGACGGCCCATGGCGCCACGACGTGCAGCGCTCGGCACTGATGCTGAAGATCCTGCAGTACGCACCCACCGGCGCAGTCGTGGCCGCGCCCACGACGAGCCTGCCCGTCGTCCCGAACGGACAACGGAACTGGGACTACCGCTACTCGTGGGTCCGCGACAGCGCGATGTCGATGCGAGCGATGAACCTGATCGGATACCCGGAGGAGGCCGTGGCCTTCTTCCGGTTCGTTCGCGACACCGTGGTACAACGCGACCGACTCGACCTGATGGTCACGATCGACGGTCAGCCGGTACCGGAGGAGGAGATTCTCGACCACCTCAGCGGGCATGGGGGTGCTTTTCCGGTGCGGATCGGCAACGCCGCGCGACACCAGATCCAGCACGACATCATCGGGCCGCTGCTCGATGCCGCCTACCTGCACGAGCAGAGCCAGAGCGGCGGCACGCTGAGCCTGGCTTTCTGGCAGGAGATCCGGAAACTCGTAAACAACGCAGTCGAGACCGCAGACCAGCCCGACCACGGCATATGGGAGCCCCGCAACCACCCGACCCACAACGTCCACTCGAAGCTGATGACCTGGCTCGCGCTCGACCGCGCCCTCGCCATCGCCCAACTGTTCGGCGGCGACCGCAATGAGGCCAGCTGGAGCGCACAACGCGACCGGCTGCTCGGATCGATCCTGTCACGTGGCTATGACGAAGAATCGGGAACCTTCGTGGGGCAGTTCGGCGGCAAGAGCGTGGACGCGACGCTGCTACTGCTGCCGATCTACGGCTTCCTGCCCGCCGGCGATCCGCGTATTCAGCGCACGATCAAGCGAATTTGTGACGAGCTCACCGACGGACGCTTCATCCGACGCTACGCCGAGCACGACGGCATCGACGCCGACGAAGGCGGCTTCCTGCTGTGTGGATTCTGGCTCTCGGAGGCGCTCGCATTGTCCGGCCGCCTCGACGAGGCGCTCGAGGTGTTCCACAACCACGTGTCGGCAGCGAACCACCTGGGGCTGCTGTCGGAGGAGGTCGACCCCAGCACCGCGAAGCCGCTCGGCAACTCACCCCAGGCGTTCAGCCACCTCGGCCTGATCCAGGCCGCCTCGCGCCTCGACCTCGCACTGAAGCTGCGCGACGAGGGCATCGACGACCCGCCCTATCTACCGTCGGACTTCCCCACCCTCTGATCGCGAGACCTGGCGAGACGGCCGAAGCGACCGCAGCCGACGACACCACTCAGGCGGCGTCGTCGCCACCCGACTCGAAGAACTGAGCCAGGAAACGGCTGAAGTGATGGTAGGCATCACTCGACGTGAAGATTCCGGCGAGCTTGCCGTGCTTCACCACCAGCGCTGACCCGATGTGACGCTCGGCCATTTCGGCGAGCACACGGTCGAGAGGCGCCGAGAGGTCGACCACATAGGCGTCGATCACGCAGGCGTCGTGCACCTTCAGCGACGCGCTCTCGCGGCTGTCGCGGATCGCGTTCTCGACCAGGCCGATGTCGCGCTCGGTGACAATGCCGACGAGATGGTCGCCGTCGGTCACGGGCAGGTGTCGGATATTCCGCTCACGCATCACCGCGGTGGCGTGCGACAGCGGATCGTCGAGGCGCACCTTCCACGGGAAAGGCGTCATCACCGCCTTGATCGACGGAATCCGATTGGGAGGGTTCACCGTCATCGTCCGTGGCGGAACCGTATCGGTCCCGTCGCGCCGCGACAAGCGAGGCATGGTCTAACCCCGCCCCTTCGTCTCCGCGAAGGCCCAGTCGAGCCAGGGCAGCAGCGCCTCGATGTCGTCATTTTCGACCGTGGCACCACCCCAGATGCGCAAACCCGGCGGCGCATCGCGATAGGAACCGATATCGAAGGCCACGCCTTCGCCGTCGAGCAAGGTCGCTACGGCCTTGGCGGTCGCAGCCTGTTCGTCATCCCCGAGATCCTGGAACCACGGGTCGACGATGCGAAGGCAAATCGAGGTGCAGGAGCGGTTCTCGGTGTGCGTCGCGAGAAAATCGACCCACGGCGTGGCATCCACCCAACGCGCGATGCTCGCGAGGTTTGCCTCCGAGCGTGCCTGCACCTCGGCTCGGCCACCCAGGCCCTCGACCCACGCCAGCGCGTCGATCGCGTCCTCGACACAGAGCATCGACGGCGTATTGATGGTCGCACCGCGAAAGATGCCCTCGATCAACTTGCCGGCCTTGGTCATCCGGAAGATCTTCGGCAGCGGCCACGGCGGCGTGTACGACTCGAGCCGCTCGACCGCGCGCGGCGACAACACGAGCATGCCGTGCGCGGCCTCGCCACCGAGCACCTTCTGCCATGACCAGGTCACGACATCGAGCTTCGGCCACGGCAAGTCCATGGCGAACACCGCGGAAGTCGCGTCGCAGATCGTGAGTCCGGCGCGGTCGTCCGGGATCCAGTCGCCGTCCGGCACGCGCACACCCGAGGTGGTGCCGTTCCACGGGAATACTACGTCGCGTTCGAACTCCACCTCGGCAAGGTCAGGCAGCTCACCGTAGTCAGCCGTCAGCGCACGCACGTCGGCGAGCTTCAGTTGCTTGGTGACATCCGTGACCCAGCCGCTACCGAAGCTCTCCCACGCGAGCAGATCGACGCCGCGGGCACCGAGCAGGGACCACAGGGCCATCTCGACCGCACCCGTGTCCGAGGCCGGGACGATGCCGAGCCGGTAGTCGTCGGGCAGGCCGAGCACTGCGCGCGAGCGATCGATCACCTCGGCGAGCCGGTCCTTGCCGACCTTCGCGCGGTGCGAACGACCCACCACCGCGTCGCCGAGCGCCGCCAGCGACCAGCCCGGGCGCTTCGCGCAGGGGCCGGAGGAGAATTGGGGGTGCGTGGGTCGCCGGGTGGGTTGCATGCCGTGTCCTTCCAGGGATGTGGCCGGGCGATCCGGAACCGCGCCGGGGCGCGCAGTTTATCCGCCGAAGCGGCCCGGGTCCATGGTCGCGCGGTCACGATGATTCGGGTCGGCGCGGCGGCCGCGGGCTAGCATCCCCCGATGCAGCGGGAACCGCTCGCGCCCACCGAGATCCTGCTCGCCGCTGTCTTGCTGCCGCTGGCGATCCTGGTCCCGACCTGGCTCGCCACGCCCACGCCCGAGCACCCGGGCGGGCTGCGCGCCGACCAGCTCTATTACGCCGCGATGGCGCTGCGCGACTCCGCACCCGAGCGACTCAGCCACGTCGCACCGTGGTGCTGGCGGATCCTGACGCCGTTTCAGGTCTCGCTGTGGCCGATCGGCTCGGAACCGTTCCCGGATGTGATCCAGCATTTCAAGCGACTCGCGTTCGCCTCGAATTGGCTGTCGCTGGTGCTGCTCTACGCACTGCTGCGCCGCCTCGGCGCCGGCCCGGCTGCACGCGTATTCGGCGTGCTCGCGTACGCGGGCATTCACTGGACCGTCAAGTTCTCGTTTCGCGCACCCGGCTACGTCGATTTCCAGATGCAGCTGCTGATCATCGCCGTGCTGCTCTGCATGGTCGCGCGGCGCTACTGGCTCACGCTGCCGCTGTTCGCGCTGGCCGCAATCCAAAAGGAAACCGCGCTGCTGTTGCTTCCCGCGGTTGCGCTTCACCGCTGGAATCATCGCTCCCAACGCGGGGTCGCAGATGCGGCCTGGATCGCGGGCGTGTTGGCACTGCCGCTGATCGCGCTCGTCGCGGTTCGCGGCGCGATTGCGCCCGTGAACGACTTCTCGGCCGCTGCCGCAGTCGGCCGGGTGCTCGGCGACCAGCTGCTCGACGCCGCCTTCTGGCCACGTTTCGGCATCGCGATCTTCAGCGGTCTCGGACTCCTGCCACTACTGCTCGCATGGAGCCCGCGCGAAACCGCGAAGTTCATGCGCGACGAACCACACTGGGGCGTGGTGCTCGTGTGCGGCCTGCTCGCCCTCGTGGGCGGCGTCGACAAAGCGCGACTGTTCCTGCCGATGACGCCCGCGATCGTCGTGATCGCGGTCTGCGTCTGGCGGCCCGCGCTACACGACAACCGGCACTCGTGGCGCGCGCTGGCGTGGATGGGCCTCACGCTGGCGCTGAACGCCTACCTCGGCCACCACTTCGAGCCGATGGGCGAAGCGGGCGCAGCGCTCGCGCGGCTCGCGCCGATCCACGCGCAGGGGTCGCTCGCGGGAGCCTGGCTGCGCGTCGCAAACGTCGCGGGCCTGTGGTTTGCCGCAACCGCGGTGCTGCGGCCGTTCGACTGCGCCGCCGCGAACGAACGCGGCTAGGCCGCGCTGCGAACCTCAGCTGACCGGCTTCGCGACGGAGGTCTCCTTGCGACTCGCCTCGGGAATCTCGTCGGGCGGTGTGCGCAGCAGCCGCAACGCCTCCGCCTCGCTCTGCCCGAACTCCGCCGCATCCGTCGTGACGCAGAACTCCACCATGATGCCGTTCGGGTCGACGAGATAGAGGGACTTGCACCAGCCGTGGTCGATCTCACGCAGCTTCCGCATACCCTGGCTTGCGAGCCGCCGCGTCATCGCGTCGAGCTCTTCGAGCGTGTCGAGGCGAAAAGCGAGGTGGTTGACCCAGATCGGCAGACCGAGCCCGAGCGAAATCTGCGTGCTGTAATCGGGCTTCTCGCCGATATCGCTCACTTCGAAGAACGCGAGACACTCACCACCACCCATGTCGAAGAAGAAGTGGCGAAACCAACCATCCCCTTGGCGGTGGTTCTCGCAGTGAATGAGCGGCAGCCCCAACGCCCCGCTGTAGAACGCATAGGTGGCCTCGACATCGCGCGTCGCATAGGCGACGTGGTGAAGGCTCTTCGACCGGCTCGTGGGTGCATCGGTCATCGCGGCCACTCCTTTGCTTCGGCTAATTCCTCGCGCGAGTGTCGCAATGGGCGTGATGGACGAGATCGCCCGCGCCAATCCGACACGGCGCACGCCTCGCTGCCGCGCCGAGTGCCGCGAGCCCCAGCAGCAGCAGGCTCGCCGTCGAAGGTTCGGGGACCGCAGCGGCGTTCGCCACCAGCGCCTCGATACAGAATCCGGAAGGGCCCAAGCCGCACACCAACGGTTCGCCCCCGTAGAGCGTCGGCGGCTGGCTCGTGTTGCCGATATGGAGGAAATCAACGAGCGTCTGCGGCCCGCCCGTCATGAACTCCGCCAATTCCAAGGAGGTTGGCAGACGAGATTGGGGTGTAAGAAACGAAGGAATATCCCCGTCGAGCAGCATGCTGAAGTCCAAGCTGAACGAGTACACGTCGTTCGTTGCGACCTCACGCAGGTACCCGGATCCGAACAGGTATATGAGGGGAATCGCATCTTGATCTTGGGCGTCTACAGGCACTAGGTGTTCATCTACGAAGAGAATGTCGTACCACGCGTGCAGCGGGCCGGACTGCGAGTCGTTTTCGAACGATGCGCCGCCGATATCGAGTTGCAACGAGAATGCCGAGCCCGCGAGTTCGAATCGCCAACTATTCGCGTTCTGGTCCGCGGCAGGGTCATAGGAAAGCGACCCCGAGAACGCCGTGGTTTCGACAATCCCACCCGGCGCGACGCCGGCGACATTCGAGATGCTCCCCGAGAATGCCACCTCGACCGGAAGGGCCAGCGCGCTGGGCGCAAATGCCAGCCACCAGGTGGCGATGAGAATCCGTGCAGGGGGCCTGCGCATCGGATCATTCTACCACGATCGGTCGCTACGCCTTCCGCTTTCTGCAGATGGTTGCGGGCAGGGGCTCATGGTCGGCATGCACACGTCACCTGCAAGCTGATTTAGCCTCTGCAAGCTTTTGATCTTGCAGGGAGTTTGGAGGCGGCGCCCGGATTCGAACCGGGGATCAGGGATTTGCAGTCCCGTGCCTTACCACTTGGCTACGCCGCCGCGCTGCCCAAACATCACGGGCGCCGCGGACGGCGCCCATTCCCGACCTTGGGTAACTCGCCCCCCGGCTTCCGTCAATCACTCGCGGCCCGCGGAGCCTCGCACGCGGCGGGCTCGGCTGGTAGCGTTCGCGGACCGTGAAATGGCTATTGCTCTTCGTTGGCGGCGGTCTCGGCGCATGCTTGCGGTTCGCGCTCGCCGCCTGGGTGGACATGCGGGCGTCGGCTGCTTTGCGATCGGGCTGCTCGCGACCTTTGCGGACGAGCACCACCTGCTCAGCGCGGGCGCGCGGCTCTTCCTGGTGGCGGGCGTACTCGGCGGCTTCACGACCTTTTCGACCTTCGGGCTCGAGACCTGGACGCTGGTCGAGGACGGCGCATTCCGGCTCGCGGTCGCGAATGCGATCGGGAGTGTGGTGGTCGGCCTGGTCGCGGTAATCGCCGGCGTCGTGATTGCACGCCAGCTCGGCTGAGTGCCGCAATTCGTGTTTCAGACTGCTACAGCGGGGGTAGCGGCCGCAGCCTTCCCGCGATCCGGACCGCAGCGCGGTCGCCTCCCGCCTCGACGGCATTCATGAACTCGGCCTGCGCGGCATGGCTGAAGCGCGCGGGCAGGCCGCCTGCGGCAAGCTCGAACTTTACGCGACACAGCAACGCGCCGTCGCGCGCAGAGGGGCGGAGGCTCGAGATGTCGAGCACCTCGCGCTCACCGTCCGACAGCGCCACCTCACCGCTTTCCGGGTCGAATTCACGCACGAAGAAGCCCGCCTCTTCGACCTCGATCTCGCCGCGGTAGTGCTGCACCTGCACCACGTACTTGCGCTCATCGGTCAGATAGCGCACCGACTTGTCGAACAGCGCGCGCAACCTCCGGTTGCGCACGGGCTGGCCTTCGTGGGTCCAGTGCCCGTCGTGGTGCAGCACCAGCCCGAAGGGAACCAGCGGAGGCGGACCCGCCGGCCTGGCCATTCAGACACCGCCGCGGCCGGGCGTCATCGGTCGCACTCGCCGCCGACCATGTTGATGAAGTCGAAGGTCGGAATCAGGTCTACGAGCATCGCGCCCCGGAGCATTTCGGGCATGGGCGCGAGGTTGATGAAGGACGGCGGGCGACAGCGCACCTTCACGGGCTGTGCACTGCCGTCGGACACCAGGTAGAAACCGAGCTCGCCGTTCGCAGACTCGATCGCGAGATAGGCCTCACCCGCGGGCACGCGCGGCCCCTCGGTCACCAACTTGAATTGCTGAATCCTCTCTTCCGTGTCGCTGAAGACACGGCCCTTCGCAGGCCAGCGCACACGCGGATCCTTCACGTCGACCGGCCCCGGCCCGAGCCGTTCGAGTTGTTCGAGACACTGCTCGACGATGCGCAGACTCTGGCGCACCTCCTCGAGGCAGACGAGGTAGCGGTCGTAGTTGTCGCCGACGCTCCCGACCGGGACATCGAAGTCGATCTCGTCATAGACGAGATACGGCTCCTGCTTGCGCAGATCGAGCGGCACACCCGCCGCGCGCAGCATCGGCCCGGTGACCGCGTAGCGCAGGCAGTCCTGCTTCGAGAGTATGCCGGTTCCTTTCAAGCGGTCGACGAAGATACGATTTCGGGTGACGACTTTCTCGAAGTCGACGAGCAGCGCACGAACCTTCGGCAGGAGTTCGCGACAGGCTGCGGGAAATTCGTCGGGCAGGCCGTGTTTCACACCGCCGATGCGCAGGTAGTTGGACGTGACGCGTGCGCCGCAGAGGATCTCCTGGAGGTCCCAGATCAATTCGCGCGCCTCGATCCCGTAGCGGAACGGTGTCATCGCCGCGAGCTCGAGGCAGGCCGCACCACAGCGTGTGAGATGGTCGCCGACGCGCGACAGCTCGCCCGCGAGCACACTCAACCATTGGCAGCGCTCGGGGGTCTCGAGGTCGAGCAGTTTCTCGACCGCGAGGCAGTAGCCCTGATTCGCGAGGATCGCCGAGTTGTAGTTGAGGCGGTCGGTGTACGGGATGACGTGATACCAGCTGCCGCTCTCGCACTCCTTCTCGAAGCCGCGGTGCAGGTAACCCACTTGCACCTCGAGATCGACGATGGTCTCGCCGTCTAGCTCGATCATGAACTTCACGGTGCCGTGCGTGGCCGGATGCGAGGGACCCACGTTGAGCAGCTGATGCTCGGTGTGGAGGTCGCCCCGAGTGTCACCCGAAAGAGCCTCGGCGGCGCGCGCGTTCTTCGGCTCGCCCACCGCGTCAGCCCTCCGGCCCGATGAGCGGCTGGCGCTTCGTCTTCGGATAGTCCTTGCGCAGCGGGTGGCCCTCGAACTCCTCGTAGAGCAGGATGCGGCGCAGGTCGGGGTGGCCCTCGAAACGAATGCCGTAGAGGTCGAAGGCCTCGCGCTCCATCCAGTTCGCGGACGGGTAGAGCGCGGTCGCGCTCGCGACGACGGGATCGCCTTCCGGTACCCGGACCTTGAGCCGCACGCGCTGGTTCTTCGCAACCGAGTAGAGGTGGTAGACGACCTCGAAACGCGGAACCTCGCCGAGGCGGTCGACGACCGTGAGGTCGGTCAGCATCTCGAACGCGCAATCCGCGTCGTCGCGCAGGAAGCGCAGCAGCTCGACCAGCCGGGGCGCTGCGATCGTTGCTGTCGCATCACCATGCTGGGCATGGGTGGCCTGCACGGCATCGGTGCAATGCTCGAGCAGGCGCGTCAGCGCGGTGCTGCCGAAATCATCCACCATCCGGCTCCCCGGCACGCTGGTACTCCGCGCGCAGGAACGCGAGTCGCCGCTCGAGCAGTGGTTCGGGAACCAGCAGTTCGCTCTTGCCGAATACCAGGGATGCGCGGTCGTAACTCGCGATCTCGAATTCTCGACTCATCACGATGGCCTCTTCCGGGCAGGCTTCTTCGCACAGGCCGCAGAACATGCAACGCGACATGTCGATTTCGAAAGTCTCCGGGAAACGCTCGGCGTTCTCCCCCTCGAGTTCTGCGGACACGATGTCGATGCAGTCGGTCGGACACGCAGACTCGCACAGCCCACACGCGACGCAGCGCGGTTGACCGTTCTCGAGCTGGACGAGCACCGGCATGCCTCGGAACGCATCCGGCGGGTCGATGCGCTCTTCCGGGTACTGCACCACGAAGTCGCGACGATTCTTCCCGCTCACGAAGCCGCGCAGATTTCGGAAGAAGTGCCGTCCCGTCACGAACAGGCCCTGCACGATGGCGGGCAGGTAGAGGCGGTCGAGCAGGCCGAGGTTCGCATCGCGCTTGACCTGAATCAGCTCGCCCGGCATGGGCGCAGGATAGCCGACCGACGAACTCCGCGGCTGAGCGCGTCTACTCTGCGGCCGCGTGCGCCTGCTCGGGGTTCGCATGCGCGAGTGCTTCGCGCAGCTCAGCGAGCGCTTCGGGCAACGCGTCGGCGAGCGTCCAGAGGTCCGGAAGCACCTCGCGGCACGCGACGAGCCCGATATCGAGGCCGTCGCCGCAGCCGATCGCGGTCACGTTCAGCGCGATTCCGCTGAAGACCGGGCCGAGCGGGTAGATCCCGAGGAGCTTCGCACCGCCGAGATAGAGGGCCTGTGGCGGCCCGGGCACGTTCGATACCACGAGATTGCAGATCGGTTTCATCCAGGCTTCGATGTCGAGATCCATGTACGCACGCGCGGCCACCGAGAAGAGCAGCGGAGGCGGCACATCGGCCCAGGCCATCAGGTCTTCGCCCATGGTGCTGCCGCGGCGGCGCTTCTGCCGCGTCATGGCGTCGCGGATCGCGAACAGCCGGGCGGCCGGGTCGGGCTCGTCGGTCGCGAGTCCCACGACGACTGCCGTGACCGCGTTGTCGCGTCCCTCCTCGTTGGGCAACGCAACCGGCACACCGGCCGCGAGCGGCTGCTCGGGCAGCAACTCACGCGGCCCGGCATAACGCCGCAGCGCGCCGGACAACACCGCGAGCAGTACATCATTCACGGTGGCGTCGTGCGCGCGGCCGATTTGACGCAGATCCGCGAGCGGCAACGTCACCCAGGCGGTCGCACGGTACGGCGAGATCGGCGCGTTGAGCCAACAGCGCCCGACCGGCACCTCCGGCAGCTGCTGGTCGCCCGACCTGGAACGCAGTGAGCCGACCAGCCAGCGAGCGGTTCCCATCCCGGCCCGCAGTGCGCGCAGCGGCTGCCGCATCAGCCACGGAACCGAGCCCGCGAGCAGCTCGAGCGGCCCCGGGAAGTCGTCGGCGCTCGGGTCGCCCGGCGTGGGCGGATCGGGAATCTCGGGCGAGGCGTTGAACAGCGACGCCATCAATCGCACGCCCGCCATCCCGTCCATCATCGCGTGGCTGAGCTTCGCGATCATCGCCACCTGCCCGCCCGCGAGGCCCTCGACCATGAGCATCTCCCAGAGCGGGCGGCTGCGATCGAGCGGCCGCTGCGACATTTCGACCACCATCGCGGCCAGCTCCTGCGGCCCCCCTGGACGGGGAACCGCCGCACGCCGGATGTGGTACGCCAAATCGACGTCGGCGACTTCACTCCAGAACGGGCGCGCGAGCCCGCCCGGCACCTCGACGAGACGCCGGCGCAGCGGCGTGAGGGCGGGCAGGCGACTCGCGGCAAACGCGCAAAACCGCTCGAACGAGTAGCCGCCCGGCACGCTGGTCGGATCGAGAATCAGCAAGCCCATCACGTGAAGCAGTTGACCGGGCCGCTCGGCCGCAAGAAACACCGCGTCCGCTCCGGTCAGGCGATGCAGGGGCATATTCTCTCACACATTCAAACACCAGGCAGGTGTCGGTTTCGTCTACACTACTCCTCTAACGGTCTACGTCCAGCACGACGTGAGGTTCTTTAAGTGACCAGTGCGCTGCAACCCCTCACCCCGCTCCCGCCCGCGCAGTTCCCGCACGCGACGGTCGCGGATCGTGTCTTCACCGGCGTCGGCACCGCGCTCGACACCGGCGTGCTGCGCGCGATGCAGCTCGTGGTCGAGCGCGCGCTGATCCCGGGTTCGGAGGACGTCGAAGCGCTGCGCCGATCGGCACAACAAATGCTCGACCCGGAACTCCAAGCCGAGCCCTCACGCTTCTTCGAGTTCCTGAACGAGCCGCCCAACACACTGCGCATGCACAGCCGCCACCGCCGTCGGCTCGACGGGGGTGCGGTATTCGACTGCCGGATCGAGAGCGACTACGTGCCGTTCACGCCGAGCGAGGCATCGACGCCCCCCACCCCGATCCACACCGAACTCTGGAGTCACGAGCTCGGGCGGCCACGCGGCACCGTGATCGCGCTGCACGGCTTCACGATGGGGCGCCCGCGCCTCGACGCGATGATGTTGATGGCCTCCCATTGGTTCGAGCGCGGCCTCGACGTTGCGCTCTTCACCCTGCCCTACCACGGCGCGCGCACCCCCGCCGACGCGCGATTCTCGGGCGAGCACTTCGCGGTGCCCGATGTGAGCCGCCTCTCGGAAGCCATGCGCGAAGCCATCTACGAGATCCGCCGCGTGATTCACTGGCGCCGTGAAGAAACCGGCGCCCCGGTCGGCGTGCTCGGCCTGTCGCTCGGAGGCTATCTCGCCGCGTTGACGGCCGGGCTCTGCGACGACCTCGACTTCGCGATCCCGATCGTGCCACCCGTCTGCATCGGCGACCTCGCCTGGCGCTTCTTCGAGCGCACCCGCCACCACCGCGAAGGCGGTGACGCAGTGCTGACGCAGGACGAGCTGCGCAGGAGCTTTCGCATCCACTCCCCCCTCAGCCATCCTCTTCGTATCGCGCCCGAGCGCACGCTCATCATTGCGGGGCGGGGCGATCGCATCGTCCCGCCCGAGCACCCGGCCGCGCTCGGGGCGCACTGGGGTGGGCCCGCGATTCACTGGTTCAGCGGCAGCCACCTGGCGCCGTTCGGCCGCGCCCGCATCGTCCGTCGCATCGACCGCCACCTGCGTTCGATCGGAGTCATCTGACCCCCCCCCCCCCCACACGGGGCAGCCTCGGCTGAGCGCCTCACGCGCACAGAATCGACTCATCAAGCGATCTGATTGAACATTTCATTGAAAATTTCACTGAAATCGTGCAGTCTGATCCCCTCCGGAGGACGCGATGGGCGACGGATCCGAAAATCAGCGAGTGCGGCAACGGCTCGAAACGCGCAACCGGCTGTTCGAACTCGCGATCGAGGAGTTCCGGAAGCAGGGCGTCGATAAGGCGCGAATCCGCGACATCGTCGAGAAAGCCGGCGTGGTTCCGGGCACCTTCTACTTTCACTTCCCCACCAAGGAACACGTGCTGCTCGAACTCGGGCAGCGGATCATCGCCAAGGCCGCCGCGGCCCTTCCCGGAACAGCGAAGCGCCCGCCGCGCCTGTCGAGCCTGCTGCGCACGCTCGCGAGCGCGCCCCAGTTCGCCGCCGAAGAACTCGGCGACCCGGAACTCCTACGCACGACGATCTCGATCTTCCAGCGGCCGCCCGCCGACGCCGCCTTCGACGAGAATCCGATCCAGAACGCGCTGCGCGACTGCCTCGAAGCCGAGAGACAGGCCGGCCGGATCGACAGCGACCTCAGTGCGGGCGAACTGTCGCAGATCATCCTGATGGCGTTCTTTGGAACGTTGCTCACCGCGCCGAACGACCCGGCGCTGCAAACCGAACAAGTCCGCCGAACCCTCGGCTTCTTCGAGAACGCCTTGCTGCGTCCGAACGACAGGAGAGAAGAATCGTGAACTCGAGTACCGTCGACCTGAATTTTGCCGATGTCGCCAACTGGGGCCAGGACCTCAACGAGCGCCTGTACTGGTTGTGCGAAAACGAACCGGTCTACTGGTCGGAGAAATCCCAACTCTGGATCCTCACCGGCTACGACGTCTGCTGCGAAGTCTCGAAGAACCAGGCGATCTTCACCTCGGCGCACGGCGTGCGGCCGAAACAGGACACCGTCATCGGCTTCATCGACGAAGCGGAACCGCGGCACGGGATCCTGCGCAAGATGATCAACAAGGGTTTCACCCCGCGCATGGTGAAACAACTCGAGGAGAAGTTTCGGCTGATCACCCGGGAGGCCATCGACCAGTTCGCAAGCAAGGGCGAGTGCGATTTCGTCGAAGCCTTCTCGGTGCCGCTGCCGATCCGACTGATCGCTCACATGATGGGCATCCGCGAAGAGGACCGGGACCGTTTCCACCAGTGGTCCGATGACCTGATCGCAGCCGACGGCCAACAGGACAAGCCCGAAATCATGGCGCGTTCCGCCAAGGCCTTCGTCGAGTACTCGCAGTACGTGAGCGAGATCATCGAGGACCGGCGCCAGAACCCCAAGGAGGATCTCGTCTCCATCCTCACGGGCGCGCGCGACGACGGCCTGCTCGACAAGAAATTCGAGGGCGTCCGAACGCTCGAAGGCCAGGCCGAAGAACTACAGGGCATGGTGAACGACGAGTTACTCGTGCTGCTGCTCGTAATCATGGTCGCGGGAAACGAGACCACACGGAACGGTATTTCTGGCGGCATGCAGTACCTGATCCAGAACCCCGGCGAACGCCAGAAGCTGATCGACAACCCGGCGCTGATTCCCGCAGCCGTCGAGGAGATGGTGCGCATCGTCACGCCCGTGAAATCTTTCTCTCGCAGCGTGCTCGAGGACACCGAGCTCAGGGGCCACAAGATCGAGAAGGGGCAGGAGGTCTTGATCGTCTACTCGGCCGCCAATCACGATGCGCGCGCCTTCGAGAACCCGGAAGAATTCCGGATCGACCGAAACCCGGCCCACATCGGATTCGGCATCGGCAGCCATTTCTGCATGGGCGCGAACCTCGCCCGCATGGAAATGCGCGTCGCCTTCGAGGAGATCCTGCGGCGCCTGCCCGACATGGAGTTCTCGCGCGGTGGCCCGGAATTTCGCAACTCGAATCTGGTGCGCTCGTGCATGCACATGTGGGTGAAATACACACCCGAATCGGCCTGACCGAACGAAGCTGCGCCGCGTCATGCTCGTGAGCCGATGGGGAAAGGATGCCTTCGCGAATGCCGGCAGCACCGCGAGTGAACCGGAGCCGTCTCGTCGCCCACGAATTCGGTCACATCCTCGGGCTCGGTCACTGCCTCGATTGCGACTCGGCCATGAACTATTCGTGGCACACCCGCGATCGCGTGTTCGTCACGCAGACCGACGTCGACGCGGTCGCCGGGCTCTGCGACGACGGCGATACGACAACGCCTTGACGACGGAGCATGCCACGGGGGCCGCTATCGGGCCCCCGCGACCGCTCGTCGTCACAGAACCTCGCTGAGTGCCTCGCTGATCTCTTCGGGAGTCACCTGCGGCCCGAATCGTTTCACCGCGGCACCGTTCCGATCGACCAGGAACTTGGTGAAATTCCACGGGATGTCGGTGTTGCCATCGTCGCCCGGCTGCTCCGACGTCAGGTACTGGTAGAGATCGCAGGCGCCATCGCCGTTGACCTCGACCTTGGCGAACATCGGGAACGTCACACCGAATTTGGATGTCGCGAATTCGAGGACTTCCGCGTTGCTGCCCGGCTCCTGCTCGCCGAACTGGTTGCACGGAAAGCCGAGCACCGTGAAACCCTCTGACTGCTTGTTCTCGTGAAGGGTATGCAGACCTGCATACTGGGGAGTGAGTCCTCACTCACTCGCGACGTTGACGACCAGGCAGACCTTCCCCGCGTAGCTCGAGAGATCCACCGTCTCGCCGGTGATCGATTCCATCTGAAAGTCGTGCAGGCTCGCCATGCTGCTCCTCCTCGTCGACAATGAGTCTGGAGCGTAGCCGCACCGCGGGAACTCCAGCAAGGCATCGACGTGAAGGGGGAGGCCGGGTGTTCTCCCTAACTGCGCGTTGGCCGCTGCGCGGCCAACGCTTCCGCTTCGACGTCCCGATCGAAGTCCGCGTTGGCACCGAAGGCATTTCCGGCATCGTCGCCTGCGATGTTCAAGAAGGGGTACTTCTCAGCGAACGTGACCAGCATCTCGTCCAGGGGGACGTCCGTGAACTCGCCGCGCTCTTTCACGTACTCCATGTGCTTGCGGCCCTCGCGGTCGAAAGGCTGGTAGAGGGAATCGCGCTCGCCGTCGAATTCGAGGGGGAGGAAGCCGAACTTGTCGCACAGCTCGATGTTGAAGGCCGGCGTCGCCTTGACCCAACGGGCGTCATCGCCCAGCAGGATCGTGGTGTAGCCGTGCCAGTAGAAGATCTCGGTCTGCATGCGCTCACGCATGCGTGCCGTCGAGAGGTGGTTGCGGACGTCTGCGAAGCCCAGGCGGCTGGGGATTCCAACCACTCGGCACGCGGCCGCGAGCAGGACCGCCTTGCTGACGCACCAGCCACGTCCGCTCTCGAGGGTATTGCTGGCGCGCAGCGTGTCGATCTCTACCGCGGCGGTGTAGGGGTCGTAGCGGATCTCGTCCCGCACGGCGTAATAGAGCCGGATCGCTCGCTCCTTCGCCGAACTCGCGCCGGAGGCGCGCGTCACCGCGAAGTCTCGCACAGCGGGGTGGTCGGAGTCGATGATGGTCGTGGGCGCGAGTTCGTCCGGGTGAGTCTGCGTCGAGGTAGCGGGAGTGGTCATGCAGCGAGGATAGCGAAGCGTCGCGTTACGCTTTCGTGGAGTTCGGTGGATCTGCCTCGACGAGGGGATCCTGGCGAAAGAGCCGACGAGGTCGTCAGAAGTGCTTCGCAAATGAGTCGGCGACTGCGACACGTGTGCGCTCGCCCAGGTCGGGCGGTCTGCGTGCTCCGAGTTCACTCGCGATCGATGCCATCTCAACGTCGCGCAGGCCACAGGCGACGATGCTGTCGAAGCCCGCGAGGTCGAGGTCGACGTTGAGGGCGAAGCCGTGCCAGCTGACCCAACCCTTCAGGCCGACGCCGATCGAGGCGAGCTTGCGGGGGCGCGCGTCCGTGTCGTCCTGCGCGACGAACACGCCGGTGATGCCCACACGTGTCTCGGCGGCGAGGCCAAGCGTTGCAAGGGCGTCGCAGAGGGCGGCTTCGATTTCGCGCAGGAAGCGGTGGGCGTCGCGTCGGCCGCGTGCGGCGAGGTCGACCACGAGGTAACCCACGAGCTGCCCCGGCGCGTGATAGGTGA
>JAFDEI010000153.1 GCA_019310425.1 Deltaproteobacteria bacterium | reverse complement strand
CGCTCGCCGTCGAGGCCGTTGTCGGGTGCGGACGAGAACGGGTCGGCGACGAAGTCTTCGAGCCGCTTCTCGGTGCCCGCGACCGACGACTCGAGCGAGATCGCCTCGCGTGAGAGCAGGTCGAGGGCCTCGAGCGCACCGGTATCGGTGCCGAGTTCCGGAGCGAGTTCCGCCGGAGTCGGATCGCGTCCGAGCTTGCCGGTGAGTTCCGCGCGTACGCGCTGGCTGCGCTGCAACCGGTCGTGCACGTGCGAGGGCAGCCGGATCGTCCGCGAGTGGTTTTGGATCGCGCGAACGAGCGCCTGTCGGATCCACCAGACCGCGTAGGTCGAGAACTTGAAGCCACGCCGGTGGTCGAACTTCTCGACCGCGCGGATCAGACCCAGATTGCCTTCCTGGATCAGGTCGGGGAAAGACAGCCCGAGGTTCCGGTAGTCCTTCGCGATGGCGACCACGAGCTTCAGGTTGTGCTCGATGAAGCGGTTCTTCTCGAGCGTCATACGGTCGTGTGCCTTGTCGACGGCTTCGACCAGCTCGAGCAGTCGGGCGCGCGGCACCTGGGCCTCGGCCTCGAACTCCTTGAAGCGTTTCGTCCCGCGGCGTGTCTTCTTCAGATCGCGTGCGAGGGTGATGACCTTCTGCCGCAGCTCTGCGAGGACCACGAGCGACAGGTGGGCCCCCTTCATTTCCTTCGAGATCTTGCTGTCGACCTTTGGGACATCCTTGGCGGCCGCTTTGCTCCGCTGCGTGAGCAGCGTGCGCAGGCGTTTGACGGCACGCTCGACCCTCGCTGCGATCTCGCCCGTTTCCTCGTCGCCGACCGACTCGGACAGCTTTGCGCCCGTGTGGGACAACGCGCGCAGGGCATCCCAGCGCTCGACCACGTGCTGCGCGCAGCACGGGATCGCGTACAGGGCATCTCGTAGCTCGCCGGTGGCCGACTCGAGCTCCTTCGCGAGGATGACTTCTTCCTCGCGTCGCAGCGTCCGCGTGCCGCCGATCTCCTGGAAATACGACTCGAGCGGCCGCCGTTCGCGCCCGGGGTCGAGTTCATCGGCGGCGACTGCCCGCGCGGCCCCAGTGGTGGTCCGCGCCGCACTACCGCCGGCGTCTTGGCTCGGCTGTTGCTGTGCTTCTTCTTGTTTCACAGAATTTCCTTCGACTCCCCGGTGCGACTCCGGCACATTCATTCGGATACCGCCCGGGCGAATCTGGTTTCATTCGCACGGCTATTGGCGCGCGAAATCGAATACACGGACTCGTCATCCAGTGGGCGCATGACAGTGTCGCCGATTCGACATGAGCCGAATCCCAGAGGAGGATGCTCGGTTAGACGACTTCAGACCGAAGTCTGTTTGGGGGGCCACCAAACGCTCCCCGATTTTGAAGGTTTCGACTTCAAATATCCAGACCTTTTTCGAGCAATTTTCCGGTTCCTGACGACTTTTTGGACGATTCTGATGGATATTCCCTTCGATACCTCGTGAACCGTGTTGTTTTAACTACGATCTGAGGGTCTGTATCGGCGGCCGAGCCTGAGACCCCAAGGCCGTTTCGCCTTCCAGGGCGAGAAAACCTACTTCGAACAGGCTTAGTTGCACAATTGCTGCCGCCGCCGGCCGTCACGCACGGCCCGCTCGGTTCGAGGCCGGGCGAGCCGCCCGGGGTGGCCGCTCACGTGATGGGGGCCCGACGTACCTGGATCAGACAAATTCCTATTATAGTACTGACCAGTCAGTACTATAATAGGAGACGCCGTGTCCCCCCGCCGACTCGATCCCAGCGCGAGCGAGAAGCTGCGTCGCATCCTCGATGCGGCCCACGAGCTATGCAGTCGCTGCGGCGTCGAGGGTGCACGGATGGATGAGGTGGCGGCGTTGGCCCAGGTATCGAAGGGCACGCTCTACAACTTCTTCGAGAGCAAGCACGACCTCTTCCTCGCGTCGATGATCGACTCCTACGAGGAGTCGCTACGGATTCTCGAACCCGCCGATGACGATGGGGCTGTCGGTCCCGTCGCGGAACTCGACCGGATTCTCGAAGGCATGGCCCGGGTGCTCGAGGCAATGGCCCCGCGTATGACCGTGCACTATCAGGCCTGGGGTGTCGTGGCCGGCAACGATCAGGCCCGCGCGCGGCTCTACGGCTTCTTGTTCGATTTCTTCAATCAGCGCTCGAACGACATAGTCGCTGCGATCCGCGAGGGACAGCGCAACGGCGCATTTGCTCCCGATGTCGATGCGGAAGCCGTCACGGACGGCATCATGGCGCTGCTGGGTGGGTTCCTCTACCGCTCGGCCTTCGATCCGGCCTACTCGGACCCCGCGCGACTGCGCGCGTGCTTCACCGCGCTGTTGCGCAGCACTTTCTATCTCGCGCCCGAAGGGGAGGCCGGGCATGGCTGAACCGACCGGCGGCTCCGGGTCGCTGCGGTGGCTGTTGCTGGGCCTTGCCGGGCTGCTGATCGGCGGCGGCTTGCTGCTCGACGCGACGGCTCCGGAGCCGGACGAAATCGCACCCGCTGGCGAGAACCTGGTCTTGCAGGAGGTCACCGCGATCCGTGTTGCGTCGCTACCGGCGGTGAGCCGCGCAAGGGTGTCGGGCGTGCTCGAGCCGCGTCGCAGCGTGCAGATCTTCGCCGAGACGCGCGGGCCCGTGATTGCGATCGGCGCGGAGGCGCTCGACCGCGTCACCGCCGGCCTCGAGTTGGTCGAAATCGATCCACTTCAGGCCGAGGTCGCGGTCGAGCGTGCAGGCGCCGCTGTGACGCGTGCCGAGAGTGAACTCGCGCTCGCGAAGTCGAACTTCGACCGGCGCACATCACTCGCCGAGCGGGGTGTCGCGAGTACGTCGGTGCTCGAAGACGCGGAGAACACGCGCAAGGTCGGCATGGCGGTACTGCGCGATGCGCGCGCCGAATTGAAGCGCGCCCGCGACGACCTCGCGAAGAAGACCATTCGCGCGCCTTTCGACGGTGTGCTGCGCTCGTTCGATGTCGATGTCGGGGAGTACGTGGCGGAGGGGCAGAAGCTCGGTGAGCTGCTGGATACGCGGACGGCGCGAGTGACGATCGGACTGCGCGACCGCGACGTGGTTGCGGTGAAACCCGGGCAGACGGTCGAGGTTCATGTCGAGGCGTATCGGGGCGAGGTCTTCGCGGGAACGGTGCTGCGCGTCGGCGCGGCATCGGATACGGAAACGAGAAAGTTCCCGATCGAGGTCGAAGTCCCGAATGATGCCGGCCGGCTGTTGCCCGGCATGGTGGCGACCGTGACGCTCGAATTCGAGGAGGCCGGCGAGCGGATGCTGATCCCTCGCGACGCCACCATCGAGGAGTTCGGGCTCCATTCGGTGTTCGTCGTCGAGGCGGCACCGGCTGGTGGCAACGCCATTGCGAAGCGTCGGCGAGTCGAGGTGCGTCCGATGCCGTTTCGGCCGGCCGAACTCGAAGTGGTGTCCGGCCTCGAGTCGGGCCAACGAGTGGTCGTCTCGGGTGCGCGTCAGCTTCGTGACGGTGACCCCGTACGGCTGCGTCCGGAGCGCGCTCCGTGAGCCTGCCGGCGTTCTCGGTTCGCCAGGTGGTCCTGGTCAACCTGATCTTCGTGCTGGTGCTCGTGGCCGGGGTCCAATCGGCGCGGCGCGTTCCCGTCGACCTCTTCCCCGATATCTCGTTCAACCAGGCGTTGATCCTCACCCCCTGGTCGGGCGCGTCACCCGGTGAAGTCGAGCGGCTGCTCACGAAGAAACTCGAGGACGAGATCGACGGCATCAGCGGCCTCAAGGAGATCGTCAGCGTCTCGGGGCAGGGCCTGTCCGAGATCTACATCGAATGGGATGAATCGCTCAGCGACCTCGAATACGAGGCAGCGGTGAATGACCTGCGTGCGGCGCTCGACCGCGCCGACGAGCTGCCCGAGGATGCCGAGACTCCGATCCTGCGCGAGCTGTCGGTTTCCGAGGCCTTCAACATCTTGATGGTCGCGGTCTCCGACGTGGGCGGCGTGGGCGAGTTTACGAATCGTGAGATTGCGCGCGACCTGCAGAAGAAGCTCGAGGACCTGCCCGGCCTGCGGCACGCGTCGATGCGCGGCTCGCGTGATCGCGAGCTGCGGGTGCTCGTCGACAAGAACCGCGCCCTGCAATTCGACCTGACGCTCCCCGAGATCATCGGCATCGTTACGAGCAACAACCAGAACTTCGCGGGGGGGTCGTTCACGAACCCGGATTCCGAGGAGATCACGGTCCGCGGGCTCGGCAGCTTCGAGTCGGTCGAGGATCTCGCGGCGACGGTCGTGAAGAAGAACCGGGGCGGCAGCCATGTGCGCCTGCGAGATGTGGCCGAGATCGTCGACGGCTTCGAGAAACGGCGGATGATCGGCCGATTCAACGGAAACCCGACCATCATGCTCGGAATCTCGAAGGAGAACGATACCGACATCATCGAAGTGGTCGCGGCGGTCGCGGAATTCGTCGAAGGATACCGCGCGAATCTGCCGGAGGGGATCGAGGTCTCGCTCACCTGGGACCAGGCGGCCTACGTCGACCACCGCTTGCAGATCATGAAGTCGAACCTCGTGCTCGGTGTCGTATTCGTGATCTTCGTTCTCTGGCTCTCGGTCGGATTTCGCAACTCGATGCTCGCGATCATCGGCGTACCGTTTTCGTTCCTCACTGCGCTGGTGCTGTTCCCGATCTTCGACATCACGATCAACTCCTTGTCACTGATTGGCTTCGTGATGGTCTCCGGCATGTTGGTCGACGATGCGATCATCATCCTCGAGAACATCTACCGCCACATCGAAGCCGGTGTCCCGCTGAAAGAAGCGGCGGTCAAGGGCACCGAGGAAGTGATGTGGCCCGTCACCGCGGCGATCGCGACGACGGTCGCAGCCTTCATCCCGATGCTGCTCATCACCGGGACCAGCGGCGAGTTCATGTCGATCCTGCCGAAGACGGTGATCGTGTGCCTGATCGGTTCGCTGTTCGAGGCGCTCCTGATCCTGCCGGCTCACTACATTGACTTCGGCAGCCGGAAGGCTCCGAGCGATTCGCTCGCGGCGACGAAGACACGCGGGATATCACGTCTCAGCTACGCGGCGCGACTGCGAGTCGATCGCTTCATTTTTTCGTTCCGCGATCTCTACCTCGTCGTGCAGGGTGGATTGCTGGTGCATCGGTGGGCCTTTCTCGGGCTCTCGCTGGCCGCCCTCTTCTTTGCCGTCAATCTGAGTCGGCACGTTCCGGTCGATATCTTTCCGAGCGACTTCAGTCACATCATCGCGACCGTCGAGGCGCCGACCGACTACGGGATCGAAAAGACCAGCGAGTTGGTACGGGGTATGGAAGCGGCGCTCGAGCCGATTCGCGATGAACTCACCGACGTGATCAGTTACACCGGAATGAGCATGGACGCCGACGAGAACCCGGTGGTCGGCGTGAACCACGGGATCCTCTACTTGTCGTTCCCCAATACGCGCGAGAATGCCGCCGACCCGAATCGGGTGCTGACGTTGGTGCGTTCCGAGGTCGAGCGGTATCGCGACGCCAATGCCGACCGTGTGGTGAGCATGCGAGTCGCGCCCCCGCGCAACGGCCCGCCCATCGGCAAGCCGGTCGCGATTCGGATCCAGTCCGAGAGCTACGACGAGGCCAAGGAGATCGCCGCGGAAATGAAGGCTGCGCTGGCGGCGATCCCCGGGGTCTACAACATCGAAGACAATGTTCCGCTCGGACCGCGCGAGTTGCGGGTGTCGTTGCACGAGCATCGTGCGTCGCTCCACGGTCTCACCTTCGCCGACCTCGGTTTCGCGTTGCTCGCCGCCAATGACGGCGCAATTTCTTCGACCTTCCGCGACCCGGAATCCGACGAGGACATCGATATCCGCATCCAGTTGCGCGAAGATCAGCGCCGCACGATTGCCGATCTGCTCGACGTCTCGATCCGCAGTGCGGGCGGCTACCTCGTTGAACTCGGTGATGTCGCCGACATCGAGATCGAGCGCGGTTACCAGAAGCTCTACCACTACGACACCGAGCGCGCAGTCGTGGTCTACGCGGATGTCGACGATGAGCAGGCGACCTCGATCACCGTCAATGACGAAATGCACGCCAGATTTCGCGACATACCCTCCCGCTATCCGGGCGTGAATCTGGTCTTCGGCGGTGAGTACCAGGCGACTGCGCAGACTTTCGGCGAAATGGGGCGTGCGTTCATTCTCGCACTGATGGCGATCTACGGGATTCTCGCGGCCCAGTTCAAGTCGTATCTGCAGCCGTTCATCGTGATGAGCGTGATCGCGCTCTCGTTCATCGGTGTGACGGTCGGGATCTTCCTGCTCGGCTATGCGCTGTCGATGTACGTCATCTACGCGATGGTGGGTCTCGCGGGAATCGTGGTGAACGACTCCCTGGTGCTGATCGACTTCGTCAACCGGGCGCGCGCGGGGGGGGCCTCCGCGATGGAGGCGGTCGTGAGCGCGAGCCGGAAACGCTTCCGTCCGATCCTGCTCACCACCATCACGACCGTGGTCGGGCTGACGCCGATGGCGCTCGGGCTGACGGGTAAATCCGTGGTCTATGGCCCGTTCGCGGCGGCGATCGTATTCGGCCTCGCGTTCGCGAGCCTGCTCACGCTGTTCGTGGTGCCATCGCTCTATCTTGGAATCGAAGATGCGAAGGCGGCATTCGCGCGCCGCTTCGGAAGATCGACGACGGGTTCCGGGATGGGAGCATCCGCATCCGGGCCGCAGCCGGTCTCGCCGAGCTGACGCGAATGCGCTGCTAGAGCGGCCAGACGATCGGAATCAGCAGGATTCCGATAACCGCGCAGATGGCATCGAGTGGCAGGCCCACCTTCATGAAGTCGGTGAAGCGATAGCCGCCCGGGCCGTAGACGATCAGATGCGTCTGGTAGGTGACGGGCGACGCGAAGGCCGCGCAGCCTGCGAGCGCGACGGACATGACGAAGGGTCGCGAGTCCGCACCGGCCAGTTCCGCCGTCGCGACCGCGATCGGGAACATGATCACCACAGCGGCGTTGTGGTGCAGCAGCTCCGAGAGCAGCAGCGTCGAGAGGTACACGAGCGCGAGCGTTCCATGCGGGCCGAGGGAAGTCGCGGCACCACCCAGCAGGCCCGCGACGGCTGCCGCTGCACCCGTCTTCTGCATCGCGATGGCGATGCCGAAGCCCGCGCCGATCACCATCAGGATCGAGAAGTCGACGCTCGTGCGCGCGATGCGGCCATCGATGCAACGGAACAAGATCAGGGCGCCGATGGCCAGGAACGCGGCGATCGAAATGGGGTAGGGGCCGATGCTCGCGCACAGCACCATCACCACGAGAACCAGGATCGCGATCCATGCCCGGTCGTAGCGCGGTTGCTCACTCTCGGCGATTTCGCTCACCAGGTAGAAGTCGGGGCTGTTGCGGTGGGCACGAAGGAAGCCCGGCGCCCCCTGCATGAGCAGCGTGTCGCCCGACTCGAGTGCGATGGCACCGATCTTCCCCGGTACGCGCGCGCCGTTGCGGTGAACCGCGATCACCGCTGCGTCGTAGACGGTCCGAAAATTCGCGTCGCGGATGCTCTGCCCGACCAGCGGTGATGACTGTGACACCACCGCCTCGACCAGCCGGTGGTTCGCCGTCTTCGGCGCGGGTGTCTCGTCGTCGGTTGCGGGGACGAGCCCGCGGATCCGCTGTAAATCGACGATCGTCGAGACCACGCCCGCGAAGACCAGGCGGTCGCCCTCGCGGATCGTGTTGTCGGGTGCGACGGGTGTGATGGTGCGACCGAGGCGGTCGATTTCAACCAGAAACAGGCCGGGCAGATGGCGCAGGCCGGCCTGCTCGACCGTCTGGTTGATCAGCGGGCAGTCCGGCTCGACGATCATCGACGCGGTGTATTCGCGCCGGTGCTCGCCAAGATGCTCACTCGGTTCCTTTCGGTCGGGGAGCAGCCGAGGCGCGATCAGCAGCATGTAGGCCATACCGAAGACCACGAATACCAACCCGACTGGTGCGAGCTCGAAGAAGCCCATCTCGCGCATGCCCGCATCGGTCATCAGGCCTGCGAGGGTCAGGGTCGTGCTGGTTCCGATGATCGTGGTCGCGCTGCCGAGGATCGATGAATAGCTGAGCGGGATCAGGAAGCGGCTTGGCGACAGGCCGCGGCGGCGTGCCCAGTCGAGGATCGTCGGCGTCATCATCGCGACGATCGGAGCATTGTTGAGGAACGCGGACAGGACGGCCACCGGCGGGCAGATGCGGGCGAGCGCGCCGCGTTCGTTGCGCTCGGAGCCGAACAGGCGCCCGAGCGTCATTTCCAGGGCGCCGGTTTCGCGCAGCCCGGCCGAGACCACGAACAGCGCGCCGATCGTGGCCAGCGCGGGGTTCGCGAATCCGAGGAAGGTCTCCTCCGGAGTCAATATGCCAGCGGCCGCGAGCGCGAACAGCGCTGCCATCATGATCAGGTCGGGCCCGGCCATCTCGCGTATCATCGCGACAAGTGCCAGGAGGACGACCCCGAGCGTGAACCAGCCTTCCCATTCCACTGGCGCGGCACGATACACCAACATCGGCCACACTGTCCGCATCATGGGTCCGGAATCGAAGCACGCGCAGAGGATGGCCTCGTTTTCCGAGAAAGGGTTCTACCTGGCGGAGTTCCGCGGGCGAACCCTGATGGTGGCGGTGCGGCCTGAACAGATCGGTGACCCGGAGGCGCTCGAACGCGTGTTGGCGGAGCTCGCAGCCAATGCGACCCGAGTCGTGCTGATCTCGAGCGGGCCGGAGATCTTCGAAGCCATCCACGACACCCCCGTGCTGTCCGTCGAAGCCCCGCGCCTCGAAGCTGCGATCTGGCACGGCCTGCGCGGCTCGGGGCGGGTGGGTGTCGATACCGAGGACGCCAAGACCTTCGCGGCCGCGACCGTGGCGATCGGATTGCGGCTCGGCGTGTCGAAGCTGGTCTGGATCGATCGAGCGGGCGGTCTCCACGACCGCGACGGTCGCCGGCTGTCCTTCGTCCACCGCGACGAGCTACGGGCCCACCTCAGCGCGCCGCCCGACCCCGAAGACCGGCGCCTCACGCTGCTGCGTGAAACCGAGAAGGCGCTCGACGCCGGCTTGCACGCGGTCAATCTGTGCTCGGCTGCGGGCTTCGCGGACGAACTCTTCAGCTATGCGGGTTCAGGGACGCTGTTCACGCTCGATCGCTATGTCGAGGTGCGGCGCCTCGGGATCGACGACTATGACGCAGCCGACGATCTGATCGGCCGCGGGGTGGACGAAGGTTACCTCGCGCCGCGGTCGCCCGAGGAAATCGAGCAGGTGCTCGTGAACGGCTTCGGCGCGTTCGTCGAAGGCCATCATCTCGCGGGCATCGGAGCGCTGTTGCGCTGGTCCGAAGAGCCGGTCGGCGAGATCGCTTCTCTCTATACCTTGACGCGATTCCTCGGTGAGGGCATCGGGGCGCACCTCATCGACGCCGCCTGCGCAGGCGCCGCCGAACTCGGTTGCGCGGCCGTCGTCGCGGTCACCACCTCCGACCGCGTCGCCCGCTTCTTCGAACACAATGGCTTCGAGCGCGTCAGCGACGACGAGATTCCCGAGGAAAAATGGCGGGGCTACGACCCGGCCCGCCGCTCGCGAGCCCTGTGCCTGCGGCGCGCGCTCTAGCCCGCATTTCTCAGCCCGCTGCGTCTCATGACATTCTGGAGTGCAGGCGTCGCAACAGCAACGCCTTGAAACCCCTCTCGGCCCCCCCCTTGCTATTTGACAGAACATGGTTTGGGTTCAACCGGTCAACGCAACACTCTCGTTGAGTACCTCTGCTGGTGTACGAAAGTCCAGTGTTTTTCGCGGCCGTTGGTTCAGTTGAAGAGCAGTCCGATTCAAGTCTGCTTGCGA
>JAFDEI010000322.1 GCA_019310425.1 Deltaproteobacteria bacterium | reverse complement strand
CGGCACCGAGCGGCCGGATGGGCGGAGTCGCAACCTGCCGGGTGGGGTGCGGCGGGATCGCAGCCGCTGTTATCTTCCGCGGCCGCATGGAAGACCTGATTTCCCTGATCCAACTATTGCTCGACGCGGCTTTCGACTGGATGGCCACACACCCGCGTGACCTCGTGTTCGGCGTCGGAGCGATTCCGCTGCTGATCATCGTTTCGCACGCCCTTGTGAGTCGCCTGCGCGGGCTCGAACCGGATGCGTCGATGGCGCCGCCCGTCGAGGTTGCGTCGCCGATCGCGCCCGTGGCCGAGGCGGCCGAGCCCGCGTCGCTCGAGGCCGCCGCGGCTTTCGCGCCAGAGCCAGAGCCAGAGCCGGAGCCGGAGCCGGAACCCGAGCCAATCCCCGAGCCCGCGCGTCTGCGCGACCGTTTGCGTCTCACGAGTGAGAATTTCGTCGGCCGCATCGGATCGCTGCTGGGCGGGCGCAAGCTCGATGCCGAGGTGCTCGACGAGCTCGAAATGCTGTTGTTCGGCGCCGACCTCGGTGTGCAGACCACCGAGAGCCTGCTCGACGCGGTCAAGAAGAAGGCCAGTGGTGGCGACGCGGACGCGGTGCGGGCGGTACTGCGCGAGAGCGTGCTCGAGAAATTGCAGCGCGTGGAGCCGCGCGGCGAAAGGCATGCGCTCATGGGTAAGCCTCACGTGATTCTGGTACTCGGCGTCAACGGCTCCGGCAAGACGACCACGATCGGCAAGCTCGCGTCGATCTACAAACAGGCGGGACACCGCGTAGTGCTGGGCGCGGGTGACACCTTCCGTGCGGCCATCACCGGACCCGACGGCGGAGATCCCTCGGCCGTGGCATTCGACACCGTGAAGGCCGCGGTCGCGCGCGACGCCGACGTCGCGATCATCGACACCGCCGGCAGGCTGCAGACCAAGAAGCCGCTGATGGAAGAACTCGCGAAACTCGCGCGGGTGATCGGCAAGGACCTCCCGGATGCGCCGCACGAGTGCCTGTTGGTTCTCGATTCGAACACGGGTCAGAATGCGATCTCGCAGGCACGTCTGTTCAGTGAGGTCACCACGCTGACCGGGCTGGTACTGACCAAGCTCGATGGCACCGCGAAGGGCGGTGTACTCGTGGGTCTGGCCGACGAGTTCGGGATCCCGGTGAAGTACGTCGGGGTCGGCGAGGCGATCGAAGATCTGCGAGATTTCTCTGCGGAAGAGTTCGTCGAGGCGGTCTTCGAGGGCTGAGCCGACCACGGAGAAGGCGCGGCGGGTCAAGGGAATCCCGTCGGGTGTCAAAGGCCGGAACGCGGAGGACGCATGAGCCGCTTCATCCTATCGCTGGATCAAGGGACGACGTCCTCGCGAGCCATCCTCTTCGACCACGATGGCAAACTCGTCGCGAGCGACCAGAACGAATTTCCGCAGCACTTCCGCCAACCCGGCTGGGTCGAGCACGATGCGGTCGAGATCTGGGACAGCCAGCTGCGCGCGGCTCGTGGCGTGCTCGCGACGGCCGACGTGAGCGCGGGCGACATCGCGGCGATCGGCATCACCAACCAGCGCGAGACCACGGTCGTCTGGGATCGCGCGACCGGGCGGCCGATCCATCCAGCGATCGTCTGGCAGAGCCGGCAGACGGCGGCGATCTGTGACGAGCTCCGCGCGCGCGGCCTCGAAGCGGAGGTCCGTCGCCGCACCGGGCTCGTGATCGACGCCTATTTCTCGGCGACGAAGATCCGCTTCATCCTCGACGCGGTGCCGGGAGCGCAGGCGCGCGCCGAACGCGGCGAACTCGCCTTCGGCACCATCGACAGCTGGTTGCTGTGGCAGCTGACCCGCGGCGGCGTTCACGCCACCGAATATTCGAACGCTTCACGTACCTTGATCTTCAACATTCATGAGCGCTCATGGGACGAGCGGCTGCTGGGGGAGCTGCGGATTCCACGGGCACTGTTGCCCGAGGTCCGCGATACCAGCGGCGTGTTCGGCGTCGCTGACGCGGAATGGCTCGGAGCTGAGATTCCGATCGCCGGCATGGCGGGCGACCAGCAGTCCGCGCTGTTCGGGCAGGGATGCACCGAACCCGGTCGCGCCAAGAATACCTACGGCACGGGCTGCTTTCTGCTCTCGAACACCGGCCATGACGCACCCGAATCGCAGACCGGTTTGGTGACCACCATCGGCTGGGGAATCGACGGTGACTTCGTGTACGCGCTCGAAGGCAGCATCTTCGTGGCCGGGTCCGCGGTTCAGTGGCTGCGTGACGGGATCGGGTTGATCGAGCACGCGAAGGACACCGAGGCACTCGCGCGCTCGGTGGATGACACCGGTGGCGTCTACCTCGTGCCGGCCTTCGTTGGGCTCGGTGCGCCGTACTGGGACGAACGCGCCCGCGGCCTCCTCATCGGCCTCACGCGCGGCACCTCGCGAGCCCACATCGTTCGCGCGACGCTCGAGGCGATTGCGTATCAGACGCGCGACGTCGTCGAGTGCGTCAGGCGTGATTCGGGCATCGAACTCGCCACCTTGCGGGTCGACGGGGGTGCCGCCGAGAATGATTTTCTGATGCAGTTTCAGGCCGATGTCCTCGGTGTGCCGATCGAACGTCCAGCGGTGCTCGAAGCGACCGCGTTCGGGGCCGCGCTGCTCGCCGGGCTCGGGATCGGGTTCTGGGGCGATCGTTCCGAGATTGTCGCGGCCGATGCCGGGTTGCGGCTATTCGAGCCGCAGATGAGCGCCGACCGGCGCGAGTCGCTGTACGCGGGCTGGGGGCGCGCGGTCGAGCGCTCTCGGGAATGGTCGGACGGCTGATGCTCGGGGCGCGTTCGTGAATCGACCGCGCAACCCCCTCGTGATCGCGCACCGGGGTGCCTCCGGCACGCTGCCCGAGAACACGCTGCCCGCGTACGAGCTCGCCGTCTCGCAGGGCGCCGACATGATCGAGATCGACCTTCACCGCACGCGCGACGGCGAGACGGTCGTCACTCACGACGAAGATCTGGCCCGTCTCGGCGGCCGCGGCGAAGTCGCCGAGGCAGACGTCGCGGAGATTCGCGCGCTCGATGCGGGCGGCGGCGCCGCGGTGCCGACGCTCGATGAGGTGCTCGATGCGTTCGGCGGCCGGGTCCCGTTCAATCTCGAGCTCAAGCGCGGCCGACGCCGGCGCTACGACGACCTCGAAACCGCCGCACTCGCGGCGGTCGAGCGCCGTGGTCTGTTGGAGTCGACACTGTTCTCGTCTTTCGATGACGCGACGCTCGCGGAGCTGGGTTCGCAGTCGCCGGAGGCTCGCATTGCGCTGCTGCTGTCGGCGCGCAGTGCTTCGCGGCCGATCGAACGTGCGCTCGCGCTGGGGGCCGAGGCGGTGAACCCCTCGCTGTTCGTGGTCACGCCGGAGCTCATCGAGGCCGCTCATCAGGTGGGGCTTGCGGTCCATGTCTACACCGTCGATGCCGAGGACGACATGCTGCGGCTGATCGATCTCGGAGTGGATGGCCTGTTTACGAACTTCCCGGCACGGATGCGGGCACTACTGGAGTCCCCACGGGGTGACTAGGGGTTGGACCGAATAACTAGTGGCTAAAACACGGTATTGGTACGAATTTCCTTGACTCAAATCGCCCAGATACTCTATATATTCGGCTTAAACCCCTAAGGAGCTTATGAAATTCAGCCGCGTCTCCCCCGAATTCGACGCGACCGATCGGGCCATCTTGGAGCTGTTGCAGGAAAACTGTAAGCAGCCACTCTCGGTGATCGGTGAGAAGGTCGGCCTCAAGGCCCCTTCGGTGGTCGAACGGATCCACAAACTCGAAGAAGCCGGTGTGATTACGGCCTACGTCGCGCAGCTCGACGCTCGTCGGCTCGG
>JAFDEI010000012.1 GCA_019310425.1 Deltaproteobacteria bacterium | reverse complement strand
CAACCTCTCGTGGGGCACGACCTCGTTCACGAGCCCCATCTCCTTCGCCTGCTCGGCGGAATAACGCCGGCACAGCATCCACATCTCGCGCGCCTTCTTCGCTCCCACCACCTTCGTGAGGTAGGGAACGAAGAAGCCATCGGCCGGACTCGAGACCTTCGGCCCCGCCTGGCCGAACTTGGCGTTGTCGGACGCGATCGTGAAATCGCAGCAGTAGGCCATGTGATTGTGGCCACCCAGGCAATACCCCTGCACCACCGCCATCACGGGCTGACGCGAGGCGCGAATCAGCCGGTTGTGGGGGTAGCGGTTGTAGAAGGCCTCTCGCAGTCCCCAACGCTCCCACTCGACGTCGCCCCCGACGCCGAAATGCTTGCCCGCCCCGGCGATGATGATCACCCCGATCGTCCGATCGTGATTCGCGTCGTAGAAGGCCCGGAACATCTCGTCGACCATCGAGACCGTCATCGCGTTGTACTTGTCGGGCAAGTTGATGGTGACGCGCGCCACACCGCCACCGAGTTCCTCGTGATGCTTCTTCTCGAAGAGGATCTGCTCGAACTCGAGCCCGTCTCCCTCTACGGTCTGCCACTGCGTCCAGGCCATTGTGATCTCCTCATGCGGGTCCCCGCCGACTCGCGCGTGCCTCGGAACGGCCCTGCGGATCGGAGTCTCCGGCCAACCACCGACGGCAGAACGAGCAATTGGGGGTAGGGCAAGAACCCCGGTGGGTCAAGCTGATGAGGCGAGGGGCCGGAAATGTGCCTTGAAACTCCCCACCGCAAGCGCGACCATAGCCCGCCGGGCAGCGGCAGTTCCGGACCGCGCGAGACCGGCCGCAGAGAGACCGCGGCGGCGGCGTCCGGAATACGAGCAGGTCCGAAGAGTTCGGCCGGACGCGGGCAGATCGCGTCGGCGACCGACGTACCGCGGCCCAGACTGCGCGAAGGATCCAGATGAAGCCCCCCCCGTTCGAGTACGAAGCGCCCACGACGATCCAGGAAGTGGTGGCGCTGCTCCAGCAGCACGATGGCGAGGCCAAGATCCTCGCCGGCGGCCAGAGCCTGATGCCGCTGCTCAACATGCGTTTCGCACGACCGACGGCGCTAATCGACCTCGGCCGCATGACCGACCTCGACTACATCCGCGAAGAGAACGGCGCAATAGCGATCGGCGCGATGACGACGAAGCGATCCGTCGAGCGCTCGGATCTGGTGAAGAGCCGCCAGCCGTTGCTGCACGCATCGACGACCTGGATCGCCCATCCCCAGATTCGCAACCGCGGCACCGTCGGCGGCTCGATGGCCCAGGCCGACCCGGCCGCAGAATACCCCGCCGTTGCGGTCGCCCTGGATGCCGAGTTCGTGATCGCCGGGCCGGACGGCCAGCGCAGCGTGGCGGCGAGTGACTTCTTCATCACCTATCTCACGACGGCGCTCAAAGAGAACGAGGTGCTCACCGAAATCCGCGTGCCGGTGCTGCCGGAACGAACCGGCTGGTCGATTCAGGAGGTCGCGCGGCGGCACGGTGACTTCGCAATGGTGGGTGCGGTGGCGATTCTCGGACTCGCCGGTGGCAGCTGCGAGAGCGCGCGGGTCGTGCTCTTCGGTGTCGGGGCGACCCCGCAACGCGCGACCTCGGTCGAGCAGGCGCTGATCGGACAGGCAGCCAGCGAGGCACTCTTCGCCACGGCAGCCGAGAAGGCCGCCGAAGGCCTCGAAGACACCATCTCGGACGTGCACGCCTCGGCGGAATACCGCCGTCACCTCGCCCAGGTACTCACCCGGCGCGCGCTCGCAGAAGCAGCGGAGCGCGCATGACCCCCCGTTCGGCCCGGGTACTCGGAGGTTCCCGCTGATATGGCAACGATGAAGACGGTTCGCATGAAGGTCAACGGCGTGACACACGAGTCCGAAGTCGAGCCGCGCACCACACTCGTCGACTTCCTGCGCGGACCACTCGCGCTGACCGGCACCCACGTCGGTTGCGAGCACGGCGTCTGTGGCGCGTGCACCATACTGGTCGACGGCCGAACCGCACGCTCGTGCTTGATGCTCGCGGTTCAGGCCGACGGTGCCGAAATCACCACGGTGGAGGGGCTCGCGACTCCCGAAGGGCTGCACCCGATCCAGCAGGCATTCATCGAAGAGCACGGACTGCAGTGCGGCTTCTGCACGCCGGGTTTCCTGATGTCGCTCGTCGAGTTGCTGAGCGAGAACCCCGACCCGAGTGACGCTGAGATCAAGGACGTTCTCGGCGGCCAGATCTGTCGCTGCACCGGCTACCAGAGCATCCTGAAATCGGTGCACTCGGCCATCGCGAAACTACGAACGGCGGGCGTCGCAGCCCAGCCCCCCTTGGCCTAGGCCGGAGGAAGCGGAATCCATGGCAGTCAAGATCCCGAACAGCATCGACGAGCTGCCCACGTCGAGTCCGCGCTTCATCGGTCACCGGGTAAAGCGCGTCGAAGACACCGGGCTGGTTACCGGCCGTACCGAGTTCATCGACAACGTCAGCATGACGGGCATGCTCCATTGCGCGATCCTGCGCAGCCCGATCGCCCACGCGAAGATCGAGAAGATCGATGTGAGCGCGGCACTGGATCTGCCCGGCGTGGTGGCGGTCGTCACGGGTGAGGACGCCGCGAAGTGGAGCCACCCGGCGGCCTCGTCACCCGATGGCTGGGGCACTTACTGCCTGCCCGCCGACAAAGTGCGCTTCGTCGGAGAACCCGTGGCGGCGGTCGCTGCGACGAGCCGCTACATCGCAGAAGACGCACTCGAGCTGATCGAGATCGAATACGAACCGCTCGATGTCGTATCGGACCCGGTCGCGGCGATGGAAGACGGCAGCCCGCTCGTGATCGAAGAGCGCGGCAGCAATGTGATGCTGCAGCGCGTCTTCAACTGGGGCGACACCGACGCCGCGTTCGCGGCCGCCGACCACGTCTTCAGCGAGAAATTCCGCTGGAACCGCCTCGGTGCGAACCCGATCGAGACCTACGGCTGCATCAGCGAGTGGGACCCCACCGAGTTGGGCATCACGGTGCGCGGCGCTTTCCAGTCGCCCAGCCACATGGCACTCGGTCGCGCGATGACCTTCGGCCTGCCGTCCAACAAAGTGCGCATGATCGCGCACCCGCACGGCGGCAGCTTCGGCGGCAAGGGCGGCGTGCGCGGCACCGACGTCTCGCTGCTGCTTTCGCGCAAGACGGGCGGCCGACCGATCAAGTGGATCGAGGATCGCATGGAGTACCTGGCTGCGGGCGGCAGCCAGGCCTGGGACCGCCGCTACGAATTCTCCATCGCGGTTACGAACGACGGGATCGTCACCGGCCTCAAGGTGAAGCTCGTCGACGATATCGGTGCCAATGGCGAAGGATTCGGCGCGATCAGCGCCGCCAAGCCGCTCGCGGCCTTCACCGGCCCCTACACGATCGGCGCCGCCCAATACGATCTGTCGCTGGTCGCGACCAACAAGGCACCGGCCAGCCCCTATCGAGGCATGGGCCCACCGCCGCACAACTTCGCACTCGAACAGATGATGGACATCGCCGCGCGCAGCCTGGGAATCGACACGGCGGAATTCCGACGCCGGAACTTCATCCCGAAGGATGCCTTCCCCTACATCATCCCGAGCGGCAACGAATACGACAGCGGCGACTACGAGGCGGTGCTCGACAAGGTGCTCGCGCTCTCGGAGTACGAGAAGCTCCGCGAAGAGCAGAAGCTGGCGCGTGAGCAGGGGCGGCTGGTCGGAATCGGCGTCGCGAGTGCCATCGAGCCCGGCGTATTCGATTGGAACGCCTACGCGGTCGTCGGTGTGCAGGGCACCGGCGTGCCCGAAGGCGCGACCGTCAGCATCGACATTCTCGGCAAGGTGATGGTACGCGTGGGCTTCGCGCTCGAGGGCCAGGGGCAATACACGCTCGTCACCCAGCTGGTCGCGGACTATTTCGGCCTCGAGATGGAAGACGTCAGCGTGACGATGCTCGATACCGCCTCGGCCCCGCCCGCGTTCGGCCCGGGCGGCAGCCGTCTCGGCGTCGCGATCACCGGCGCGGTGCTCGGCGCCTGCGACCGCATTCGCGTGAAGATGTGCAAGGTCGTCGCCGGGCTGATGCAGACCGAGCCCGAGAACATCCAGCTGATGGACGGCGTGTTCGGCATTCCGGGTGTGTCCGAAGCCCAGATGCCGATGGCGCAAGTCGCGGGCACCATGCTCGGAGCGAGCCACCTGCTGCCGCCCGATGTCGACCCGCGCCCCGAGGCCACCCACGTCTGGACGGCTGCCGGCCGCACGCCGGTCGATGAAGAAGGCCGCACCAAGAGCTACCTCACCGCCGCACACGCGGTCCACATCGTGCTGCTCGAGATCGACCCCGATACCGGAATGGTCGAGATCCAGAAGTACGTGCTCGTCGACGACTGCGGCACCCGTCTCAACCCCGCCACGGTCGAAGGCCAGACCCAGGGCAGCGTGGCGCAGGGCATCGGCGCGGCGCTGCTCGAAGAGTACGTCTACGACGAGGATGGCCAGCTGCTGACGTCGACCTACATGGACTACCTGCTGCCGACGATCCACGACGTGCCCGCTCTCGTGATGGGCGAGGTCGTGACGCCGTCTCCCTTCAGCCCGCTCGGAGCGAAGGGCTGCGGCGAGGGCGCGATCCACACCACCCCGGCCGCCGTGATGTGCGCGATCAACGACGCGCTGGTTCCGCTCGGCACCCGTGCGAACGAGGTTCCGGCCGCTCCAAACCGGCTCTGGAAGCTGATCCACACAGCGCGTGAAAACACCTCGAGCGATTGACTTCGCGAGCCCCCAAACCCATTCAGGAGAAACGCATGGCGAGCAGCGACCACTTCGTGGCCCTTTCCGAGTGCCACTTCATGAACCCCGGCACGTTGCAGGAAATCGCCTACTACCCCAACACGGAGCGCTGGTGGGCGAGCGTCGACGGCGTGATGCGCGCCTGGTCGGGCCGCGACCTCACCGGCGAATGGCCGCACCCGCTGGCCGAAGAGCTGATCAAGTACATGGACGAGGCCGGTGTCGACGTCTGCTTCTGCCTGCGCGAGGGCATGATGGACATCAGCGGCCACACGGTGGCGATGTCGACCAACCAGTTCATGATCGACCAGATCGCCCCCTACACCGACCGCATGTACCTCGAGTGCATGGTCGGCCCGATCATTCGTCGCGGCATGGAGCACGCGCTCTGGGAGCTCGAATACCTCGTCAAGGAACAGAACGCGAAGCTGTGCAAGGTCTACCAGCCCGAAGACGACGGCCCGCTCGACGACCGCCGCATGTGGCCCTTCTACGAGAAGGCCTGTGAGCTCGATATCGCGCTCACGGTCCACACCGGCATGTCGTACGTGGTGCCGCAGCCTTCCGCCCACACCCATCCGGGCACGCTCGATCGCGTGCTGCTCGACTTCCCCGAGCTGAAGGTCATCGCCTACCACATGGCGTGGCCCCACACCGAAGAACTGATCGGGCTCGCGGGCAAGCACCAGAACCTCTACCTCAGCATGTCGGGGATCGTGGGCTGGTATCAGCGCTCGCCGTACCGGGGCTACCACGCGATCGGCACTGCGCTGCAGTGGCTGGACCCGAGCAAGCTCGTGATGGGCCTCGACCTTCCCTTCGACGACACCAAGCGCGTCGTCGACTGGGTCCGCAACCTGCAGATCCCCGAGGAGCTGCGCGAGCAGTACGGCTACATGGAAATCACCGACGAGATCCGCGCGGGAATCCTCGGCAAGAACCTCGCCAAGCTCGCAAAGATCGAACCGACCAAGCGGGTCTGAGTTTGCGGCGATTCGACGCCGCGCATTGGCGGAGTCGAATCGCTCGACCGCCATCCTGGAGAGCCCCATCCAAGTGACCGACCCCGCCTGCATCGTCGGCATCGGCGAGACCGACTACGTACGCAAACCCGGCTCGGGCATGAGCGCACTGGGCATCCAGCTGCTCGCCGCGACGCGGGCGATCGAAGAGGCCGGGCTCACCGGCAAGCAGATCGACGGCATCATGCCCTTTCCGAACCTCGGCAACGCCGAGGCATTTGCGGCGAACCTCGGCTGCGAGAACCTGCGCTTCGCGTCGATCATCCACATGGGCGGTGCCGCGCCGGTGGCTTCACTGCGCGACGCCGCGGCTGCCGTGAACTCGGGCGCCGCCAATTACGTGCTGATCCCGGGCGGCTGGAACGGCTATTCGGGAGCGCGCGTGCGGCAGACCGTATCGCAGGATGTCTCGTCGCTTCCCGGCGGCGAGATCGCGCGCGACTACTACCTCCCCTACGGCTTCACCGCACCGCCGCAGTGGTACTCGGTGATGGCTCGGCGACACATGCATGAATTCGGCACGAAGCCCGAGCAGCTCGGCTGCATCGCGGTCGCGATGCGGAAGCACGCTCAGCTGAACCCGAATGCCGTCATGCGCGGCCGCGAGATGACGCTCGACGACTACCTGGCGTCGCCGATGCTCGCCGACCCGTACCGCTTCTTCGACTGCTGCATCGAGACCGACGGCGCAGCCGCAGTGGTGGTCACCACCGCCGAACGAGCGCGCGACCTCGGCAAGCACCCCGTTTCCATCATGGCGGGCGCCGCGGGACAGCCCTACCCCGCCGACGAGATCACCAACCGCAAGGACATCTTCCGGACCGGCCTGTCGCTGGCCGCGCCGGAGGCGTTCCAGAAAGCGGGGATCAAACCGTCCGATATCGACTTTGCGCAAATCTACGATTGCTTCACCTTCGAGGTGCTGCAGCAGCTCGAAGAAGTCGGCTTCTGCAAACGCGGCGAAGGCGGCCCGTTCGTCGAGGGCGGGCGCATCGAGCTCGGCGGAGAGCTGCCCGTGAACACCCACGGCGGCCTGCTGTCGGAAGCGCACGTGCTCGGCATCAACCACATCGTCGAGGCCGTGCGCCAGCTGCGCGGCGACGCGGGCGAGCGCCAGGTGCGCGATGCCGAGATCGGCGTCGTGACCGGCTGGGGAGACTTCGGCGACGGCAGCATTGCGATTCTGCGTCGCTAGATTCCGGAGAAGCGAGAAAGCGATGACCGAAGATTCCAGCGACTACCGCCACCCGCTGCCCGAGCTCGAAGGGCTCACGCAGGAGTTCTACGACCTCTGCAAAGAGGGTACGCTCCACTTTCAACGCTGCGCGGGCTGCCGCGCCTGGCGCCATGTGCCGCGCGAGATGTGCCCCGAGTGCGGCTCATGGGATTGGGCCTGGGCGCCGTCGACCGGCCGCGGGAAGGTCTTTTCGTGGACCGTCGTCGCACGCGCACTGCACCCGGCCTTCAAGGACGACACCCCGTACGCGCCCGTGATCGTCGAAATGGACGAGGGCGTGCGGCTGTTGACGCAGGTCACGGATGTCGCTCCCGATGCACTCGAGATCGACATGCCCGTCGAAGTCGCTTTCGACGCGGTGACGCCCGAGATCACGCTGCCCCGGTTCCGGCGCGCCGCTGCCTGAGCCTCAGACCGAAGCCCCGAAGGAGATTCCGTTGGCCCTGCCCGCCACCATCCTGTACGAAAAGCGCGACCACGTCGCGATCATCACGATCAACCGCGCCGAGGCGATGAACTCCCTCACCCTCGAGATGCTGCTCGGCATCGAAGAAGCCTTCGACGAATTCAATGCCGACGACGACGGCTGGGTCGCGATCCTGACCGCCGCCGGCAACAAAGCCTTCTCTTCGGGCCTCGATCTCAAGGAGGCCGCACCGATGCTGACCGGCGGCGACGAGATGGGTTTCGCGGATCACACCAAGCGGCAGTTCTCGGATGTCTTCAAGCCGATCATCTGCGCCGTGAACGGCTTCTGCATCGCAGGCGGCATGGAGATGCTGCTCGGCACCGACATCCGCATCGCGGCCGATCACGCGACCTTCGGGCTCGGCGAGGTGAAGTGGGGTCTGATCCCGCTCGGCGGCACCCACATCCGGCTACCGAAGCAGATCCCCTGGGCGATCGCGATGCAGTTGCTCCTCACGGGCAAGAGCATCGATGCACAGCGCGCCTACGAGGTCGGGATCTTGAACGAGGTCGTGCCCGCCGCCGAGCTGATGCCGGCCGCGCTCAAACAGGCCGAGCGCATGTGCCGCAACGGCCCGCTCGCGATGAAGACCGCCAAGGAAATCGCGGTCCGCTCGCTCGAACTCGAGACGGGCTTCGTGATGGAGAAGGCGCTCGGCGCGCGGGTGCTGCGGTCGGACGACGCCAAGGAAGGGCCGCTGGCATTTTCCGAGAAGCGGCCCGCGAAGTTCACGGGCAAGTAGCCCGTTTCATGGGAACGGGCCTCGGACGCCCCTCGCGGCGGCCGCCGTGGGAGAGGGCTCGAAGCGCACTCGGCTAGATCCGCATTCGCCTTCGACCCAGCACCAGCAGCGTCACGATTCCGGGAACGAGCATCAGCATCTGGGCGGGCTCTGGAACGACCTGGAACTGGCGCATCATCTCGTGGTCCTCGTGCTCGAGGATGTGGCAGTGGTAGGCGAAGAGTCCCGTGTAGTCTTCGAAGCGCGCGATTACGCGAACGATCTCGTTGGGCCCCACCTGCACGGTGTCTTTCCAACCCGCCTCGTGCGCCGGGGGTGGCACGGGCGAGCCGATCGGAACGATCAGGCCACCGACATCGTCGAAGGCCTGACGGTCGAGCACCTGGAACATCACCAGATGCATGTGCATGGGATGCGTAATGCCGGAGCGGTTGGCGAAGCTCCACACCTCGGTGGTACCGAGTTCCGGATATTCTGTGATCTCATCATCCCAGCGCGAGCCCAGTACCGCCCCGTTCAGACCGTCGGTGGTGACGACCTCCCAGACGTGGGGGCTGCATGCGTCCCCTTCGGCTTTGCTGAGTTCGAAGGTGCGGTGTTCGACCGCATCCACCTCCCGCAGGACCTCCATCTCGCGCAAGCTGGCGGGGATCGGCTCCGTGAAGTCGCCGGCCTGCTCCTGCACGCGGAACTCCATCACGTCCGAGACGACGCCCACACCCGGAGTTCCGGGGAATGGAGCCGGCGCGCTGTTCACCAGGTAGACCTCGGTGTCGCTCGCGTACGGGGCGAAGTCGACGACCACGTCGGCGCGCTCGCCATTGCCGAGTGTCACGCTGGTCAGCGAGACCGGCGCCGGCAACAGGCCGCCCTCCTGGCCGATCAGCTCGAAGCTCGCAGGGCTGGGGCACGGTGACGTCTTCGAGCCCGGACAGAATTCGAGGGTGAGGGTGCGCGAGTTGCAGCCGTTGAGCAGTCGCAGGCGGTACTTGCCCCGCTTCACGTTGTGATAGGGCCAGACCTTGCCGTTGACGAGCATCGTCTCGCCGAAGAAGTGGTCCTGCCAGATCGGCGGATACTCGAGGCTGGCGTCGGCGTTGAAGCTGCGGTCCTGGATTGCGAGTGGAATCTCGTACTCGCCGGACGGGAGATCCTCGAGGGCGTCTTCCACGGCATCGCGGATCAGGTAGAAGCCCGCGAGGCCCATGTAGACATTCAAGCGCGTGATGCCGAGGGCGTGGTCGTGGTACCAGATCGTCGCGGGCAGCTGCTTGTTCGGGTAGATATAGCTGACCTGATTGCCGGGCGTGAACGTGGCTTCGGGATGCCCGTCCGAATCCGCGGTGACGTGTGCGCCGTGCACGTGCACGACGGTCTTCGGCGACTGGTCGTCAGCGCCGTGCGGGCAGGTGTCGACCGGCAAGTAGTGCGTGGTGCGCAGGGGGTCGCCGGCGACCGAGGTGTCGCGCAGGTCGTTGATCCAGTTGACCTTGATCGTCTGGTCGGAGGTCGCCTCGATGGTCGGGCCGGGGTAGCCGCCGCCGCTGGGCTGGTCACTGAAGCCCCACACCGTCGTTGGGTTCGGAAACTCCGAGTGGAGCTGCTGCTGCAGCTCGCGCATGGCCATGTCGTAGGTCGCGACACCGTCCTGAACGGAGACGGGCACGGCCACCGCCGGCAACGGCAGTGCGTCGACGTAGGGCGTCGGAATGATCGGGCAATCGGTGGCTGCGCAGGTCGAGAACTCGCCCTGGAAGCTACTACCCGCCGTCGTGCAGGCGGCCTCGGTCACTTCGTTGCAGGTTCCGGCGACGTCGGCGATGCAGCAGGCGCCCGCCGGCTGCGGACACAGGTTCGGGTCGCAGGTCGTGCTGGCGCCTTGATAGAGATCGGGCGAGATGCAGGTCGCGCCCGGAGGATCGAGCACCACGGAGCAACTGCCGTCCGGCGCGCAGCAGGCGCCGGTCAGTGCCGGCGGAGTGAAGTTGATTTCGAGTGCGGGGCGACGGCTGGAGTCGGTGTTCTCGAGGCTGTTGAAGCGCTTGACCACGCGTGAGTCGGCCTCGTTTCCGATCACGATCCAGCCGTAGTCGTTGGCCGGTGTGTCGAGCCAGCTCTGCACATCGCTGGTCATGCCAGCGCTGGACCACGAGTAGATGCCGTTCTGGCCGCCGACTGTGGCCGTATCACTTGCGATTGCCGCGAAGTCACCGCCCGGGGTGGACCAAGTGGTTCCGGGCCATAATCGGTGGCTCCAGGTGGCGTCGTTGGTGGTGGCCGTAATGCCCTCACCCTCTTCGCCATTGGCGTGGGACGTACCCTCGCCCCAGTCCGCGAGAACACGGTGAAGGTCGACGGTCTCGTTCTGGGTGCGCGAGCGTGACATGTAGAGCGTGAGCGTGACGGAGTTGATGGCCGAACCCGCAGGCACGGATCCCGCGATGTCGAAGGCGACCAGCCCGCGGCGCAGGACGAGATCCCCAGGGGAAGAGTCCTTCGTCGCTCCGGCAAAGAAGTAGTCACCGGCGCCGTTGCTGAGGTCGTTACTCGTGTCTCCGTTCTCGGAGAACATCGAGTTGTCCTGGCTGGCGCCGATGCTCAGGATGTCGGCTGAAACGGGGCCTGCGGCGAAGGCGGCAAGCGCAGCCACTCCGATGAAGATTCTCGGAATACGCATGGGGGACTCCTCAACTACTGGTGATGAGAACACTGCAATGCGTGTGCCTGCTCTGCTGCAATCGGGTGCAGCGATGCGCGACAGGGCGGGACAAAGCTCCTCAGTGTTGATAATAACTTGTAGCAATACGCCACTCGTCGTCCCGCTAGCGGGCGTCGCTGTTGGTAGAGAGAGGCATGTTTCTTGCTCTCTATACGACATCGCAATACCTGCGACTCGAAGGTTTCGTCATGCGTACACTGCTCACCCTCTTGTGTGTGCTCGGTATCGCCTGGCAAGCACAAGGCGGAAGTGCCGTCTTGCCGGCACTTCAGGACGCCACGCTGATAGAGATCACCGATGGCTCGCTCGCCAACGGTTCTGGTTCCGTGTTCTTCGCGGGCCGCACCGGACAGGGCTCCGGCTCGGTGCGCCGTGCTCTGCTTCTCTTCGATGTGGCGGATGCGTTGCCGGGTGGTGCACAGGTGACAGGCGCCAGACTCGAACTCTCGCTCACACCATCGAATCGGCAGTCCGTCGCGCTAGGTCTGTACCGCGTGACCGCCGCCTGGGGCGAAGGCGCAGCGGCGTCCTCCGGCGGCCGTGGCGCGACTGCGACTCCCGGAGACAGCACCTGGCTCCACAGCTTCTACGACACGAACCGCTGGGCGAATCGGGGCGGTGACTTCGAGGCACCCTCCAGCGCCATTTCGACGGTGGAGGATGCGGGCTGGTACAGCTGGGGATCTACACCTGCTCTGGTGGCGGACGTGCAGAACTGGCTCGACGCGCCGGCGTCGAATCACGGCTGGATCCTGCTCGGTGGCGAGGGCGCGCCCCGCACGGCCAAGAGCTTCGATTCCCGAGAGAGTGCCGATCCGCTCGCCCGCCCGCGGCTGGTGGTTGAATTCCAGCGTGCCTGCGACGCTGCAGGACTGCAGCGCAGCGCCTACGGAATCTGCAACGCCTACTGCGAGGCCCTCGACTGCGACGGCGAGATCCCGCGCGGCTCGAAGCGCGCGTGTGATCGGCTCGCACACGGCTTCGCTCGATCGAATAGAGGAGCACCGCTGCCCTGCGAGCTGCCGGACGCGGATGGCGACGGCGTGTACGACGGGATCGACAACTGCGTGTACGACGCGAACCCCGCGCAAGAGGACGTCGACTTCGACGAATTGGGAGACGCCTGCGACAACTGCCCGGCCGAGCCGAATCCGGAACAAGAAGACAGCTACGGAACCATCGGCGTGGGCGACGCCTGCGACTGCGAATGCTTCACGGTCCTCGACGTAGCGGCATTGATCAGCGAGTTGCAGAACCCCTCGATCTACACAGAGATTGCGTGTATCGACACGCGACCCAATAAACCACTCACAGCCGTCGTGGCGCTGCGGCTCGATGGCGCTCCGTGTGCAGCCGAGAGCGACGACTGCTCGGCCATCGCCGTGACCTTTACGGAGGACAATGTCTGTCAGTTCAATCCGGCTGTGCCAGAGGAGTCGATGGAAGTACAAGGCCTCTCGGAAGCCCAACGCGAAGCCTGCCGTGACCACATCCTCGCGGCAGCCGGAGGTGCCGGCCTGACGTGCAACTGAAGTGACGCAACCACAGACTTGGGCCCCTGCGGTCCTGCGCGCGGAGTCGCCTTCGCACCGCTGCCATGTCAGGCGTCTTTCAGGACCTTCGCCGAGGCTGATTTCGCTAACGGACTGATCCAGTCCTCAAGCATCGGATCCGAATGGGAGCGATTCAGTTCTTCGAGCGCGTCGATGGTTTCGCGTCGTACTTGGGTCTTGATCCGGCCATAAGATTCGCGCGGCATGCTTGCCAGGTCCGCGGCGATTTCGAGTGCGCGTTCGAGTACGCGAGGCGCCTCTTGCAATTCATCGAAGACCCCGCGCCGAAGCGCTTCCTCAGGGCCGTAGTTCTTGGCATGGAGGGTCGTAAAACGCACATCCTGCGGAGCAAGCTCCGACTTGAGCACGATCATCGGTGCAGCTGGGAACGGAATACCGACCCGCGCTTCCGTGAGACCGAATGCAAAGTCGCCTTCCGGGCCGACACGATAGTCAGCGGTCAAAAGCAATATGTACCCAGCGGCAACCGCGTGACCATTGGCGGCAGCCACGACAGGAAATGGGGACGCATAGAGTTTGCCGATCAGCCGGTTGACGACTTCGAGAAAGGCCTGCTGTTGCTCGGCGTCGTAGCTAGGCACTTCCTTGAGATCGAGACCCCCGGAGAAGAAATTCCCGCTGCCGGTCAGCACGAGAGCACGAGGGTCTGCTGCGACGATCTCGTCATAAGCGGCCTCGAAGCGTTTTGCAAGCTCGAAATTGACGGCATTGGCTGGGGGTCTGGCCAGCTTCAGGATGGCAATGCCGTCGTCGATCTCGACTTGAAACATACGGTTACCCATTTCTTCATTCTCCCGGCAGGCCACTTTCTCGCTAAGAGCTGGAACTCACCTCAATGACACAACCGTCAGGCGCTGCCCTACAAGCGTAGTAGAAAGAACCCCCGGCCTGCTCGATCAGTTTCATGGCGAGTTTGATTTCATCATCGGCATCGACGCTGGGGCCAGCGTGTGGCCGTGCCGCTGATCAGAAGGGACCGATGCCGAGCTTGCGTCGTTCCGTCGAAGCGACCAGCTCGTGCCAGATCTCGGCCTCGAGGCTGCGGGCCGCCTCCGAGTCGAGATCCTCGACGTGAACGTGCAGCTCGATCAACAGCGTCCGCAGCGCGCAGTTGCTCTGCTCCAGCGCAGAGACGGTAAAGTTCAGGTCCTCGCCGCGTGCCGCTTCTGCGAGCTTCGCGCGCAAGTCATCGTCCGCGACGATGTCGACAGCATCCGCGAAGATTCGGCGCAGCTCGCGGTTCTCCTCGATGCGACGGGCCGCGGCGCGTTCGAACTCTTCCCCCAGCTGAGTCAGCATCAGGCCGATCACACTGACGCTGGATTGCTCATAGCCGGGAGGAAGCGCGCCGGCGGTCTTCGTCATCAGGTGCCCGGCAGCGACTCCGAGGAAACGGCTCGGATCCGGCCTCATGTGAAATGCCCCAACGTATAGAGCGCGGCGCGGTCCTGGCTGTTGCCCATCAACCACGCCGACAGCGCCAGGATCATGTCCTGGTTCTTGCCGTCGGTGAACTCCTTGCCGCCGGAGATCCAGATGGCCTGACCCTTCACGCTGGAGAAGACCTCCCACCAGCGCAGGGCATCGGACTCGGCGCGCAGTCCGCTGGCCTTCTCCCAGATCTCGATTGCCTCCTCGCGCGGTGCGAGGCCACCAGCGCGTTCGTCGCCCGCCCAGCGCCAGACGGGATTCAGACTCCAGGCCAGGTCCTCGAGGGGGTCGCCCAGGTGCGCCATCTCCCAGTCGAGTATGGCGCGGATGACACCCTCCGGATCCACCAGGAAGTTGCCCGTGCGATAGTCGCCGTGAACGACGCCGACGCGCTCCGGCGGCGGCGGCGGGTTCCGGCGCAGCCAGCGGATGGCCGCGCGGATCACCGGTTGCGGACAAAGTTCGTCCTCGTTGATGGTGCGCTCCCAGTGCGTCAGCTCGCGTCGCCAGCACGCGTCGGGGGTGACGGCTTCCATCACCGAGTCGAGGCCGAGAGCCGACGGATCGGCACGGTGGATCTCGCCGAGAATCGTCCACTTCTGCTGGGCCATCTGCTCGGCGTACTGGTCGTACGGCGGCGCGACCACCTGCGTCGGGCCCGCCTCCATTCCGAGGAGCTGCTCCATCACGAAGAAGGGGTGGTCGAGCCAGGAGGCCTCTTCTTCGAGCCAGAGGGGCTCGGGGACGGGGACCGCGGTGCCGAAAAACGCGCGATACGTGCCGAACTCGGTGGCGCGATCGGTTTCGATCAGGCTGCCCGGTGGGTCCCGACGCAGGATGAGGGGCCGCGAAACCGACTCCGCGCCTTGACGATAGTCGAGCCAGAAGCGGTAGGTCTCGCGCGACGCGCCGCCGAAGATGCGCTCGAGGTCGCGCACCACGATGTCTTCGGCGTCGGGAATCCGGTGCGCGATGTAGGCCGCCAGCCGTGAATCGAGGGACGTCATGGCGTTCCCGAGTGTGTCGTCGCGCAGGTCCAGGTCGCGCAGGCCGGCACCCGTCACGTCCTTCGCGCCTCGCCCGGCTGCTCGATGCGCTCGACGTCGATGGTGCCACCGCGCGGCGCGTGCCCCGGCGCGCCGTAGATCGGGCGGTAGTGGATCTGCCCGTAGCCGCCCGCCAGGTGCAGCGCCTTCCACGGCGCAACCACCACTTCCTGCTGGCCCTTCCAGTCCTTGAACTGGTAGGGCTCCCAGGCGTGGTACATCATCACCTGCCCGGGCTGGATCGCGCCTGCCACCTTGGCGATCGCTTCGAAAGCGCCGTTGTCGTTGTAGACCCGCACCGAGTCGCCGTCGGCGATCCCGCGCGCGCCAGCGTCGACCGCCGACATCCACAATGCGGGCTCGCCGCGTTGGAGCCGCAGCATGAGGGGTGAGTCACGCCAGGTGGCATGGATCGACCAGCGCGTGTGGCCGCCGTTCAGACGCAGCGGGTAGTCGCCTCCCGCCGGCGGCGGCTCCTTGTGCACCGGCAATGTCTCCCCCACCTCCTCGTACCACGAGTGATCGATCAGGAACTGCTGGCGACCGGAGATCGTCGGCCAGATCTCCTTGGCCTCGACGAAGCGCGCGTGGGGGTAGAGGGTCTTGCCGGGTTGGAAATCCGTCGCAACGGAGTAGAGCGGGTTGGGATCGCCCTTGGCTTCGACGATGGGAAGCAGCCCCGTAGCTTTCCCCGCTTCGAAACTGACGCCGCCGGTGGATTTGGTCAGGCGCAGCAGCTTCTCGAGCACCGCCTTGGGATCGCTCTCGTGCAGCTTGCCGCCGTCGCTCCAGACCTCGTACACGGTTGCCAGGTCGACGTCGCCGCCCACGCAATCGCGAACGGTGGAGACCCCGCGTTCACGCGCGCGCTCCTGGATCTTGCGCGCGAGCAGCCCGAACATCTCCCACTCCGGCTTGGCCTCGCCCAACGGCTCGACCGCCTTCTCGCACAGAACGATATAGGGCAGGTAGGCCTGCGAGTACTTGAGCGAGTCGCGCTCGTAGTAGCCGGCGGCCGGCAGGATCAGGTCCGCGTTGAGCCCCGACGTGCTCATCTTGAAGTTGACGTCCACGATCCAGTCGAGCTTCGGCCACAGGTGCTTGCGTGCGGTCTGCGGCGACGGCCAGCGGCGCAGCGGATTCGGGCCGGTAAAAATGAAGACCTTCGGCTCCGTCTCGGGATCGGGGCGGATCGGGATCCAGCCCTTGTCGATCGACTCCCGCATGTACTCTTCCGTGGATCGCGGAACAGCGGGGTCTTGATACTCGGGCTTGTTCCATATCTCCGAGTAGCCGGCGTGAATATAGAGCCACGGCATGAGCGGCGTGTTGCCGCGGCGCGGCAGCGTCTCGAGCAGGAGGTCTTCGAGCTCACGCCAGCCCAGCGTGCCCGACAGCATCTGGAACATCGCCTTGGCCTTCATCGACAGCGGGATCTCGTCGGGTGTCATGCAGAGCTCGTCGAAGCCTTCGACGGGCCACCAGGAAGCGATCCGCAGCCCGCCTCCGCTCTTGCCCTGATTGCCCGTGAGCGCCATCAGCAGGATCTCGGCGCGCTGCGTGAGATCGCTGTGGTAGTGCTTGCAGGCGCCCCAGGAGGAGTAGATCATCGCGCTACCGGCGGCGGCCAGGTCGCGCGCGATGCGCTCGATGGTCTCGGCGCCTACGCCTGTCACCGCCGCCGCAAGCGAAGGCGTGTATTCCGCAGCCAGATGCTCCCGCATCCGATCGAGCAGTGGCCGCACCGTGACCTGCGTACCGTCGGCCAGCTTGGCTTTGTGACGGCCCGAGAGCGCCGGCCGCAGCGAACCCAAGGCCAGAGAGGTCGCGCCGTCTCCGAGACAGCCCGGCACCGGCGCCAACGCATCCGTCGCCTCGTCCCAGTAGTAGAAGAGCGAGTCGCTGCCGCGCCGCTTCAGATCCGACTCGCGCAGGTAGCGGCCGTTGTCCTCGCGGACGAGGATCGGCAGGTCCGTCTGCTCGCGGACGTACTCGACGTCATGCAACTCCTCGCTGAGGATCACCTGGGCCATCGCCAGCGCCAACGCGGCGTCGGTCCCCATGCGCGGGTTCAGCCAGACGTCGGCGTGCACCGCGCTGGCGCTGTAGTCGGGCGCGATCACGACCAACTTCGCACCCCGATAGCGCGCCTCGTGCATGAAGTGCACTTCGGGAATGCGCGTGTAGGCGGGATTTCCAACCCACACGATGATGTAGTCGGACTTGAACCAATCGTCGGAGGTGCCTTCGCAGTTGTACATGCCCCAGGTCTGCACCGCGCCGTAGGGCATGTCGCCGACACCGGCCCAGGAATCGATCATCGTCGAGTTCAGGGCGCGGAAGAGTCGCATCTCGCCGACGGTGTCCGGGCCGAAGTCGATGTTCGTCGTACCGTGGTCGTAGACGACGGCGCCGGTTCCAGCCGCGACGGATGCGTCGATGATGGCGTCGGCGGTCTCGCTGAGCGCCTCGTCCCACGAGACCCGCTTCCAGCGACCAGAGCCGCGAGGCCCCACCCGCCGAAGCGGGTGGGTCACCCGCGAGGCCTCGTACATGAGGCTCGTGTAGCAGGCGCCCTTCTGACAGCCGCGCGGGTTGAAGTCGGGAACACCCGGCTCGGAGGCTTCGTAGATGGCGTTCTGTTCTTCTCGCCAGGCGATTCCGTCCTTGACGAAGACGTTCCAGGAGCAGGTCGAAATGCAGTTGGCGCGGGCGTGAGAGCTGTGCACCACGCTGTCCCATTGCCAGGACTCACGCCAGAGATCGCCGACGCCGGTATAGACCCGGGGCGACACCGACGCTTGCGGGGGCGGCCCACCCGGCTTCGGCGGCGTGCGCTTCAGGCAGTAGAGCCCGAGGCCAACCGCGGTGGCGCCCACCGCACCGGTGGCCAGGAAGGTCCGTCGCGACAAGCCGCCTTGCTGCGAATCCGTCATGCTCGCTCCACGTCCACGCGGGTGTCCCGATCAGTGTGGCTCGGCTGCATGCAGAGCATCATTGGTCGCATGTGAAACTGCCCTCCGGCGAGCTCGACTGGGTTGAGCGGGCTCGCAATCAAGTTTTGGAAGCCTTTCTGGTTCTTGAACTGGAAGTTTTCCCAGGCGTGGTAGACGATCACCTCGCCGGGGCGCACCGAAGGCGCCAGCTTGGCGAGGATTTCGAAATCATCGAGGTCGTTGAAGACCTTGACCCGGTCCCCATCGGAGATCCCGCGGGCCTCGGCGTCTTCCACGCTCATCCACATGATCGGCTCACCGCGCTGGAGCTGCAGCATGAGCTTGTCGTCGCGCCAGGCGGCATGGATGCTCCACCGCGTGTGCCCGCCGCTCAGGATCAGCGGATGAGCGCCGCCGGACGTCGGCGGCTCCTTGTGGGTCGGGAGCTGTTCGTCCATCTCGACATAGAGCTCCTGGTCGAGATAGAACTGGATGCGCCGCGACTGAGTCGGGTACGGCTTCTTGTCGATCACGTGGTAGGTGAGCGGTGTGATGGTGTCGTCGGGCTCGATGTCGGTTGCCGTGCCGACCGAGGCGACGGATTTTCCGATACCGGTGAAGCGCGCCCAGCCCTTCTTCCGGAGCTGTTCCCACTCGACCCCCTCCAGGTTGCTGGAGAGTTCGATTAGTGCCGCCGCCACCTTCTCGTCGTCGGTGTGCCCGTACTTGCCGCCCGACGAGAAAGCTTCGTATAGGCCGGCGAAGCTGCGCTCGTTGCCGCTCCGGTCCTCGTACGTCTCGATTCCACGGGCGGCCGCCGCCTTGTCCACCGCCTCGGCCAGGCGTGACACGATCTCCCAGTCCGACTTCGCCTCGTGGAAGGATGTCGCCTTCTCGCCGGCGTGGATGAAGGGCATGAGCGGAGTCACCCACTTGTGCTCGCTTCGCTCGTACCAGGCCGCAGCCGGCAGCACGTAGTCCGACCAGAGCCCACTCGAAGTCATGCGCCAGTCGATGTTCACGATCGTGCGCAACTTCGGCCACAGGTGCTCGAGCAGCAGCGGGTAGGAGCGGATACGCCGCAGCGGGTTGCTCACCAGCGAGAACATCACCCGCGGATCGTTCCCGGGCTTGGGCCAGACGAACTGCCAGTTCTTGTCGAAGGACTCCTGCAGCACCTCCGTGATCGGCCGTTTCAGATGGGGATCCCACTCCTGCAGCCGCTCGCTCGCCTTGATCAGGCCGCCATGCACGTACCAGAAGAGTGCGCCGCTCGTGCTCATTCCCGACTCGAAGTTCTTCCGACTTCGCTCGTAGATGATCATCTCGTCGGTGTAGCCGGCGAGCTTCAGACGCGCCTCGTCGAAGGCCCCCATTGCACTGATTACCGCACGCGTCGGGAGGTCGAAGGCTGCGAGCACCCACTTGTCCAACCCGTCGTGCATGAGGAAGGGGAAGCCGACGAAGCCGCTGCCCTTCTTGCCGTAATTTCCCGTCAACGCGTAGACCAACGCCTGGGTGCGTTCGATGAGATTCCCGTGATATGCCTTGCTGAAATTACTGGTGGTCACCATGCACGCGGACTTCGCCTTGGCGAAACGTTGCGCGAGTTCTCGGATCAGCGGAGGCGGTGTGCCGCAGAGCTGCGAGGCTTTTTCGGGGGTGTAGTCGGCGAGCTTTTCACGGAGCCGCGAGAAGACGGTCCGCACCTGCACCTTCTTGCCGTCGTGGAGTGCCACCTGTGCCTGGGCCAAGAGATCGGGGTGCAGGTCGCCCAGCTCGAGCGTGCGACGCGGGGCCGGGGTGACGCCCTGTTTCGCGTCGTAGAGGTAGAGCTCGTCTTCATCGCCGCCCGCGTGCAGGTCCGAGCCTCTCAGGAAAAGCCCCGTGTCGTCGCGTACCAGGAAGGGCAGATCCGTCTGCTCGGCCACGAACTCGCGGTCGACCATCCCCTCCTCGACGAGCACCTGGCAGATGGCGAGGCCCAGGGCCGCATCCCCGCCCGGCTTCACCGGCACCCATAGATCGGCGTGGACCGAGGAAGCGTTGAAGTCGGGGGCGATGCAGACGATCTGCGCGCCGTGGTAGCGGGCCTCGGTCAGGAAGTGGGCGTTGGGGATCTGGGTGTAGTAGGGGTTCGATCCCCAGCACACGATCATGTCGGAGAAGAAATAGTCGTCCGCCGAGCGTTCGAAGAGAATCTTGCCGAAGGTTTCGCCGACGCCCCGGTGCCCGTCTCCGATCTCAGTGTTCATATCCAGAGTGGTCGAGTCGAGCAACGTCGAGAGCCGAGCGTGGGCCGCGGTCTGCGTGCCTGTCGTAATGCCGGGGCCCTGGTCCCAGATGATCCGATCGGTTCCCTCTTCGGCGATCGTCGTGACCATCGAATCGGCGATTTCGCTGAGCGCCTGGTCCCAGGAGACTCGCTTCCACTTGCCCGAGCCGCGTTCCCCCACCCGCTTCAGTGGGTACTTCACGCGGGCGGGATCGTACATGCGTTCGCTGAAGCAGCCGCCCTTCTGGCAGCCGCGCGGATTGAAATCCGGCACATCCGGTCGGATCTGCGGGTAGTCGGCCGCCTGCTCCTCGCGCCAGACGATCCCGTCCTTGACGTAGACGTTCCAGGCGCAGTGGGCCTGGTACCAGCAGTTCACCCAATGGCTGCTGCGCACCACCTTGTCCCAGCGCCAGCGCTCGCGGTAGACGTCGCGCCAATCGTTGTACTCGGGAGGGCTGGGCCGCGTCGGCGCGGCGGCTTCCGACTGCCCGAGGTCGGGCCCTGGCTCCGAGCAGCTCAGGTTACTCAAACTCAGCGTCAAGCTCAGCGCACCGGCGGCGCTCGCAAACAGGAAGCCCCGCCGGTCGAGGTCCGGGGGTGCCATCAGCCCTTCGTCCATTCAATGGTGGCAGGGTCACGGTCGAAGCCGCCGAACATCTCCTTCCACTTGTACGCGATCAGCAGGTCCATCAGCTCCGACTTTTCGCCGCCCCGAGTCTTCGACATTTCTGCTTCGAGAATCTTCAGGGCATCCAGCACCGACGGTCCGAACAGCGACACCAGGTACTCATTGGGAATGCGCGGCTTCGACTCGTCGAGATTGCCGTTCGCGTCGATACGCGGCGGCGCAATCGGCGGCACGTAGAACACGTTGGGATCGGTGCCGTACTCCGGGTGAAGCGGAATGGCGACTTTCCACTTGTCCACCAACTTCCAGATCGGCGCTTCCTCATCGTCGCGGTAACCCACGAAACGGACTCTCCCGGGGCATTGGCGCGCGCAGGCGTTCGCCACGCCCTGCTCGATCCGCGGAAAACAGAAGATGCACTTCTGCGCGACGTTGGCGACGTGGTTGAAGTAGATCTTCTTGTACGGGCACGCCTCCATGCAGAAGCGGTATCCGCGGCAGCGATCCTCGTCGATGAGAACGATCCCATCCTCTTCGCGTTTCATGATCGCCTTGCGCGGGCAGGCATCCAGGCACGCCGGGTGGGTGCAGTGGTTGCAGATTCGCGGCAGGTAGAAGTAGTAGGCGTTGGGATAGTCGCCGGCGCCCTGATCCTCGTCCCAGTTGGGGCCCCAGTCCGGCTTCTCTCCCTTGATCTCGAGATGGACCTTGTCGCCCTTCCCGCCGTGGAAGACCTCGTTGTGGTTGAATTCCCAGGCCTCGCCGAAGTCCCGACCGGTGGGCAGTCGGCCCGGCTGCGCCACGCCGTCGCGGAAACCGCCACCCATCTGCTCCCAGTCGCGCGGGGTGCCGCGCCCGGGCTTGGTGTTCACGGTATTCCACCACATGTAATCCATGCCGTCGCCGCGGGTCCAGAGTCGCTTGCACGAGATGGTGCAGGTCTGGCAGCCGATGCACTTGTTGAGGTCCAACACCATCGAGAGCTGGCGTTTGCCGGCAGTCATGTCTACTTCCTCGCCATCGGTTCGAACGCCAGACGCAACTCGCGCCATTCACCAGAGAATCCCTTGATTCCGGCCCGCTCCTGCTGGGCTCCGTCCCACACGGCGACGGCATAGCCCGTGACCTGGTCCGGCTCGAGCTGAGCCACCGGCTCCGATGTCTTCACCTGCAGCGCGCGCGCAATCACCACGCGCCAACGCCCGTCCTTCCAGACGCCGCTGCTTCGCACCGCGCCGGAATCCAGGGTGCGGGTGGTGCCGAGCCCTTCGGCCAACAGGTGGCGGCCGCCGTCCTTCTCGTCGGCGCGCCAATACCAGGTGTTCACCGCGGCGCCCGGGGCCCCCATGGTGGCGGCCACGGCATCCGGTGAAGCGGGGAGCGCGATCGCGGCGGCGTCGATGAAGGCGGTGGTGTCGGTCAGCGAATCGTTCTGGGTCGCGTCGTCCCACTCGAGGCGGAAGGCGAGAATCTCGCCGTTGTGCACGGCCCTCACCTGGACGCGTTCCACCGCGCCGATCTTCTTGCCCGCCCAGGTATTGCGGATCGCCGCCGTTGGCTGCAGGCCTGCGGGCGTGCCGATCAGCTGGAGGGGGTCTTCACCGGCGCGGGCCCACACAGGATCGTCGGGGTCGAGCAGCTGTTCCACTCCGGTGCCCGAGGCGAGGTGTGCTTCCATGATGTGTTCTCCTAGCGCGATCGCTCGCTTCGGCCGGGGTGGCCACGGGGAGCCGATCGCGCAGCGCGAAATTCGGACATCACGACAGGCGCGCGTCCCTCTCGATTCGGAATCGGGTGGCGCTGCAGCCACACCACGATTCCCGATGCGATCGAGTGGATGAGATCGTCCGAGAAGGCCGGCTTCTCTTCGGGCGCACTCTCCGGAACCCGGATCACGCGCAACACCGGACCGGATTCACGGTGCTCGTTGCGCGGCATGCGATCCGGCGGCACCAGGATCAGCCGCGGGATCGACTCCCAGCCAAAGCCCTCCACCAGTACCAGATCGAGACCGTCGGGCAGGGTCGCGAGGGCCTCTTCGAGAGTGGCGATATGCGCGGCGTCGCGGCGCTCGAAAGTGGCGATCGCGGAGTCGGAGATCACAACGACCGCCTGCGCTCCGGCGGTGTAGTGACGATGAGAGTCCGAACCGGGCCGATCCGCATCGAAGCCGTGCGATGCGTGCTTCACGCTGGCGACCGCCAAGCCCCGTGCGGACAAGAGCGGGATCAACTGCTCGAGCAGCGTGGTCTTGCCGCTGTCGGAATCTCCGACGAACGCGATGACGCTCGGTTCCGTGCCTCGGCCCACGCTCGCCTCGATCTCTGTGGGCTCAGGGCCCGCAAAGGCACCTTATGGAAGCTGCGGCGAGATGCGCATGACAACGGTCATACCGAGCGTGCGGTAGGCGGATAATTTCAGCTCCATGATCGGGGACGGGCCGCGGGCAGCGTCTTTCAGAGGTGGCGCGGCGATGGCCAGCGCCCGGTGGCTGACTGCATGACCCCGGCCGCTACACGCCGTCTGCTCCACGCGGTCCACGGGGTCACCACCCTGGCCCTGCTCGTCACCGGCTGCCTGATCCAATGGCCCGATCTGCGGGCGCAGGTCGTGGGGGGCTACGGGCGCGAGCTGGCCCAGCTCCACCTGTGGTTCGGCTGGGCCTTCGCCGCGGCGCCGCTGCTGGCTGGGAGGTCTGCCGGAGCTCTCTTCGCGGATCTGCAACGGCGACTCGGCCCACCGGACCCGATCACGTGGCGGAAGCTGCACATCGTGATCACAGCGGTCGCGAGCGGGTTGCTCACTGCCTCCGGAATAATCCTGTGGCAGTTCCACGAACTGCCGCTGCTCGTGCAGGACATCTCCCTGGAACTCCACATCTGGGCCACATGGGTCGTCGCCGCATTGCTCCCGGTGCACCTGGTGGTCGCGCGCCGGAAGATCGCGGAGCGCGCACGGTGGCTCCGTGGCGACGAGCCGCGGCTCTTCGAATTCGGCGAGGAAGATTCCGACCCGGAAGACCCCTGAGTTCCGATCGCGGCGCTCGTGGTTCCATCTTTCGTGAGGTCTGATCCTTGCGGATTCGGTCGAGAAGCAGGAGCCGTCCGTACGGGGGCTCGAGCGCCCTGGCCGCAGCAGTGCGAAACCGTGACACGCGATACGAAAGAACCGCCGAACTGCTGGTAGAATCCGCTGCAGTGAGTCGAGACTCCGGCGACTGCAACCGTCGTCGTCGGTCGGCTTACGGTCAACCTACTCAGGAGAAACGAACATGAAGGCTCTCGTTGCCGCGGTTGCGGCCTGCATCTGCTTGTCCCTCAGCGTGGCACCCCCTGCCGGCGCGAACCAGTACACCAAATGCGAACTGGTCTTCAGCATGAAGGGCTGGTCCTTCCTCTACAAGACGATGAAGGGAAGCGGCACGGTCACTTGCGACAATGGCCAGAGCGCGACGGTGGCGATCGTGACCCACGCCGGAGGCCTCACCGCCGGCAAGAGCGAGATCAGCAACGGCAAGGGGACCTTCAGCACGGTCGAGGACATCAGCGAGATCTACGGCAGCTATGCCGTCGCCGAGGCCCACGCGGGAGCGACCCGGTCCGTCGCGGCGAGCGTCATGACGAAGGGCGAGATCTCCCTCGCGATCACCGGCGCAGGGCGCGGAGTGGACTTCGGCGTCACTCTCGGCGCGTTCACGATCAAGCGGCCCTGATCCGGCAGCACGCTCGCATTTCAGCCCGTCGCGGCCGCCGCTGGATCAGCGAACCCTGAGTTCGGTCGGATCCTCTTCCATCAGCCCATGCTTGCACATGAAGTCCACCAGCCACACGCTGTAGCGACTGGTCGTGGCCTCTCCGGTAAACACTCGGGGCAGGTGCTTCTGGAAGTGGAGGTTCAACAGCTTGCCGAAGATCGTCTCCTTTACGTTCTCGCCGACCTTGAAGAGCGTAAACAGGCGCCCGCTGTAGAAGTGATCGATGGTCTGATGCCAAGCACCCAGGTGCTTGATGACGTGTTTCTCGTAGCGCTTCATTTCAGTCTCACCGCCACCCGCGATGATGGCGGTGGCGAGCGCCTTGGCACTGTCGAAGGCCATGAGCAGGCCGCTCGACAGAACGGGATCGACGAAGCCGAAGGTATCGCCGCACAGCACCCAGCCGTCTCCGTAGCCACGCTCCGAGCAGAGCTGGTAGTTGGTGTACTTGAGCACGGGTGTGACGCGCTTGGGATCGGGACCCCAGAGCTTCGTGATCGGATCGTGCTTCAGATAGTTGTCGAATTGCTCCTCGCTGGTACTGCCGAAGGTCTTGATGTGATCCGAATCGATCACGAGACCGATGGACATCTTCCCCGGCAGCGGGATGCGCCACGCCCATCCCCGCTCCAGGATATCCGTATGCACATTGCCTTCGATGACCTGGTTGACTCCCTCACAGTGGGCGAACAGAGCCGTATCGCGACGCGAGCCATGCTTGAAGGGCAGACGCAACAGATTCGGCAGTAGCCGTACCCGACCGGTGGCATCCACGATCAAGTCGGGCTGCTCTTTCAGAAAACCCTCGGTCGCAGCGATCGACTCTTCAGCAAGCCGAACCCTTTCCTCGGAACCGACGCGCTCGACCCGAGCTGCCTCGCGCACGATCAGTGCGCCGGTCTTTTCGGCCACGCGCTCGACGGAGAGGTCGAATTTGTCGCGCGGAACATTGTATGAATACTCTGTGGCCGCGCCGCGAATGCCCGCGAAGCTGAAACTCAGCGACTCCTCCTCGTTGAAGACGAAGGTCGCACCGGGCTTGAAGGTGCTGTAAGCACGCACTTCCTCTTCGATCCCGAGCTCCCGGATGAAGGGAATCGTCGCCGGAACCAGGGATTCCCCGACGGTGACCGGAGGGACCGTCCTGCGTTCGAAGAGAACGACCTTCTTCCCGGCCTTGCAGAGATGGAACGCCAGAGCGGAACCCGTGGGTCCGCCACCGATGATTGCAACGGTATTGATGGGCTTCGACATCATGGTCGACAGTAGAGCACGAAGAAATCCGATTCAATGAACTCGAACGCTGAACCTTCGGCCTGATTTCACTCACAAGCGGCTGCTGCTAGTGTGGCGATCCACGTCGCGGCTACAGACCATGAAGGGGGCGGAATCGACCATGGTGAAAGTGAGCGTGGAGCGCGAGTTCGATGCTGACGCCAGGGCCTTGTGGGCGATTCTCGCTGATTTCGGGGATATCAGCTGGATTCCCAGCCTCGAGAAGGTGGAAATCGAGGGCGAAGGCGTCGGGATGATCCGCCACGTGACGGCGCCCGGGATGCCGGTACTGCACGAACGCATGGATGCGATCGACCACGAAAAGATGATTCTCGACTACTCCATTCCCGCCGTGGCGTACGTGCGGGTGAAGAACTACCGGGCCCGAGCGCTGGTCGTCGCGCTCGAGGAAGGCGGCTGTCGGCTGATCTGGTCCTGCCAGAGCGAGGCGGATGGTGTGACGGAGGCGCAGGCCACGGCCAACACCGAGGCCTTCTACGAGATGGTGATGGGCTGGATCGGCACTGCTCTGTCGAAGTAGCCGTTCGAAGCAGCCGCGCCCAGGGTCACTCGGCTCGTACCAACGCCAGCAGCTCGCCCGGGTTCTTCGCCCAGCCCTCGTCGTAGGGTGAGATGTACTTCCACTGCGTCTCGATGGACACGAACTTCCACTCACCATCTTCGCGGAGGTACTCCTCGACGTAGGTGCCGGCCATCCACTGGGCACGCTCACTCGCGGCGTCGGTGGTGGGCGCCTCGTAGTACCACCTCCCGGTCGCACGGTCACCGTCCACTTCGATGATGGCGTTGTGGACCATGTGCATGCAGAAGGAGACGGCGCCGGGGACGACCTGGCCGAAGAAGACCTCGAGACCCTCCCTCCCACGAAAATGGGACGCCGGCCCGAGACCGAAGTCCACCCGGGCGTCGGCGGTGAAGTGCGAGATCAACTCGTTGCGGTTGCGCTCGTCGTCGAGGCCGGCATCGCACAGGAAGCAGTAGGTCGCCTTGAGCTTCTTGATTTCGTCGATGTCCTCGAGCCTCTGAACCCTGGCTGCGAGCTCTTCGAGTGTCATTCCAGTGCCTCCTTTCCTGTTTGTAATCGATCGCCCAACTTCAGGTGGATGAGGCCCCCGAAGCTGGCGTAGATCGGATCGCCGTTGGGGAGAATCTGCAGCGCCAGCATGATGGGGTTGAATCGCTCGCTCTCACCCAGGCTGTAGATCGCCTTGGTGGCGCCGGTATCCCAATCCAGTACCTCCATCACCCACTTGCCGTCCTGCAGACCCACGACGTGCAGCTGCCGGTTATGCATGGCAACGACCGGGGTGCTGTTGGGACTCGATACGTCGGCGCGAGTCCAGGCCACCTCGAGCTTTCGGCTGGTGGCATTCCACTGGAACTTCTGTACACCATAGGGAGTACGGGCCGGGTCCTTCATCTTCAGCTGCACCGGCATGCGCATGGCCTCGTTGGTCTTGACCTGGTTGTTGCCCAGCACCGCGCCGTACTCGAAGATCGTGGCGGAGTTCTCCGAGTAGGAGTTCTCCAGCGTGGGATCGCCGAAGTCCACCGGCAGGACGCCCGCAATGCGGCGGCTGTCGGTTCCCGGCAGCTGCTTCCAGTCATCGGGGATGTCGTCGCGCCACAGGAACATCAGCTTGTTGACGTCGGCGGCGTCGGCCACCACCACGAACCGGTCTTCGGCCGTCTCCGGACCCATGAGCGCGGGAGTGGTACCCGTGCCGCGCTCGGCGCGCAGGCTCGCATCGAGTTCGCCGATGGCGTAATCGAGCGACCAGGCGCCGTCCTGCTCGAGGTCGCTGAAGCCCTTCCCGGTCCAGATCAGCTTGTGCATGCGCTTGGTGCCCGCGACGTAGACCCCGCCGTGATCGTCGATGGCCACGCTGTTCCAGATCTGCTCACCCTCGAGGTTGTAGTAGTGGCCCTCGCTGAGGTCGGGTGCGATCGCGATGATGGTTCCGTCGATGGTGACCGCGACCAGATGGCCGTCGGGGGTGACGTTGATGCCGATCATGATGACCAGTGGCATCTTCAGACCCAGCTGCAGCTTCAGCTTCGCGAAGACGAACTGTCCCACCTTGACGATTCCGGACTCGGGGTTCCCGGGCTCC
>JAFDEI010000152.1 GCA_019310425.1 Deltaproteobacteria bacterium | reverse complement strand
ACCGATGGGCAGTATTCTCATCGTCACAGAGATCCAAGCTGGCCAGATCCGCGAAGCGAGCTACGAACTCGCGACTTTCGCGAACGCGGTCGGTTCCGCCACCGGGCGTGACGTCCACAGCCTGGTTGTCGGCGGAAGCGCTGAAGCTCTCGCCGACGAATTCTCCAAGAAGGGCGGCGGCACGGTCCACCTGGTCGAAGGCGATGTCTTCGAGAACCACAACGCCGAAGCCGCAACGGCTGCGATCAAGGCCGCCATCGAAGCCTCGGGTGCCGACCTGGTGCTGGTGTCCAACACGCCTTCGGGCTGGGATGTCGCTCCGCGCGTGGCCGCGGGCCTCGACGCCGGCTTCGTCAGCGACTGCTTCAGGATCGAAGCGGAAGGAGACGGCATCGGCTTCCACCGGCGCGTATTCAACGGCAAGCTCGACGCGCACATGACCAGCAGCGGCGGCCTGGTCGTGGCGACGGTCCAACCGGGCGCGACGAATGCGTTCGAGGGCTCGACCGACGGCAGCGTCTCGAAGCTCGACGTCAACGTCGGCGACCTGAAGACGAAGTACCTCGAGACCAAGGTCGCGGAGTCGAAGGGCGTCGACCTCACCAAGGCGGATGTGATCGTCTCGGGCGGCCGCGGCGTCGGCGCACCCGAGAAGTTCCAAGAAGTCATCCAGCCGCTCGCCGAAGCTCTCGGCGGCGCGATGGGCGCCTCACGGCCGGTGGTCGATGCGGGCTGGCTGCCGCACGAGTATCAGGTGGGCTCTTCGGGCCAGGTCGTCGCCCCGAAGCTCTATATTGCAGCCGGCATCTCAGGCGCGATCCAGCACCTCGTCGGCATGAAGGGCTCGAATTTCATCATCGCGATCAACAAGGATCCCGATGCACCGATCTTCGAAGTCGCCGATCTCGGCGTCGTCGGTGATCTGCTCGAAATCGTCCCCGCGTTGACGGGAGCCATCAACGCAGCGAAGGGTTGATTCCAGGCGACCGGGCGGGAGATCGACTCCCCGCCCGGTCACCGAGCGCGCGCCCCCCCCGCAGCCTCGGTCGACCCGCGAACGGCATCGGCTACTCTCAGGAGCGGCGGCCACCAGGGAGCATTGCCCCGTGGACACTTCAGATTTCAAGAACGGCCTGCGCATCGAACTGGATGGGGAACCGTTCACGGTTCTCTATTTCCAGCACGTGAAGCCCGGCAAGGGCGGCGCCTTCGTCCGCACCAAGATCAAGAACCTCCGCAACGGCAAGATCGTCGAGAGGACCTTCCGCGCGGGCGAGAAGTTCGGCGAGGCGGACGTCGAAGACCGGACGATGCAGTACCTCTACCACGACGGCAGCTCGTTCGTATTCATGGACACCGAGTCCTTCGACCAGATCCCCTTCAGCGACGAGCAGCTCGGGGACTCGAAAAAATACCTGCTCGAGAACCTCGAAGTCGACGTGCTGTTCTGGAAGAACAACCCGATCAACATCGAGCTGCCCGCGTTCATCGTCGCCGCCGTGGCGCAGTGCGACCCGGGCATGAAGGGCGACACCGCCCAGGGCGCGACCAAGCCCGCCACCCTCGAGACCGGCGCCGTGGTCCAGGTACCACTGTTCATCAAGGAGGGCGAGAAGCTCCGGGTGGACACGCGAACCGGCGAATACGTCGAGCGGGTTGGCTGATCCGCTCCCCACGAACCCATCGTCCCGCGTCGGCTCACCCCGGCGCGCGGTGGTGCTGTCGGGTGGGGGCGCGCGAGGCGCGTACGAAGCGGGTGTCATTCGCTACCTGACCCACGAGCTGCCGCGCCGGCTCGGCCGGCCGATAAACATCGACATCGTCTGCGGCACCTCCGTCGGCGCGATCCACGCCTGCTACCTCGCGGCGACCGCACACGAAGACGACCAGCGAGGCGCCCGGCTCGTCGATCTGTGGAAGTCGATGAAGATCGACGAGGTGCTGCCCCTCTCGTTCCGCGACCTGTTCCGAATCCCTCGCCGCCTGCTCGGCCTGCGTCGGGTCGCCGAGAGGATCCGCGGCGGTGAGGCGCCCGAACGCCTCTACGGGCTGCTCAACACCCAGGCGCTCGAACGATTCGTGGTCCGTGCAGTCCCGTGGAAGCACATCCGCAGCAACGTCCGGGCCGGCAGGGTCGATGCCGTCTGCGTCGCGGCCACGCAGATCGCCACCGGGCAGGTCGCGATCTTCATCGAGAATCGCGACCGGCACGTCTCGCGCTGGACCCGCGACCCGACCATCGTCGCGCGCGCGACGCGGCTCACGCCTCATCACGCGCTCGCGTCCGCGTCGATTCCAATGCTGTTTCCGGCGGTCCGCATCGGCAGCAGCTACTACGCCGACGGCGGGCTGCGCCTCAACACCCCACTCGCGCCCGCGCTGCGGCTCGGCGCCGATCGCGTGCTCGTGATCGCATTGCGCCAGGAGCCGCGGCAGGCCCACGAAGCCGCGCTCTCGGAACAACGCGTCGAGGACTATGCGAATCCGACCTTCCTGTTCGGCAAGGTACTAAACGCGCTGCTGCTCGACCCGATCGACACCGACCTTTCACGCATGCGTCTGATGAACGAGATCCTCGAGGACGGTGAGAAGGCCTACGGCCCCGAATTCCTCGAACGAATCAACACGGTCGCGAATCGCGAGCGCGGCAACCCGTTCAAGAAGATCCACGACCTCGTAATTCGGCCGTCGGCCGACCTCGGACAACTCGCCGGGCAGGTACTCTTGAACATGCGCGACGAGCACATGACCTCCCCGCTGCTCAGGTTCGCCGCACGCGGCCTCACCCGCCGCTCGGGCAGCACCCCTGAATCGGACCTGCTCTCCTACCTGCTCTTCGACGGCAACTTCCTGGCACCCCTGACCGACCTCGGCTTCGCGGATGCACGCGCGCAGGAAGAAGCACTGGTGGAGTTCTTCACCGACCCCTGACGTTCGCTGGGGCTCCGCTACTGTGAATCGCGATGTCGAAAGGTGACTTCACCGGAAGCGGCTCGGCTTCGACTCGGGTTGGGGTAGCAGCCGTGCCAACAGCTTGCGAGTCGCGCCGTGGGGCCTGGCTGGTTCTGTTGGTGTGCATTTCCGTGCAGTCGGGCTGCGATCTGTTGCAGACGTCCTTTCGAGGTGCATTGATCGCCCCGGGCTACGCCTTGCTCGTTCTGGGCTTCACACTCATGATCGCGATTCCGGTCGGGCTGTTCGCGAGCCTGGCGCCACGTCGAATCGCCACTGCGGCTGGACTCTGGGTCGTCGTCGAGATCACCGCGCATGCCGCCGAACCTCCAGCTCGGCGTGCCGTTGGGGCTGGGGTTGGGGGCGGCGACCTGGTTCGGGGTTCGCAGCGCGAATCCGTCGGCGCTCGATACCGGGGTTTCTCTGGCGGCATCGCTGTGGGTCGCATTGGTTGCGGCGGGACCGCTCTTCCTGGTGTTGCCGGGGCCCTTCGCGGCGCTTCCCGAATGGGCCGCGGCCGCGCTGCTCTTCCTGGCGACCGGCGGTGCGCTGGTCTGGCGCGCGGACGCGCAGTTGTTCGGTGTGCCGATCACCCGCCTCGCGCCGACGGTTGCGTTGGCGGCGCTGCTGGCGGTGGTGGCGTTCAAGAATCCCTCGCCGGATCGCTCTGGATTCCGAGCCGGTCCCGAGGGCTCCGCCGCCGGCCACCCGAATCTTCTGGTTCTCGTGCTCGATACCGTGCGTGCGGATCACATGTCGCTGTACGGCTATCCGCGCGAAACCACGCCCGAACTCGCGCGCTGGGTTGCGAACCGCAATGCGGCCGTCTTTCCGCGCGCGTACTCGCCGGCGAATTGGACGGTACCGGCGCATTTCTCGCTCTTCACCGGCACCATGCCGTCGGAGCACCAGGCGCATTGCGGTAATCAAGCCCACCTGCGGCGGCCCGTCATCGATCCCCCTGAAACGCTCGCCGAGCGCGTTGGCGGTGCGGGGTTTCGCAGTGCGGGCGTGATGGCAAATCCGAACGCGATGTCGATCAGGGGCATTGGCCGCGGGTTCGACCTGTGGATGCTCGCACCGCCTCCGTACCCGCTGTCGTTCGTGGGTGAGCGATTGCGGCGGTCGTTCGCACCGCTCCGATTCCGCGGCGTCGAACATCCACTGGCGACGGGTGCAATGGTGAATGTGGAGGTGCTTTCGCTCCTCGACGACTGCGATGCCGGCGGCTGCCTCGTCGTGGCGAACTACATCGACGTGCATTCGCCATTTCGACCGAGTCTGCCGTACGCCGGACGATTCAATGGAGACGCGGTGAGGGCCGCCCCGGGTGGTCTACAGGCGAGCGATGATGCGCAGCGCGCCGAACTCGCCATGGCGGCCTACGACGAAGAGCTTCTCGAGCTCGACGCCGCGCTGGGCGAGCTGTTCGTCGCACTCGACGAGCGGGGCTTCTTCGAATCGGGCTGGTTATTCGTCACCTCGGACCACGGTGAGGCATTCCTCGAGCACAAGTCGGTCCATCATGCATCGAGCCTCTACGACGAGCAGATTCGCATTCCGTTGTTGGTCTTCTATCCGGACGGTGTGTTCGTCCCGACGCGAGAAGGTCCGGTCGGGCTACTCGATCTCACGGCGACGCTGAGCGTGATCGCCACCGGGGGCTCGCTGGGCGTTGGTCGTGATCTACGAGATCGTGCGGCGGGCGAGCGGGCAATTCAGGCCGAGTTCTACGGCTGCGCGCACCCGAGGTTCGATTGGGGGCCGTATACCGGTATACCGGCACGTAGTGTGATTCTTGGAAACCGAAAACTGATCGAGTTCGCGGGACGGAGCGAGTTGTACGCCCTCGACATCGACCCGCATGAACGGATCGATCGCAGTGGGCTCGAGCCGACCACGGTCGAGCGACTCTCGTCGGAGCTGCCGCCTCTCGAGAGACGGACGGACCGGGTACGGGATGCCGGTGGCTGGATCGATCCGCACAACGCCGACGCCCTGCGGGCGCTCGGCTACCTGGAATGATGACGGCGGGAGAGTGCGCTCCCCCAGCCGAAGCGTGTTGCATGCGGCGATACGGAAGTTCTAGCGATCCGCCCGCTAGAGCGCTGATCCGCTTCCTGGTATGGCGCGTGTGTCAGGCGCTGCGCGAGCCTACTTCGGCGCGAAGCGCTGGGCCGCGTCGAGGCGAATCGTCGACCCGTTGAGCATGGGTGTCTCGACGATTGCCTTTGCGAGGGTCGCGTACTCCTCGGGACGCCCCATGCGCCGCGGGAAGGCTGCGCCATCGACCAGCGCTGCCTTCATCTCGGGAGGCGCGAGCTTGGTGAGACCGGTGTCGAAGAGGCTGGGCGCGATGGCCATCACGCGGATACCGAGGCTGCCGAGATCCCGAGCCGCAGTGAAGGTCAGCCCGATGATCCCGCTCTTGGCCGCCGCGTAGGCGACCTGCCCGATCTGCCCCTCGAAGGCTGCGATGGAAGAGGTGTTGATGATGACGCCACGCTCATCATCCTCGGGTTGGTTGCGAGACATGCGATCCGCCTGGAGCCGAACCAGGTTGAAGGTCGAGACGAGGTTCAATTCGATGACTCGGCGGAACTCGTCGAGGGGGTGCGGACCAGCGCGTGAAATCGTCCGTTTCGCCGTGCCGCCTCCGGCGACGTTCACACCGATGTGGATTGCGCCGAAAGTCTCCATCACCTGATCGAGGGCTGCTTCGACGACCTGCTCGTCCATGATGTCGACGGGCAGGAATCTTGCGTCGTGGCCGATCTCCTCGGCAACCTTCGCACCCTCTGAAATCGGAAGGTCGAGAATCGCAATCTTGGCTCCGGCCTCGGAGAGAGCGACTGCGGTTGCCCGCGCCATGCCCGATGCCCCCCCCACGACGACAGCGACCTTGCCTTCGATCTTCATTGCATCATCCTTTCGAGTCGATTCCAGAGCCTCGGTCCAAGCGCAGAGTCATGCGATCGCGTCCGGAGACGAGGCGGCACGATAGAACAGATCCACGAGAGCGCCGAGCTCCCGACCCTTCGGCAACGCCAACCAGGGTCATCTTCGCTATCCCGCCGTCTCCTTCAGCGTGACCAGACCGAGCTGAATCGCCATGGAGTCATGCCGTGAGTCGTGTCGCGAAGTATGCACCTGTGTCTCCACATTCCTGGCGTGCGTACGCAACTGGTGCGACCGAACCATGGGAAATCACGGGTGGAGTTCTTCCGACCCCTGACGGTCGCGCGCCGCACGGCCGCTACAATGCCGGAGTGCGGGGCGACCAGCTGGCGCGACAGTGGCAATTGATCCAACGGCTCGCAAAAAGCCGAGCGGGGGTCGCGCTGGCCGAGCTCGCCGCCGAACTTGGCTGCGTCCGCCGCACCGTCTACCGCGATCTCGACGCACTGATGTTCGCCGGCTTCCCGGTCGTCTCCGAAAAGCGCGACGGGCGCGCCTACTACCGCTTCCTCGATTCCTTCCGGCTCGGCGACGTCCCCTTCACGCCCGACGAAATCCTCGCCCTCGCGTTCAGCGAGGATCTGCTGCGCAGCCTCGAGGGCACGGTCTTCCACGACTCGATCCGATCGGCGCTCGCGAAGATTCGCGCGGGCCTCGGCCCCGAGCTGAGCGAATACCTCGCGCGGCTCGCTGGATCGTTCCGCGTCCTGCCGGGGCCGCACAAGGACTACAGCCGGTTCCGCGACACGATCCAGACCCTGAACGACGCAGTACTCGAGCGGGCGACCGTCCGCATGCGCTACCGAACGGGCCGAACCGGAGCGGTCGCCACACGCGAGCTCGACCCGTATCGCGTCTGGTACCGGAGCGGCGGACTCTACGTCGTCGGACTCGACTACAAGTCCGGCGAGGTCCGCACCTTCGCGGTCGAGCGAATCCGCGAGATCGAGACCTCGGGCGAGCGATTCGACGCGCCCGACGACTTCGACTTCGACGCCTACATCGGGTCATCGTTCGGCGTCATCGCCGAGCCCGCGATCCCGGTGCGGATCCGCTTCGACAAGAACTGGGCGACCTACGTCGGCGAACGCAACTGGCACCCGAGCCAACAGCTGGAGCCCGAGCCCGGCGGCGGCGTACTGCTCAGCATGGAGGTCGGCGGCGCCTCCGAGCTCCGCTCCTGGGTACTCTCCTTCGGCCCCGGCGCCGAAGTCCTCGAACCCGACTCCCTCCGCCGGGAAGTCATCGCGAGCCTCGAGGCAGCTGCAAAACGCTACCACCCTCCCCGCTCACGCAAACGCGCCGATCGCCGAGAGTGATAGGCGGCAATTTCCGGGTGGCCCGCGTCGGTTCGAGGCTCTCAGCCCAGCCGGTGAACGGGAAATCGCTGCGTCGGACCATCGGGGGGCGACCCTCCAGCAAGAGAGTGCGAAGCCGTGGGCCTGGCTGCGCGATGGTCACTGCGCGGCCAACGCTTCCGAGTCGTCGCGGGAAACACTCCGTGTTTCCCGCTCCTAGGGCTTTACGACCTCGACCGGGCCGAGCCCAGCGAGCTGCGGCTGCAGCTGTGCCGCCGGCCCCACCAGCACGATCGCCACGCGACCCGGATGGAGCCTCCGCAGTGCCTCGCGGGCGGTGTCCTCGACCGTCACGGCGCGCACGCGAGAGCGGTAGGTGTCGAGGGAGTCCTCGGGCAGCCCGTGCACGTCGAGGTCGACCAGGCCGCCGATCACCGCGTCCGAAGTTTCGAGGCCCAGCGAAAAACTGCCCGTCACGAGCGTCCGGGCCGGTGCGAGTTCGTCCTCGCTGGGCGGCTCCGTGCGCATGCGCTCGAGTTCCGCGAGCAGCAGATCCACGACGGTGCGAACTTCGGCGACGCGCGTGAAGGTCGAGACCACGAAGAGCGAGGGCTGGCGCCGCATGCCGAAGCCCGAGTGCACGCCGTAGGTGAGCCCGGCGTCGGCGCGCACGCTCGCCATCAGCCGCGACGAGAAGCCGGAACCGCCCAGGATCGAATTCATGATGTTGACGGCGACCCGGTCGGGATCGGTTCGCGCGATGCCGTCGTGGGCGACCCTGATCTGGGCCTGTTCGAGGTCGGGACGATCGACGATCAGGATCTTCATCGCCGTCGGCGCGGGCAGAGACGGTGCCGCCCCGGCGGCCGGAACCTCGGCACGCGGCATCGCGCCGAAGGTGCGATGCGCCAGCTCGAGCATGGCTTCGGCCCGGACGTCGCCCGAGGCCGAGAAGATGGCGTTGTTGGGAACGAAGACCTCGCCGTGGAAGCGGCGAGCCGCGGCGGCGTCGAGGCCCGCGACCGTCAGCGTGTTGCCCCCGGCCGGAATCCCGTAGCGGTGCCCCTCGAAAAGCGCCTGATAGGTGTACCAGCGCGCGAGTGTCGCGGGCGCGTCCTTGGCCTTCTCGATCGCGGCCAGGGTCTCGGTGCGCGCGCGCACCGCTTCGCGGCGATCGAAGCTCGGCCGAAGTGCGACATCGCCCAGGATTTCGATCAACATCGGCAGGTCACGGCTCAGCCCGCTCACGGAGACCGTCATCGAATCCCAGCCGGCAGATACCGACAGCCCCGCGCCGATCTCGTCGACCGCGGTCGCGAGCGCCAGCGCGTCGCGATCGCCGGCACCGCGCTTCATCAGCTCGGCGGTAAATGATGCGAGCCCGGCGCGCTTCGGATCGACCATTGCCTCGCCACGGCGCACGGTGACGCTCAGCGCCACCCGCGGTATGCGGTGATCCTCGAGCACCAGCACTTTCATGCCGTTTGCCAGCTCGGATCGCGTCAGGGCGTCGCCTTGCACCACCGGGGCATCGGTGGGCGCGGGCGGCGGCAGCTCCCAGGCCGGCTTCGAGGCGCAGCCGAGAGCGAGCAATGTCGCGAAAGTGCAGACGGCGAGTCGTTGCGACGCGTGAATCACGAGCCCTCCCCCGCCGGTGGGACGACGTGAACGACGCTCTTCTTGTCGTCGACCAGATATTTCGCCGCGACCCGCTGCACATCCGCCGCAGTCACGGACTGGATCCCCTCGAGCTGCTCGGCAAGAGTCCGGATTCGGCCGAAGGTCGCGTATTCGCGGCCGATACGCGATGCCAGCGCGTGGTTCGTTCGCAGCCCGGTGACGAGCATGACTTCGAGCTGCCGCTTCGCCTTCACGAGTTCCTGGTCGCGGACCGGCTCATCCCGCAGCCGCGCGATCTCGGCGAAGAGCTTCGTCTCGACCTTGTTCACCGAAACACCCGGACGGACACCGGCGAACGCGTAGAAGACCCCGCCGTCGACCAATTCCCAGTACGCCCCATTCGCCGAAAGCGCGAGTTCCCCCTCGTAGATCAGCTTGCGATACAGCCGACTCGAGCGGCCATCCGAGAGGATCTGGCTCAGCACATCGAGCGCGGGGCCGTCGGGATGACCACTCTTCGGCGCGTGCCAGGCCGCAGCCAGCAGCGAGCTGCGCACATCCATCTCGAATACCGCGCGGCGGATCCCGCGCTGCTCCGGCTCGAGGGTCGGATTACGGGGAATCTCTGCCGGCTTCAGCTTGCCGAAGCGCAGGCGGATCCGGTCGAGGGTGGCTTCGGTATCGAAGTCACCCGCGATCGCGATGGTGATGTTGTTGGGCGCGTAATAGGTTTCAAAGAATTCGGCGGCGACCGACACCGGCGCCTGCTCGATGTCGCTGCGCCAGCCGATCACGGGCCAGCGATACGGATGGGCCTGGAAGGACAGCGCCATCAACGATTCGAAGGCGCGTCCTTCGGGGCTGTCCTCGGTCCGCATCCGACGCTCTTCCAGCACCACCTCACGCTCGCTGGTGAGCGTCGCCTCGCGCGGCTGGTGAATGCATTCAGCCTGCCGCCGCGCGCCTGCACGAGCTTGGCGTGCTGTTCCTCGGCGATGTGCTTCGACCCCTTGAACATCATGTGCTCGAAGAGGTGGGCGAGTCCTGTGTAGCGCGACTCGTCACGCGACCCGACGTGGACCCACATCTGAAACGAAACGACGGGCGTCGAATGATCCTCGAGGGTCAACACGGTCAATCCGTTGTCGAGCAGGCTGACCCGGGTGCGTTCGGCCGGATCTTCCAGCGTCGAAGCGACGGGGATCGACTCCCCGGGCATCGAATCCGCGTGCGCGACGACCACCGCCGCCAGCGAAGCCAACGCGAGCAACAGCATGAGGCGGACCCAGTCACTCGAACGGCGGCGGAGATCGGGCATGGCGGGCTACGGTATCCGGCGACGCGGGACGTGTCGAGGCGGATCTCGGGGCGGGAGCCGACGCCGGGCGCCGCCCGCCCGCTCGATGGGCGGGCGATTGCACGCTCGACAGGCGGGGCAACCGGATGAAGTGCGGAGAGCGGCCGTGAAGCAGCGTGACGATCACCGACTCGTCTATTCGAGCGAACAGGGCCGGGTCTGCCCCGCTTGCGGCCGGCCCAAGCCGAAGTGCAGCTGCGGACAGCCCCGGCGAGTCGATCGCGGCGACGGCGTCGTGCGGGTGCGCCGCGAGAAGAAGGGGCGTCGAGGCAAGACCGTAACGACGATCAGCGGCGTCCCGCTGCCCTCCGAGGAACTCCTGCAGCTCGCGAGTGAGCTGAAGCGGCGCTGCGGGACCGGCGGTTCCGCGAAGAACGGCGTGATCGAGATCCAGGGCGACCACTGCGATGCGCTCGCCATCGAACTCACGGGCCGTGGCTACACGGTGAAGCGCGCCGGAGGCTGAGACAGGCCCGCCACACCGGCTGTCAGCGCACGATCATGCCGCCGTCGACCGCGAGCGTCTGCCCCGTCACGAAACGAGCCGCTTCGCTCGCGAAGAAGACGACCGCACCCTTGATGTCGTCTTCGCCGCCATAGCGGCGCATCGGTACCTGCTCGAGGAATCGACTCAATTCGGCTTCGTCGTGACGAACGTGATCGAGCATCGCCGTGTCGAACGGCCCGGGGGCGATCGCATTCACGCGAATCCCGTGCGGGGCGAGCTTCACCGCCATGTCACGGGTGAGCGCATCGACCGCGCCCTTGCTCGCGGAATACGCGATGGCGGGCTCGGCTTCCTCGTCGGCACCTCGCATCCCGGAAATCGACGAGATGTGAATGATGCTGCCACCACCGCGCGCCTTCATCTGCCGCGCGACCCGCTGCGAAAGCAGCCACAGGCCGCGCACGTTCACCGCGAAGACCTTGTCCCATCCCTCGATCGGGTACTCGAGCGTCGGGGCGCCCCAGATCACACCGGCATTGTTCACGAGGATGTCGATTCGTCCGAGCTCGCTCACGGCTCGATCGGCGAGTGCCGCGACCGAGTCCGGATCGCCGATGTCGGCTTCGATCGCGACTCCGCGACGGCCGATCCCGACGATCGCCGCGGCGGCCTCTTCGCAATTCGCGAGCTTGCGAGACGCAACCGCGACATCGGCCCCGGCCTCCGCGAGGCCAATCGCGAGGTGGCGACCGATCCCGCGCCCCCCGCCGGTCACGAGTGCGGTCTTGCCGGAGAGGTCGAAGAGCTCGTTCACGCGCACGGGAGAATGGCTAGCTCGAATCGATGATCCGAGCTAGGCCTCGCGACAGAGAATGAACCAACTTCCCATGTCCTTGCCCTGGCGCGCAGCCGAACCAATCGTGACGTGCTCGGACACACCGCGCAGAGTGTCGACCATGAAGCCGTAGACGAAGCGGGAGAGACCCCGCTCGTTGGGGCGGATCTCCGGCCAACCTTCGGGATGCTCCTTCGGCACGCAGTGGTAATCGACCAGCACCTCGGGCCGCGTCGCATCTTCGCGAGCGACGAAGTAGCCGGGCCCCGTGACCGGCGCCATGGCCTGGAAGTTGAAGCCGTAGAGTTCTCCGGGCTTCACTGCGTCGGCGCCATGCGGGCGACAGAAGCGCTTCTCGAACAGCTTGAACGCCGGCAGTGTATTGCGACCGTAGTGCCGCACCTGCGTGAAATCCGGCGCACTCGGTGGCACCAGATGCTCGAGCCGCAGCGGGCGGAAACCATCCACCAGCTCGTACAGGCGTCGTTGCGCGGAGCGCCCGAAGGAGCGCACCACGGCCACCCGCTCGGCGTCGTCGAGTGCATCGAGTCGATCCGAGATCTCCTGCGGTCGCGTCGCGGGGTCTTCCAGCCGCTGCGCGAGTTCCCGGCCAACATCCGAATTCGCGAATCCCATCGCTCCCTCCCATTCACTCGTTCCGCTGGTGCCCGGATTAGGTACACCGATCGGCAGAATCCGTCGATTCCGCCGGTGATCGGTGAGCCACTGCAACAGGATCGCGCCACCGGACTGCAAGCGCAATTCAGTCTCCGCCAGGCTCGTAAGATTACACGCAGAGAAACCCGCAAGTACCGGACCCAAAAGAGGTCTGTCGCCATCGAACGGCTTCCGCTAAACTATTGGACCCCAGCCGACGACGCGCACGAAGCAGCCGCTCGGCGCCACCGAATCTCGAGCGAAAGGAGCCGCCATGGCGGACACCGCTGAACTCCGCATCGGCGATCAAGTAATCACTCTCCCCATCGTAGAAGGGTCCGAGGGCGAACGAGCCATCGACATCAGCAAGCTGCGAAGCGGCACAGGGCTGATCACCCTCGATCCGGGCTACGCGAATACCGGGTCCTGCATGAGCGCGATCACCTTCATCGACGGCGACAAGGGCATCCTGCGCTATCGCGGCTACTCAATCGAGGAACTCGCCGAGCACAGCAACTTCCTCGAAGTCGCGTACTTGCTGGCCTACGGACAGCTCCCGGACCGCGCCGAGTTCGAGCAGTACGAAGAGAACATCACGCATCACACGATGATCCACGAGGACTTCAAGGCCTTCTTCGGTGCACTGCCGAAGGACGTTCACCCGATGCCGGCCTGCAGCGCCGCGGTCGGAGCGCTGTCGGCCTTCTACCCCGACTCGGTCGACCCGCGCGACGCGCGCCAGGTCGAGATCTCGACGCATCGGCTGATCGCGAAGATCCCGACGATCGCCGCCTACGCGTACAAGCACTCGGTCGGGCAACCGTTCCTGTACCCGCGGAATGATCTCTCCTATGTCGGCAACCTGCTCTACATGATGTTCGGGACGCCGTGCGAGACCTACGAGGTCGACCCGGTCGTCGAGAAAGCAATCGACCTGTTGCTGATCCTACACGCCGACCACGAACAGAACTGCTCGACCAGCACGGTCCGGCTCGTGGGTTCGTCGATGGTCAACCTGTTCGCATCGATCTCGTCGGGCTTCAAGGCGCTCTGGGGGCCGTCCCACGGCGGCGCGAACCAGGCAGTGATCGAGATGCTCGCGCGGATCCGTGACGAGGGAATCACCGCCAATGAATTCGTCGAGCGGGCGAAGCGAGGCGACGACTCCGCACGCCTGATGGGTTTCGGCCACCGGGTCTACAAGAATTTCGACCCGCGCATGAAGATCATCAAGAAGGCCTGTTTCGACGTGCTCGAACAATTGGGCGTTCGCACCCGACTACTCGAGATCGCGGTCGAGCTCGAAGAAATCGCCCTCAAGGACGATTACTTCGTCGAGCGAAAGCTCTACCCCAACGTCGACTACTACTCCGGCGTGATCTACAACGCGATCGGCACACCGGCGAACATGTTCACGGCGTTGTTCGCAATCGGCCGCCTGCCCGGCTGGATCGCGCAATGGCACGAGCTCCACGGCGACCCGGACTTCAAGATCGGCCGGCCGCGTCAGATCTACACCGGCCCGACGCTTCGCCCCTACAAGCCGCTCAACAAACGCTAGAGCGAAGCCCCGCATTGGCGAGCGACCCGCTGCGGCTGATCTGGGTCGACGGCGAGCTGATCCCGGCCGACCACAGGGTCGTGCACGCCGACGACAGCGCCTTTGCCGAAGGCCGCGGTTGCTACACCAGCGTCGGCATCGCCTCCGGCCGACCGCGCTTTCCGGACCGGCACTTGCGTCGCCTGCAACGCGGCGCCCGAGCGCTCGGGCTCGGCAAGATCGATGCACCCACTTTCGAGCGCGCGCTGGCCGAGCTCGCTGCTGCAGCGTTACCGGGTGGTGAAGGCGTAATCCGCTTGCAGCTGAGCCGCAGCCCGGGAAGACCGTTGCAGCTGACCGGTGTACCGCGCGGCCTCGGCGAAGATCGTGCGGAGTGGAGTGCGATCTCGTCGACCATCCGGCACGGCGGCGCGGTACTGGCTGGCGGCCACAAACTGACCAATCGGCTGGTGCTCTCACTCGCTGCGGACGAAGCCACGGCTGCCGGCGCCGACGAAGCGCTGCTGTTCGACGCGGCGAACCGGTTGGTCGAGGGCTCCCGCTGCAACCTCATCGTGGTGGGGGCGGACGGTCTCCCCGCCGCGCCCGGCGACGACCTCGGCGCCGTCACGGGGATCGCGTTGGAGATCGTGCTCGAGCGCTTGCCCGAAATCGGACGACGCGTGATCACACGTGAGGAATTGCGCACCGCAGGCGAGCTCATCGCGCTGAATTCCGTGCGCGGCGTGCGGCCGATCACCCGACTCGACGACGATGCCGTCGCGGACGGCTCGCCCGGGCCGTGGGCAGCCCGAATCCACAGCGTGTTCGAGAACGGCTGAGGTAAGCTGCGCGGAATTCACCCCCCGCCCCTGGCGACGGAGAGGACCATGGACATCGAAGGGATTGCAGCAATCGTCACAGGCGGAGGCTCCGGCCTCGGCGAAGCCACGACCCGTGCGCTGGTCGAGCGCGGGGCGAGCGTCGGCATCCTCGACCTCGCCAGCTCCCCCGGCGCCGCTCTCGCGGACGAGCTCGGGGAAAGCGCACGCTACCTCGAAGCCGACGTCACGAGTGAGGAACAGGTCCAGGCCGCCGTCGACAGCGTGGCAGACTCGTTCGGAGAAATCCGCGCCGTCGTGAATTGTGCGGGCATCGGATCCGCGACGCGCACCGTGGGCAAGGGAAACACTCCGTTTCCGCTCGACGTCTTTCGCCGCTCGATCGAGGTCAACCTGATCGGCACTTTCAACGTGATCCGACTCACAGCCGCGCGCATGGCGGACAACCAGCCGGGTGAGGACGGTGAACGCGGCGCGATCGTCAACACCGCCTCGGTCGCGGCCTTCGACGGGCAGATCGGGCAGGCCGCGTACTCGGCATCGAAGGGCGGCGTCGTCGGCATGACGCTGCCGATCGCACGCGACCTCGCGCGCTTCGGAATTCGCGTCTGCACGATCGCCCCCGGGCTGTTCGACACACCGCTGCTCGCGCTGCTGCCCGAGCCCGCGCGTCAGGCGCTCGGCGCGTCGATTCCGTTCCCGCCGCGGCTCGGCCGTCCCCCCGAATTCGCGTCGCTCACGTGTGAGATCCTCAGGAACCCGATGCTGAACGGCGAGGTGATCCGACTCGACGGAGCGATCCGGATGGCGCCGAAGTAGCCTGCGATGGCGGAGACGCGGGCCGTTCTGGTGACGGGTGCGACCGGGCTGGTCGGTTCTCGGATCGTCGCGGCACTGCTCGCGCGCGGCGATTCGGTGCGCGTCCTCAGTCGCTACCCGGAAGCCGCCGCGAGCCGCCTCGACCCGCGCGTCTCGGCGATCGGCTGGGACGGCGTCCGCCCGCCCCCGGCTGCGGTCGACGACTGCGAGGGCGTACTCCATCTCGCGGGCGAACCCGTCTTCGGCGGCCTGCCCACCGCCGCGCGACGACGACGGATCTACCACAGTCGCGTCGACTCGACGCAGGCCCTGGTGCAAGCCATAGGCGACCTGCCCCCCACCGACCGGCCGCGCAGCCTCGTTTGCGCCTCCGCGGTCGGATTCTACGGAGATCGCGGTGACGAGCGCCTCGACGAAGACGCGCCAGCGGGCGCGGGCTTCCTGGCTGAGGTCTGCCGCGACTGGGAAGGCGCGGCCTTCGAAGCCCAGAGCTTCGGTGTGCGGGTGGCGCAGCTGCGGATCGGCATTGTGCTCGCGCGCGAAGGCGGTGCGCTACCACGGCTCGCGCTGCCGTTCCGGTTCGGCGCGGGCGGGCGCGTCGGCTCCGGGCGCCAGTGGGTCCCATGGATCCACATCGACGACCTGGTCGCGCTCTTCCTCGCCGCACTCGACGACGAAGACCTGCGCGGCCCGATCAACGCCGTCGCACCCGAGCCCGTCCGCAACGCCGAACTCACACGCGTGCTGGGCCGCGTGCTGAAACGCCCCAGCCTGCTCCCGGTGCCGGGCTTCGCGCTTCGCGCCGTACTCGGCGAACTCGCTGGCGAGCTGCTCGGCAGCCGGCGCGTCGTGCCCGCCCGCGCGCTCGCACACGGCTTCACCTTCGCACACGCCGACCTCGAACCGGCATTGGTGCGCGAACTCCGTTGATCCGATTCGCTGCACGTTGGCGCTCTGCAGCCAGAGCTTCCGCATTGTCGCGTAAGACGCGAAGCGCGTTTGATGCGACTGATCTAGTGGCTGGCGGGCGTCGCGTCGAAGAGCGTGGGCAGCACGTCGCGGACCGTCAGATCCGGTCGCTCGGGCGTCACCTCGAAGAAGGCGAGATCGACGTGGGGATCGCGGGCCGGAGTGAAGTGTGAGCGAAAGCCGTTCATCAGGCGCTCGATGATTTCCGCCGCGCGTTCCTGATTGGCGTCGGCGAGCAGGAAGACGGCCCGCTCGCGGGTCAAGCGGCAGATGACATCATCGACACGCAGGGCGCTGCCGATGTAGTCCACCATTTCGGAGAACAGCCGATCACCCTCGACGCCCGAGGCCCCCACCATCACCGAGGTGAGGTCGTAGTTGGCCGCGAGGCTCGAAGCCTTCTGGATCATTTCGCGCAGCATGCGCGGGTCGTCGTTGTCGGGTCGAGGGGAGAGCGGTGCGGTCATGTCCGTCGTATCGGCATAAACAGGTCGTAGCTAAAGCCCCACGCAAAGAGATCAGCCGCTCGTCCTGCGGTAGAGTCCCGCCCCCCACGAGAGAACCCATGCCCGATCCCGCAACAGCCTTGCCGACGGCGCACCCCAGCGCCGCCGTGGACCGCGAAATCTCAGCCGAGGACCGCAGCCGATTGCGCGCGGCCGCGTCTTGTTTCGCATTGGTCGCACTGACCTACCTGCTGATCACGATCGGAGCATTGGTACGCGCGCACGACGCCGGGCTCGCGTGCCCGGATTGGCCGCTCTGCTTCGGTGAATTCGTGCCGACGATGAACCTCGAAGTCACCTTCGAGTGGTCCCACCGGCTGATCGCCGGCTCCGTCGCACTGCTGTTTTCCGGCGTCGCGATCGGCCTGCTCCGAAACTCCGAAACCCCGGCTGCGGTCCGGCAGTTGCTCGGCCTCGCGGCCGTGCTGCTGGCAACACAGATCGTGCTCGGCGCGCTCACGGTCTGGCTGCAGCTGGCGCCGTGGACCGTGACTGCGCACCTGATCACAGGCAACAGCTTCTGCGTCGCGCTACTGCTGATCGGATGCTCGTTGCGCGATTCCGTGCACGGCCGCGCGGCACGCGCCGCCGCCGCGCCGCAGGCGCGTGCCGCGGTGATCGCCTGCGCGGTGCTGTTGTTCGCGCAGATGGTCCTCGGCGGGCTGGTGTCGTCGCGCTACGCGGGCCTGGTCTGCACCGAGTGGCCGACCTGCAACGGCGGGCTGTGGTTCCCGACCTGGAAGGGCAACGTCGGCTTGCACCTGCTCCACCGCCTCAATGGCTATGCCTTGATCGCCGCCTTCGCGTGGGCCTTCCTGGCGGCACGCAGCGACGCCGGGCTGCGCCGATTCCTGACGTTTCTGCTGACCATCGGCATCGCCCAGATCCTGGTCGGCATCGCAAACGTGCTACTCGGCCTGCCGCAGGAGATTACCGGGCTCCACACCGCCCTCGCCGCAGCGCTGGTGCTCACGCTGACCCTCGTGGTGCGGGATCTCTACTCTCGCAGCGCGATTCGGCGCTGATCGCGCCGCGCGAGTGCCTGGCAGCTCGCTTCGCAATGAAGGAAACTGACCTGCTGCTCGCCCATTCCGGCCGAGACAAGAGAACGACGAGGGGAAAGTGATGCGTTCGTTTCAAGTCTTCGCCGCAATGACACCCGAACGCGCGACAGAACTGGTCGCGAGCCTGAAGGAGAAGTCGCCCGGCATGTTCGCGCAGGCACTGGCCGCCGCGGCGGCCGCCATGCGGGCGCGCCCGGTCTACATCGCCCGCCAGCCGATGGACAAGCAGGCAGCAGCGATCCGGCGCGCGCTTGCGCGCGTCAGCGCGAGCCCGGTCGCGGAGGAATTACTCGCGGTCTACTTCCTCGAATGCCGCAAGGATCTGCTGATCGAGTGGCTCGATGCGGTCGGCATCGAGCACGACGAGGGTTCGCTGAAGGATGACGAACCGAAGCAACCGTCGAAGAAGAAGTTGGGCGATGCCGTGAAGAGCTTCCGCGCAATCGACGACGACTCCGACCGCGAGCTGCTGCTCGCCGCATTCGCCGCCCAGAGTGCGATCGACTGGCCCGCCCTCGATGCGCTGATCAGCATGGACGCATAGCAGTCGGAGCGGGCCGTGAGCCACCGCCCCCGCCTTCGAAGACGGGAACGGCGGCGCGAAGTCCAGCCGGAATTCAGCTGCGGACGGTGATCGCCGCGTTCGAGATGATCGGAGCGCCGCGCTCCTTCGAAGCGGCCGCGACCAGGATCTTGTCGCCGTCTTTCCAGTACGAGATCACGTAGGTCTCGCCCGGATAGGCGACACCCGCGAAGCGTGCCTGCCAGCGCGCCACCTTCGTGGTATCGCCGTCGAGCCTCGAAGCCGCCCATCTTCGCGAACTCGGGGTCCGCATGGAGCGGGTTCTTGTCGCCCGAGAGGCGGTAGATCAACGCTTGCTGGGGCATCGTCGTCACCTCGATCACGCCATCAGGCTCGCGATCGGGTGCCTTGTTGCCGGCCTTCGGGCCCGGTTCGCCGCCGAAGCCACCCTCGCCGCGCAGGAACAGCGAGAAGCGGTTCGTGAACAGCGGAGCGCCGGACTCGTCGCTCGTCGCGACTTCTAGCACGACCAACGCGGCCTTGCCCTTGTCCCAGACCTCCTTGACCTTGCCCGTACTCGTGACCTTGGCCTCGGGCGGAATCGGCTGGTGGATTTCGAGGTCCTGCTCACCGTGGAGCAGCATCGCAAAGTTGAAGTCGAGGCCCGGTACGGCACCGAGACCCGTGAGTGCATCGAAAACCGGAATCACGCCGTAGCTCGGCAGCACCTTCAGGTTCTTCTCGTAGCAATACTCGAGCTCACTCGGGTCCGTGGCGGGCACACCCGCCCCGACACCGAGGTGATAGAGAATCACCTGATCCCGGTTCCACTCACTGGTCCCGGAGCCGAGCTCGGCTCCGAGGGCTTTCGACGGATCGATCGGCATGGTTTCCCCTTAGTCCTTGATCGCCTGCATGATCGCCCGGGTCTCGTCTGCGATGCTCAGCGGAATGCTGAAACCGTCGGTATTGCGCACCTGCTCGAAGTTCGCGGCGAGTTCTTCGACACTCGGCACTTCGTGGTTGGGCGCGGTCCAACCATCCGCCATGCCGACGAAGACTCGCGCATAGCGGCCGCCACCGACATCGAAGATCTCGTGCGTGAGCTCACACTGCTCGGACACGAGATATGCGACGAGCGGCGTCACGTAGTCGGGGCCGAGCTTCTCCGCCAGCGGTCCGAGTAGTGCTTCGGTGAGCCGGGTCTTCGCGATCGGCGCGATCGAGTTGCACTTGATGTTGTTCTTCGCGCCCTCGACGGCGAGCACGTTCATCAGACCAACGAGGCCCATCTTCGCAGCACCGTAGTTCGCCTGACCGAAGTTGCCGAAGATGCCGGCGCCGGACGACGCCATCACGATCGAGCACGATCTCGAGGTTCTTCGGCTCGAGCTTCGTGAAGGACTTGTCGCGGAGGATGCCGGCGTTGTTGATCACGATGTCGCACTTGCCGAAGTTGTCGAGTGCGGTCTGGACGATGGCTTCGCCGCCCTCCGGAGTAGCGACCGAGTCGTAGTTCGCGACCGCGGTGCCGCCCGCCTCATTGATCTCCTTCACCACCTCGTCGGCCATGCTGGAGCCCGCGCCAGTGCCGTCCGCCGAACCACCGAGATCGTTCACCACGACCTTCGCGCCGCGCGCACCGAGCATCAGCGCATAAGTCTTGCCCAGGCCGCCGCCGGCCCCGGTAATCACCGCTACGCGGTCGTCATACCGAATCTCAATCATGAAAATCTCCTTCAAAATCAAGCAGTTAATGCCCACATCGGTATGGGTAGAAACCGCCTGGGATCAGTAGAATGGGGCGCCTCGCGCGCGGGACCGCTGGGGGTTCGCGGTGGGAGGCACCCTGCGGCCGCCCCTTGGCGCGGCCGGCCGCGACGCAGCATAGCTGATTCCCGTGTCAATCGTGGGCTTCACAGATGTCGAAAACCGTCAGCATGGACGCGGCATCTGAGCCCGGAGCGGGTAATTTCACCGCACGGTGCCCCGATGACCCTACACAGATTCGCCGACACCGTCTCCGAGCGTTGCAGGCGGCCGCTACTGCGCGCTCGCGTGACGACGCTCCAGCTGAACGTCGGTCTGCGCTGTGACCTCGCCTGCCACCACTGTCACGTCGAAGCCGGACCGAAACGGACCGAAACGATGGACCGCCGCACCGCAGATCGCGTGCTCGCGCTGCTCGCCGCCAACCCCGAGATCACGACCCTCGACCTGACCGGCGGGGCGCCGGAACTCCAGAATGAATTCCGACAGCTGGTTCGCGGCGCCCGCGCGCTCGGGCGGCGCGTGATCGACCGCTGCAACCTGACGGTCTTCGATACCCCCGGCCAGCAGGACACTCCCGAGTTCCTGGCTCAGCACGACGTGCAGATCGTCGCCTCGCTGCCCTGTTACACCAGCGAAAACGTCGAGCAGCAGCGCGGCCGCGGTGTTTTCGCGCGCAGCATCGAGTCGCTCCGTCGCCTGAATGCGCTCGGTTATGGACGACCGGGATCTCCGCTCGCGCAGGACGCCTCGGCATCCGGGCTCCGGCTCGACCTCGTCTACAATCCGCTCGGACCCAGCCTGCCGCCACCACAGTCCGAACTCGAGGGCCGCTACCGAGCCGAACTGCGAGAACTCTTCGGAATCGAATTCGACCGGCTGCTCACGATTACCAACATGCCGATCAAGCGGTTCGCCCACCAACTGGCCCGTGACGGACGCACCAACGAGTACCAGGCGTTGCTCGTGAACCACTTCAACCCGGACACCGTGCCGGAGCTGATGTGCCGCCACCTCGTCTCCGTCAGCTGGGACGGCCGGCTCTTCGATTGCGACTTCAACCAGATGCTGCAGATCCCGGCGGCCGCAAAGCCCGTGACGGTGTGGGAAATCGATGACTTCGACACATTCGCAGGCGAAGCGATCGCGACCGGTCCACACTGCTTCGGCTGCACCGCGGGCTCGGGTTCGAGCTGCTCGGGCGCGCTGCGGTGATTTCCGGACCGCCCCCGCCGGGGATGCGGCGATGAGCGAGGCCGGCACTCCGCCCACGAGCGAGGTACGAACCGCGGCCGACGCCGCTCCGAGCCGCGCACACGCACTTCGGCGCAACCTCGGCATCGCATTGCTCGTGGCGGCGCTCTTCGCGCTCGGCCGGATCGCGGGCGAGCGGGTGCCCGAATTTGCGGCCTGGGTCGAGAACCTGGGCTGGTGGGCACCCGCGGCCTTCATCGTCGCGTACGCGCTCGCGACCGTCGCCTTCGTCCCAGGCTCACTGCTGACCCTCGCGGCCGGGGCCATTTTCGGCGTGGTTCACGGCACCGCCATCGTCTTCGTGGCCGCAAGCGCGGGCGCATCGCTCGCGTTCGGAGTCTCGCGCCACCTCGCACGCGCGGCGATCGAGCGACGGCTCGCGGGCAACGAGCGCTTCGCCGCGGTCGACCGCGCCGTTGCGCGCGACGGGCGCAAGATCGTGCTGTTGTTGCGGTTGTCGCCGGTCTTCCCGTTCAACCTGCTCAACTATGCCCTCGGCCTCACGCGGGTGGGCTTCGGCGACTACTTGATCGGGTGCATCGGAATGCTCCCCGGAACCCTGCTCTACGTGTACTACGGCGCGCTCGCGGGTGAGGTCGCCGCACTCGCGGGCGGCGCGACCGCAGAAAAGGGTGCCGGCTACTACAGCCTGCTCGTCGTCGGCGCAGTCGCCACCCTCGCAGCCACGACCATTGTGACCCGCACCGCGCGGCGGGCGCTCGACGAAGCCACGCGCGCGAATGCCACGGCGGAGAATTGCGCGAAATGACGATCCCCGAAATCCACCCGCCCGACGCGGCAAACCAGACGCTGATCGCGAACGTCCACCCGGCCGGCTGGACGAACCCGACGCCGTCGGGCCGCTACAACCTCGTGGTGGTCGGTGCGGGCTCGGCGGGACTGATCAGCGCCGCCATCGCCGCCGGCCTCGGAGCCAAGGTCGCGCTGATCGAGCGCCACCTGCTGGGCGGCGACTGCCTGAATGTAGGCTGCGTGCCGTCGAAGGCAGTGATTCGCGCCTCGCGCATGGTCGCCGAAGCCCGGCGCGCCGCCGCTCTGCTCGGGCTGCCCCAGCCGAACTCGAGCGAGATCGACTTCGGTGCCGCGATGGAGCGGATGCGGCGAATCCGCGCGCGCATCAGCGCCGCAGACTCCGCGGCGCGCTACCGCGACGAACTCGGCGTCGACATCTTCCTCGGAGAGGCACGCTTCGACGGCCGCGACAGCGTGCGGGTGGACGACCAGCGCCTGCGCTTCCGCAAGGCCGTGATCGCGACGGGCGCACGTCCCGTCGCCCCCCCCATCGAGGGGCTCGCCGAAGCGGGCTACCGCAGCAACGAGACGATCTTCGAATTGACCGAGCGGCCGCAACGCCTCGGCGTAATCGGCAGCGGACCGATCGGCTGCGAACTCGCCCAGGCCTTCGCACGCCTCGGCTGCGAGGTCGCAATCTTCGACGTGGCAGCGCAGGTCCTGCCGCGCGAGGACCCCGATGCCGCCCGGATCATCCAGCAGCGGCTCGCGGACGAGGGCATCAGGCTGTTTCTGGGTTGTCGTCTCGAACGTATCCAGCGGATCGGCGGCGCGCGCCGAATATCGGGCACCGGTACCGACGGCAAATCGCTGACCGTCGACGTCGACGAACTCCTGGTCGCGACCGGCCGAGCGCCGAACCTCGAGGGGCTCGGTCTCGACCGCGCGGGCGTCGAAGCAGACGTGCGACAAGGCGTCCGCGTGAACGACCATCTCCAGACCAGCAACCGCAACATCTTCGCGGCCGGCGATGTCTGCATGAACTGGAAGTTCACCCACGCGGCCGATGCCGCAGCGAAGATCGTGGTACAGAACGCGCTATTCCTCCGCACCGCGAAACTCTCGTCGCTCGTGATGCCGTGGTGCACCTACACCGATCCGGAAGTCGCGCACGTCGGCCTGTACGAACACGAAGCCCGGGAACGCGGCATCGCGACCGACAGCTACACGGTGCCTCTCTCCGAAAACGACCGCGCCATCACTGACGGCGAGGAAGCGGGCTTCGTGAAGATCCTCGTGAAGCAGCGGGGCGACGAAATCCTCGGCGCCACCCTGGTCGCGTCGCACGCGGGCGAAATCGTGAGCGAGCTGACACTCGCGATCGTGAACAAGATCGGGCTCGGAAAGCTCATGAACGTGATCCACCCCTACCCCACCCAGGCCGAAGCCATCAAACGCGCCGCCGGCGCTTATACGCGATCGCGCATGACGCCGACTCTCCACAGACTGCTCACGCGCTGGATGGCGTTGCGGCGCTAGGCCGGGCCGGTTCTCCCTTCGCGGCCGCGCCGATAGCGGGCGGCCTTCCGCTCCCTGGTACGGCTGACGGTCGCTGAAGGCCGCCCGCTACCGGCTTCTGGTGGTGCGGTTGGAGATCTGAACTCGGCCGGTCCTGCTTCTGGGGGTCGGGGGTGGTCGATGTGAATTGGGCTGGGTGATCTGGTAGAGCTTGTGCCCGATTGGGGCGGGTCGCTGGAGATTCGGAAGGAGACGGTTTGTCGTTGTTGAAGAAGTTTCTTGGATTGGGTGACGAAGGCGGAAGCGATGCGGGCGATACGGCGACCGTGCGCCGGATTGCGGCCGAGCTCGACCGCCTGCCCGTGGAAAAGGCCCGCTACCTGGCCGGCTTCGCCTATGTGCTCGCCCGCGTCGCACACGCGGACCTCGACATCGACGACGACGAGACCACCGAGATGGAGCGCATCGCGACGCAGCTCGCCTCGCTCTCGAGCCCCGAGGCCGCGCTGGTGGTCCAGATCGCCAAGAGCCAGGCGAAGCTGCTCGGCGAAACCGAGAACTACGTGGTGACACGCGAATTCCGCAAGTATTCAACGAAAGAGCAGCGCGGCGAGCTGCTGCAATGCTTGTTCGCCGTGGCGGCCGCAAACGGGACGATCTCGAACGTAGAAAGTTCGGAGATCTCGGTGATCGGCGAAGAACTCGGCTTCACCCGCCCCGAAATCAACGCCGTACGCAGCCAATACCGCGACCACCTCTCCGAGTTCCAAACCCGCCCCGAATAAACGCCCACTCGGCCTTACGCGAGAACGCGGACCGGGTCAGGGGGGAGCTTGAATCATCTCGAAGCTGTGGTCGCAGCCCTCTCGCCCCACGATGCGATCGAGCCAGCGTTCGATCCACTCCGCATCGAGTTCGTCCGCCATGGCGAAGACCAGCTCCGCGATATCGCGCCAGTCCTTGTCGCGATCGAAGATCGCTTTGAAGATGACGAGGTCCTCGGCCGCCAGGACGTGGATCGTCTCAGCTTCGCCGAACGGGAAGGCGCGCCGCCGCTCCAGGCAGGCATCGTGAAAGGCGTCATACGAAAAGAAGAGGTCGATCGGCGTCGACTCCCAACGGATGCGGGTCTGGCCGTCACGATGCAGTCGAACGGCTTCGGCTTCCGTGGGCTCTTCCGCACCCAGCCGGCCCAGTGCGTCGAGCACATCGTCGGCGCGATCGGACTCGACGAACACGTTGACGTCGATATCGATCGTGGCTCTCGGCGTCGCGTAATAGGCGAGCGCGATCGCACCTCCGAAGGCGTGCGGAATTCGGGCGGCGTGCAGGGTCGCCTCGATCAGCAGGACCTTTTCCGAGAGCGACGGCTCCGCCGACGCGGGCGCCATCACGAAGCCTCCGCGGCAGCCGCGGACGAGAAGCGCGGAAAGATCTTGCGCGGGCGCGTTCTTCGCGGCGGTCGGGAGGCCGCTATTCGCCCGAATGTATCGAGCAGATCTCGGAGCGCCGCACCGTGTGCGGCCTTTGGTGCGCCGATCCATTCGCTGACTTCGGCGAAAGGCTCCGGGACCGGCGCGGTCGCGACGCCTTCGAGCGCCCGCACGAGTAGCCCCGCCATGACGGGATCGATCGTGTCCCCACGCCGGAGCCGGCTGAGCAGCGCCCGCGCTTCATGCTCCGGAGCGTGAGTGTCGACCGGAATCGCCATGGCCCGCGCACGGCGGGCCAGTGTGCGAGCGTCGAAGGGGCGGGTGGCACGGGCTGCCGCCCGCGCCAGAACCGCGGGCGTCAGCGCGCCCGCGAAACGCACGAGTTGACGCGACCGGGGGCCCCGGGGAGTCGAGCGGCTCTCCCGGATCTCGATGCGGTCGCCGGCGCGTCTTACGAGATAGGCCATGATAGTACCAAATTTACCATAGATAGTGACTATCGACACTATTTCTATGAACTGAATCCGCGAATCGCCCCGCGGGGTATCCAGCGTTCCTGTTCGCCGTGGCGGCCGCGGGCGGCACCATCTCGAATGTCAAGAATTCGGAGATCTCGGCGATCGGCGAAGAACTCGACTTCACCCGCCCCGAATCACCTCTCTCTTGCGCGATCGGTGCTCGGCGCGCCCGCGGCCGGAGTCGGGGAGGGATCTCCGCTCGAACTCAGTCGCTTCGACCCCTCCCCGACTCCGGCCGCGGGGTGTTGAGTGCGCTGAAACGCGTTCGCAGCGCCCGAGCTCGCTGCTCGCATGGACTTACGATCGCGGCCTGTCGTTGGCACGGGGGAGCCGCAGTCAGGCGGGTCTTGCAGACACTCAGGAATGCTCGTGCCGACACGGCTGAGCGAATCGGCAGAGGAAGACCAAGTCGTTGCGCTCTCGACCTTGCAGGGAGCGGCGGTGCCCTTCGCCCGCCCTCTGCCGCGCAGATCTAACGCGACAAAATCGCCTCCGCACACAGCATGGCGGAGTCCGCAGCGCACTCGAGGCCCGGCAGCGCACGTGAAGCCACGGTATCACCGGTCAGATAGAGCCCCTCGACACTCGGCGCTCTGACCTCGGGTCGGAACACCCCGGCTCGGCCGGCGGTTCGGGCCGGCTCCTCCCAGTGGCAGTAGGACTGCTGCCAGATCACCTTCTCCTGCCAACCGGGGAAGAACTCTTCGAGATCCTCTCGCAGCAGCGGAACAACCTCGTCGAGGCGGTCCGGGTCGTCGCGGATCTCCATGTCGCACTGGCAGCAGACCTCGAAGAGGTGCTCTCCCTCCGGTGCCACGGCGGGAGCGATATTGCTGGCCATGAAGGCCGAGATCGGGTGCTGGCAGCGCGGGCCGTCGGTTAGGAGAAAGTACTTGTCGTCGTACAGGGGCTCCCGAAGCGCGACGGTGAGCCCGAAGATGGCCGTTTTTCGGTCGAGGTGTTTCACTTTGGCTACGAAGTCGTTCGGGAAGAGCCTCTCGTCGGCCATTTCGAAGAGTTCCCAGACGGGCAGGGCAGCGGCCACCACCGGCGCCTCGATTCTCTCAGCGCGTCCCGCCTTGTCGATTACGACACCTCGGACCCGCCCATCCTCGATAAGAATCTCGTCCACCTTGGAGGAGGTTCGAAGCTCGCCGCCGTTCTTTGCCGAGGCCTCGGCCAGAATGCGCATGAAGTCCCCGTAACCGTGCGCGGCCAGATAGATGCGGGGATTGGTCTGGATGATTCGCATCGACTCGAAAAAAGCGCTGGCCGCAACGTCCTCGAGTCGCGGGATCGTGTTCATCACGATGCTCGCGTAGCGGGCGGTGTCCAGCACCTCGGTGCTCTTCACCAGCGGCTTGATCCACTCCTGCGCGGTCATGGCGTCGTACTTCGCGAGGTCGCCGGACTCTGCGAGCTCTCGGGTCGTCGCCATCAGCTTGCCGGCCTCTTCCCGGTCACCCCGCATCATGAGCGTGGGAAGCGAGATGAACTCGCCGTCGCGGTAGGTTTTCACGTCCTCGAAGAAGCCCCGCTCGCCGGGCTCCAAGCCGAGTTCGGCAAACAGCACGTCGACTCTTCCGTTCTCGAGCCCCGCCCGCGGGCCGCCGATATTCATGATGTGGCCCTTCCTCTCGAAGGAGTGCGCCCGCCCACCAATGTGCGCGGCCCACTCCAGAGTCAGCACGCGTTTGCCGGCATTGGAGAGCAGGGCGGAGAGGCCCAGCCCGGAGATCCCGGCCCCGACGACGATCGCGTCGTATTCAGCTTGCCCACCTTGTTGATTCATGATCGCTCCTTAGCTGGTTTTCGTCCGCTTTCCCGTCCTGTGTCGTACGAGGCAGAGCATAGACAAGACAAGCTGCGGGATTCCCATGTCCGATAACGCCTTTGGGCTCAACCGGTCAACGCAACACTCTCGTTGAGTACCTCTGCTGGTGTACGAAAGTCCAGTGTTTTTCGCGGCCGTTGGTTCAGTTGAAGAGCAGTCCGATTCAAGTCTGCTTGCGA
>JAFDEI010000321.1 GCA_019310425.1 Deltaproteobacteria bacterium | reverse complement strand
GACGCGCGTTCCCTGGCCCTTCCGCCAATCGACCTCGTTGTCGCGCTTTACCTTCGGCTCGTTCTTGCGGGTGTCGATCACGAGTTCGAAGTGGTGCGCCTTCGCGCGCTGGCCTGCGCGGGTGATGATCTTCACGGGCTTTCCGGTTGTGAGCAACCCGTACATCCCGGCAGCACTGATGCCGATGCCCTGCTGGCCGCGGCTCTGGCGCAGCCGGTGGAACTTCGAGCCGTAGAGCAGACTGCCGAAGATCTTCGGAACCTGCGCACGCACGATGCCGGGGCCGTTGTCCTCGATCGCGATGCGGAAGCGGGTCTCCGCCAGCTGTTTGATCTCGACCCGAATGTCGGGCAGGACGCCGCCTTCCTCACACGCGTCGAGTGCGTTGTCGACGCCTTCCTTCACGGTCGTGAGTAGCGCCTTCGCGGGGTTGTCGAATCCGAGCAGGTGCCGGTTCTTCGCGAAGAACTCCGAGACCGAAATGTCTCGCTGCTTGGTGGCGAGTTCGGCCGCGGTCGCGCCGGTGGGCGCTTTCGCGCGCTCCGGCTCTGCGGCCCGGGCCGTGTTCGCCGCCCGCTTGCGTGGCGTCGAAGCCGCCGCCTTCCCGGAGCGCTTCTTCGCGGGTCGGGCCTTGGCGCGCGCTCTCGTGCCGCTCTTCTTGCGAGCCTTGGCCTTCTTCTTGGCCATGATCGTCACCCCCGTTCGATCGGCAGCGATGTTCCACTCCTCATGCGCGGCGGTCAAGGCACGGGTGTGACACTGGGGGAGATTCCGTGGAATGGCGAGATCGGCCGGGGGGTGAGTGATTCGGGGCTCGGGGCGAGGGGCGGGGCCTGGGCGGCAGTGGCGGGGCAGCGGGGGAACGGAGGGCTCAGTCGAAGACGCTGGCGGACACTCCTCGGAAGTTGCCACAGAGACGAATACGGCCTGTCTGGAGCATGTGTCGGACGGTCGCAACGACCTCGTCGTCATTCGAAGTGAAGTCGTTCACGGCTTCGACGAGTTCGAGCAGCGTCAGTGACAGCGGCTCGTGGATGGTGGTAGTCTCGATTCGGACGCTCGCAGCGGCACTCATGCGTGTCCCTCCCCTTTACACTTGTTTGAAGCATGTTCCATGCCAAATATTCACGGCTCGAAGAATTCTCGTAAGTATTTGAATTGGTGTTGGTTTTAGCGTTGTCTCGGGATGGGCTCTTGGCATCGACCCCGATCGGGTGACGGTTTTGTAACGCACCTGTCAATTATCGACCCAATTCGGCCGATCCGGTGCTGCCGACCTGGATGGGGCTGGTTCGCGTGATGCGGGGAGTTGTTGGGACTGGGCTCGGGGAAACACTGGAGAGTGCGCGGGGGAGACTGCCTTCCCTGCGCTTCAGTCGGGTCGGGCGGCTACTCGAGCCCTGCCGCGACGGCCCAGTCGCCGAGACCGTCGACCTGCGCGACGTCGAGGTGCACGATCAACTCGAGTGCATCGCGCGGCTTCGCGATGAAGCCACCCATGACGGTCGGGACCTCGACGCTGAAGGCCTCGAAGGTGGTCTCGAGCCGGCCCTTCACGACGCGTTTCCCGCCGTGTTCGACGATCTCGAGCGGGAAGTCGACCGGGTAGGGCTTCTCGCCCAGGCTCAAGGTTCCCGGTAGCACGAAGCTTCCGCGCGCGAGGTCGTCGCGCAGCGCATCGGCGTCGATGGGGTCGGAGGTGAAGCGCAGGTCGGGCTGCAGTTTCACGCCCAGCAGGTCCGCCACGCTGCCGTTGCGCAGCATGTTGCCTGAGCGGAGGCTCTTGATCGGCACGCTCACGACCACCTGTGAGCCCGCGTCGACCGCGACGAGCTTGGCGCTGACCTCACAGCTGCGTCCCACGACCTCTACCTCCCTGCCGAACCACATCTCCTTGGTGGTCCGGTAGGCCACGCAGTGGTCACCGGGCTCGAAGACCTCCCCGCCTTCGTCGGCGGCTGTGGCGGTGGCGAGCAGGAGCGCGAACGCGAACAGGCCGTAATTACCACGCTGCATGGTGTTGCTCCATTGCTTTCGAGTCGGCTCGGTGTCGCGATGACGCCGCCGCAAGCGGGATGATAGCCCGCTATATTGCCGGCGTGTCGAATCTCGCCGTGTTCAAATTGTTCCTCACCGGTTACGCGGTCATCGGAATCGCGTACGTGTGCATCGGCTCGGGAGCCTTCAGCCGGGAACAGGAGAACTGGTGGGCAGGCCTGCCCCAGCTGAAGAAGGGCATCTTCCTCAGCGGGATCGCGGCGACGGTGCTCCAGAGCTTCCTATGAGTCGCGAGCTCGCTGAGGGTTAGCCGCGGTAGCTGAGCGCTTCGGCGACGGCGTGCGGGCCGTGCAGTCGAGCACACCCCGGAGATGAGTCAGGTCCAATGGAATTCCCTAGCCTCCCGGTATGAGCGCCCAACAGCAGAGCCGGTCGAGGCGACTCGGTCTGATCCTGGCAATGCTCGTCGTTACCGTCTTCGCCATCGAGGCGATCGCCTATTCGATGTACCGCGTCGCGATGGGGGAGTTCTTTACCTACGCACGGGTTCGCGATCATCAGCAGACCGTCGCGGAGAACAGCTCCGACTTCAGCGACCTTCTCCAGGAGGTTCCGCAGATCGTCGCCACTACGGCGATCCATCCCTACATGGGGTTCGTCTACGACGCCGACTTGTGGAACAAGGACGGGAAGTCCCTGCGGACCCACGGCCTGCCTGTGTCCGAATACGGTTTCGTGGACGACAAGTCGCCTATTGCGTCGCAGTCGCCCGACCGCGTGGTCGTCGCAATCTTCGGGGGATCCGTCGGGATGTCGCTCGGCATCATGGGAGTCGAGGCTCTCTTCTCGGAGCTGGAGAAGTTCGAGGGTTTCGCGGGGAAGGAGTTCGTCGTCGTACGGGTCGCCCTCGGAAGCCACAAGCAGCCGCAGCAATTCCTGACGCTCGGCTACCTGTTGGCACTCGGTGCGCGATTCGACATCGTCGTCAATCTCGACGGCTTCAACGAAGTCGCATTGCCACCCGTTCGAAACTTGAAGAACGACGTCAGCCCGTTCTTTCCCCGC
>JAFDEI010000151.1 GCA_019310425.1 Deltaproteobacteria bacterium | reverse complement strand
CATTCCGCCCAGTGCCGCCGCACCGAAGATGATCCTCGAACTCGCGTGGCCCGTGGTTCCGAATTGCGCCCGCTTGATCACGTCGGTCCCTCCCGGCTGTGTCAGGTGCGAGACGATAGGGAACATCAGCCGAGCGCGAGCGACTCCCGCGAACGCTCCTTTCATGCCGTCGTTGATGGCCCTGCGGATCTTGGAGATTCAGAGGTCGTTCCGGCACCTACGCGGGGGTCGGCGCGAACACCCCGAATCCGCCGTCGAAGCCGCGCCGTCGTCTAGTCACCCGCGATCTCGCGCATTACCACATCGAACTCGGGGCATATTGACATCCTGGTCACTCACCGTGCAAGGGAAGATGCGCATTGTGGGTGGCGGCTGGAGAAACTCGCGGAAGCTTTGACCGCATGGCGGCCAAAGCGCAGCTGAAGTCGTTCGCCGCTGCACGGACGTGGCGCTATTCGGGGTCGCGGAAGTTCGGGGTGCGTTGCTCGAGGTTGGCTTTCACGGTCTCGATCTGGTTCGCACTGCCGATCAGCTTGGCCTGTAATTCGGCCTCGCGGCGCAGTCCGGTCTCGAGGTCCACGAACGCCGACTCGTCGAGCAGGCGTTTGCCCGCGCGGATCGCGTCGGGGGAGCGGCCCGCGATGCCGCGGGCCAGCTCGAGTGCCTCCGCGTGCGGGTCGTCCGAGACGCGTGTTGCGAGTCCGAGTTCCACCGCTTCGATGCCGGAGACGATCCGGCCCGTGAAGGTGAGCTCCTTGGCGACATCGAGCCGCACCAGCCGTCGCAGCGTTTGGCTGCCGGTCATGTCGGGAATCAGCCCCCACTTGATTTCCATCACCGACAAACGCGCGTCGGGCGTGACCAGGCGAATATCCGCCGCCAGCGCGATCTGGAGACCACCGCCGAAGATCACGCCGTGCAACGCGGCGATCACCGGAACCGGCAGCTCGCTCCAGACGTGAGCCGCGAGCTGGGCGTGGGTTGCGAACCGGCCCCCGGGCCGCTCGAGCAGATTCGGCCCCGTGCCGCCGCCCTTGGCCATCGCGCCGAAGCTGCCGACGTCGAGCCCGGCGCAGAAGCCACGGCCCTCTCCGGACAGCACGACCGCGCGCAGCGAGGGTTCCGAGGCCAGCCCGCTGCCGGTTTCGGCGAGGGCCTGGAACATTGCCGCATCGAGTGCGTTCAGCTTGTCGGCGCGGTTCAGGCGGACGTCCGCAACGCCGTTGTCTACAGCGACCGCGACTCGACGCGGTCCCCCTGCGCTGGACCTGTGCTCGCTTCGCTCATCCGACATCGATCCTTCCTTTCGCGAAATGGGTCGGGATTCTACCGCGGCTGCCCGTGGGCCGGGTCACTCGCGCGGTCCCGCTTCGCGGGACCTGTGCTCGCTTCGCTCGATTCGGAGAATCCGTCGCCCGCGATGCGTTGCGCCGAACATGTCGATTGTGCGGACTTCCAACAAGCTGGTTCCGGCTTCTGGATCCGCGGGCAGGGTGGCACGCCACAGATGACGCGAGGGGTCTGCGGGTGGCAGCGGGCGGGCGGGGCGGTCCGCTGCGTCGGCTTCGCGGCGCTTCAGCTCCAGGAAATATGGATCCGGGCGATCGACCCGAGTGAGCGGAATCCAGGCACCGTCGGCGCCCAGGCGCATCTCGACGCGGCTGCGATCGGAGCCCGCGAACACGTTGACGAGCACCTCGGTGCGGGCTGCCGCTTCCGCGCTGACCGCGTCGGGTGCGAAGATGTTCATCTGATAGTCGGCGGGTCTGCGCGCGACCTGGTAGCGAAGCGTGTAGGCATTGCCGTCGATGCGGAGGATCGAATAGCCGTTCGGCGTGCCGTCGCGCATGGTCGCGTGCGGGATGCCGACTTCGTCGGAAGTGCCGAGCCACCAGCTACCCGATGTCGTGCCCTGGATCAGGTGGTGGTGCGGTGACGGGCCATGGTGGCCGTCTTCGGGCCCGAAGAATTCGTGGCTCTGGGTGTGCATGTGCGATGCGATCGAGAAGCTGTACGGGTGGGATGCGAGTGCGGCGAACAGCTCGCGTCGCTGCGGGACTTCGAGGGTCGGCGCGGGCCCGGCCAGCGGGATGTGCATCGCGACGACGACGAGGTGATTGCGTGGGACGCCTGCCAGGTAGCCGCGCACGAAGGCGAGCTGATCTTCCGAGAGCCCACCGACGTAATTCTGGGTGGTGTTGCCGGTTTCGAGGTAGCCGCCGTAGACGACGTCATCGAGCACGATGAAATGGGCTCGACCGTATTCGAACGCGTAGGACCCCGGTCCGTAGACCCGCTCGAAGGTCTCGTCCGAGTTCGCATCGTCGTTCGCGTCGTAGTTCAGGTCGTGGTTTCCCGGGACGTTGTACCAGGGGATTCCAATCAGCCCCACTGCGCGGTTCAGCGGTTCGAAGAGCGAGAGGTCGTCACCCACCACATCGCCGAGCGTGATGCCGAAGGCCGCGTCGACACCGATCAGCTCCTCGATGATGTCGTGGGACAGCGTGTCGACCTCGGAGATCCAGTAGGGCTGGGTGTCGCCGAAGAGCACGACATCGAACGTTTTCGGCTCGCGGTGGCGGGTGAGGGGGAAGTCGATCGAAGCGGGCCGGGGGCCGGTGGGCGCGACTCCGGGAAAGTGGGAATTGGCCGGGGAGCCGGCCGGTTTGTGGCGGTAGTAGAAGCGCGGGAGGTTGTTCGCGTCCGTCGCGACCGTCCATCCGGAGGGCTTCACGACGAACAGGGTGAAGTCGTCGGCGACCGGTAATCGGTAGCGTCCGCCCGCGTCGCTGCGCACCACTTCGCGTCCGTTCGAGAGCGCGACGCCGCGGATACCGAAGTCGAAGCGGTCGCGTTTGCCGTTGCCGTTGCGGTCATGGAAGACGACACCCGTCGCGAAGCCCGCTTCCGGAGCGATCGGCGTCCCCGCACAGCCCAGTACCAACGCCCACAGCGCCGTCGCGATGATCGATCGGCTCGGAGTGGTTCGCGACATCAAAGCCCAACCCTAGTTCAAGGGGAGCGGCTGGGCCGTGCTCTCGGCCGGGCGCGGATGTTCGGGCTGGGAGCCGGCAACCGGCAGGAAGACCGTGAAGGTGCAGCTGCGGCCCGGTTCGATCTGCACCGACAGGTCACCGCCGGAACGTTGCAGCAGGCGGTAGATCGTCGCGAGCGGAAGATCATCCTGGGGGTTCCAGACGGCGCCGCGGTTCGATTTGTCCGCGGGCGGGTCGAACGCGTGTGCGAAGCTATCGGCTTCGATGCGGTCGCCGGTCGCGATGATCGCCGCGGTGACGTAGTGGTTTGGTGCGATCGCCGGTACCAGATCGGGGTTGCGGTTGGCGAGTTCGAGGTTCGCGGTTTCGATCGTGATGCTGCCGTTGCCGGACAGCGCGGTAACGGTCTGCGCGACGATGCTCTCGATGATCGCACCGACCGCGACCGGCAGCCGTGCCGCTTCGATGAGGCCGCCGGCGAGGTGCATGTCGAGTGTGATTCCGGGGCCGCAGCGGTTTCGCAGATTCTTCTTGGAACGCTGGATCGAGCTGTTCACATCCACCGTGCGCGCCGCGCGCGCCGCGCGCGCCTCGTGCCGGCGGATCGCGGGCCGGTCGCTCGCATCGTGTTCGCGCTGGTGTTCGGCGAAGACTCTGCGCTCTTCGGCCGCGAAGCGGCGCTCGAGTTCTCCGCCGACCCATTGCGACATCAGGTTCAGCAGGTCCTTGTCGGTAGCGGTGAAGCGGTGTTTCCGGGGATCGCGGCTCCCGAAAGACAGCGTGCCGATGGGCTTGCCGTAGACGCGCACGGCGACGCCGAAATACGCTCGGAAGCCGAGTTCTTCGTGGCCGGCGCTCTGTGAGTCGGCAACGCCGTCGATCCGTTCCAACGCGACCGGGCGTTCCGAAGCGAGTGCGCGCGTGCAGCAGGTGTCGGCCAGCAGAAGGATGGCGCCTTTCGACAATGGGAAATCGTCCGGTGCCCGGTAGCCGATGACCTCGTGGCGTTCGTCGTCGACGCGAGAAACGAGTCCGACCTCGAGGTCGAATCGCTCGCAGCCGATTTTCAGCAGTGCGTCGAGTTTCTCGTCCAGCGTCAGGTTCGGTCGGGCCGCTACTTCGCCGAGGATGCGCACGGCCTCCATGCTGTTCCAGTGCAGAGATTCGGCTCGGTCGCGCTCGAACAACGATCGCCACAGAGCGGCCACGGCGATCACGCCCGCGACCCCGGCTGCCAACACCGAGGCTTCGGCGACTCCAGCCATGTCGAAAGCCAACGCGGGCGGTGCTCCCCACGACGACCACAGCTCGATTCCCTGGCGCACACCCAGCAGAGCGAACAGCAGCGTGAGGAAGGCGACGCGTGCTTCGCCGGTTCGCAGTATCAGCACCAGCGAGCCGGCGATCCCGATTGCGAGTGTCCCGATCGAGATCAACAACAACGCGATCAAGCGCAGGTCTCCCGGGTCACGTGAGGGGGATGTGCCATGTAGAACGCCCTAATCGACGCGAGCGTAGCGGATTCACGCCGATTCCGGTAAGAAACGGCGCGGAGGTCGGGAGTGCGCGCGCGTCGGATCATCGGGCTTGGATTGTGTGTCGTCGACCACGTCTATCGGGTCGACGACATCGACCTCGGGGCTGCGCGAACGCGTTTTCGCGAGCGCCTGGTTTCGACCGGCGGCATGGCGTGCAACGCGACCATCCAGGCTGCGCGACTCGGTTGCGACACGCAGCTGCTGACTGTGCTCGGAGACGACGCCTGCGGCCGTCAGCTGCGGCGAAGCCTCACACGGGCGAAGGTCGGCACGCGCGGTGTCTTGTTGGTTCCGGGGTTTCCGACGACGGTTTCCGTCGTGCTGGTGGCGAAGCGGGGAGGGGAGCGACGCTTCATCGTTCCCGACCGGCGCCGAGCTTGGCGCGATCGGGCCCGGCTGCGTGTTGCTCGTGGACGGACATTTCCCACAGCAGGCGGTCCGCGCCGTCGAACGCGCGCGTGCGGTTGGTGCGACGGTGGTCGGCGATTTCAGCCTGCCGCGCCCCGCGATCACGAGGCTGCTCCCGTACGTGGATTTTCCGATCGTCCCGCTGGAATTTGCCGAGGCCTACGGTGACGGCGACCCGCAGCGCGCGCTTCGGCGCCTGCGCGACCGCTTCGGCGGCAATCCCATCGTCACCACCGGCCGCAGTGGTGGACTCTACTTTCGCGGGCGCCGCGTTCGCCGCTACCACGCCCAGCAGGTCCGGGTGCGCGATACCACCGGCGCGGGGGATGCCTTCCACGGCGCGTTTGCGGCCGGGCTCGCACACGGCTTCGAGTTCGAGGCAGCGATTGCGCTGGCGGTACGCGCGGCTGCTGTCTGCTGCACCGCCCTCGGCGCCACCACCAAATTGCTGGGCGGTCCTATTCCGCGTAGCCGAGCGCGCGCAGCCGCTCCTTGAGCTTCGGGCTGACGTCGGTGCCCGGCCCAGGCTGTCCGGTGGACCGCCCCAGGTAGCGGTCGACGGCCGCATCGACTGCGCGCTCCGCATCGGGCTCGATCGTCAGCGGGTGCTGCTCGGTCGGATCGTCGGCGAGGTCGAAGTGCAGCATCGGCTCTGCGGCGCCGCTCGCAGGGCGGTGGACGATGAACTTGCTGTCGCCCCAGCGCACGGCGAAGAGCGGCGGATTCCAGCTGACGTGGCGGAGTGGGTCGAGCCAGCGCTTCGTCGCCCGTGCTTCGGATACGATCGTGTGCGCGGCGGGTGTATCACCGCGCTCGAGCGTGCTCGCGAGACTCGTACCGTCGAGTCGATCGGGCACCGGCACGCCCGCGAGTTCGAGCAGGGTCGGGGCGATGTCGACCAGCGAAACCGGTGTCGAATGTCGTCGTGGTCCCGGGATTCTTCCGGGGCCGACGAACACCAGCGGCACCCGCACGCTTTCTTCGTAGACCGCCCCGCCGTGTTGATAACCGCCGTGCTCTCCGAATTCTTCACCGTGGTCCGACGTGACCACCACGATGGTCGATTTTGCAAGCCCGGCTTCGGCGATCGCGGCGAACAACCGCTCGAGCTCCTCGTCGACGATGCGGATCTCGCGGTCGTAGCGGTCGCGCGCGCCCCGGACCGCCAGGTTGCCGGCACCGGGTTCGCCGTCGCTGCGGAACAGTGACGCGTAGCGGGTTTCGGGATCGTAGGGGGAATGGACTTCGTAGGTATGGAGGAACAGGAAGAACGGGGTTTCGGCGTTTGCCTGGAGCCAGCGCCGGGCCTGGCCGAATGTGCGTCGCGCTTCACCGGGCGCCTTCAGGGTCTCGCCGACGTTTTCGGTGTACTGCGCGAAGCCGTCGCCGAAGCCGCGTCGCCGAACCAGATAGCCGTTCTCGGTGAAGGCCGCGGTGCGATAGCCGGCACCGCGGAAGTGCTGGGCGAGCGTGATCGCGTGCGGTGCCTTTCGCTGCAGGCCCTCGCGAATACCGTGCCGAACCGGATACAGCCCAGTGAACAGGCTCATATGGGCTGGGCTCGTGGTGACGGACGCGGTGATGGCGTTCTCGAACAGCGCACCGCGCTCGGCCAGCGAATCGAGGAACGGTGAGGTGTCGCGCGCGTAGCCGTAGGCCCCGAGGCTGCGCGCGCGCAGCGTGTCGAGCGAGACGAGCACGATGTTCGGGCGCGTGTCGAGCCGTTGCCTCGGGTAGACGACCGGGTCGCTCCAGATCGGCAGGGAGAAGCCCGTTTCCCCCGCCGTCCGCCGGGTTGCGAAGCGGAGCCTGATGCGGCGGCCCGCGAAGTCGGCGAGATCGATCCGCTGGTCGAGCCAGCCGGGCGGAGCAGCGGCATCCGGGTCGATGGCCGCGCTGAACAGCGTCTGCTCGCGATCGCCTCCGTCTTGCAGCGAAACCTCGAATTCGACCGGCCCACCGCCCTGGCCCCAGGTCTCCTGGCGGATGGCGATTCCGAAATCCAGCACTCCTCCTTGGGGGACGATGACATCACCGCGGAACTCCGTACTGGCGGAGTCCGACAGCGGGAACGCGACGATCTGCAGGCTGAGCGGGCCGGAGTGACCGATCTCGCCGATGTCGGCAAGGCGCGCGCGCGGCTGCGCACCGCTTCGGTCGACGACTACGACGCCCGAGTACAGCTCCGGCGCTGCACTGCGTCCTTGCGCATTCCGGCGCCACACGCGCTGGGCCAGCACCACGCGGCTCCCGGTCGCGAGCGCTTCGGAGAGCTGCACGAACTCGGGCACGTCAGAGGCCGAAGCAAAGTCGCCGTAATGCAGGATCTTTCCGGCTGGCCCGGTGGCGAGGCGTGTTTCCGAACCGATCGTCGCGTCGGATTCCGCATCTGCGACCCACTGCAGCGAGTCGGGGGCGGGTGCCGGGGGGGGTGCACAGCCCGAATTCGCGTAGGCGATCGCCAAGGCCATGCACCACCCGGCGAGCGTGCCGTTGCGGAGGCGCACCGCCGTTTACGGGACCCGCGTTTCGAGCTTGTCGATCGCGTGAACCGGTGCGGCATCGCCCTTCATCAGGTGGGCGATCGCGGCATAGACGGCCTGTTGCTGCGCGACCCGCGACTGTCCCTCGAATGTCTTCGAGGCGACACGGATCTCGAAGTGCCCGGCTCCGGTGGCCTGCACCTCGATCTGCGAGCCCGGCAGCGCCTCCGCGATGGCGCTCGAGAGGTTCTCGACCAATTCGTCGGGGTTCGAGGGTGAACTGAGGATCTGAAGCGGCATGCCGACCTCCTGGTCCGAGCTAGATGTGAAGCGCGACGAGATCGGCGAGGATGCTGGTCGCTTCTTCCAGCTGCGGCGAGATCTTTTCTTTCTCCTCGCCTTCGGCGGCGTCTTCTTCTTCCTCGACCTCTTCCTGTTCCTTCAGGATGTCGGCCAGCCTGACGACGCCGTCGTTCGCCTCGGCTTCCTTCAGCTTCTCGCGGATTTCCGCGAACTCCTCGCTCTTGCCGACGCGCTCGTGGGAGCGCTGCGCGAGCTTCGACACCACGTCGGACGAGACCGGCTGCCAGCGGTTCGTCGCCGGTACCGCATTCGCGTAGCTGCTGAGGAACGGCGTCGTCGCCTGGTTCTCGAGCGCGTAACGCTGGGTTTTTTCGCCGAAGTCGTTGCTGGTCAGTAGCGACGGAATCACCACATCGGAGCGAACGCCGTCGTTCTGCGTCGATCGCCCCCCCGGCAGGAAGAACATGCCGGTGGTGATCTTCAGCGCGCCCTGGCCGGGCGGGAGGGACGAGACCGTCTGGACGGTGCCCTTGCCGAAGGTGTGGTCGTCGCCCGCGATGATCGCGCGCTTGTAGTCCTGGAGCGCGCCGGCGAGGATTTCGGCCGCGGACGCGCTGACTCGCGATGTGTGCACCACCATCGGGCCGGAGAACAGGATGCCATCGTCTTCGTCCGAGAGGATCTGGCGTCCGCCGCGCGCGTTCTCGACACCGACGATCTCGCCGCGGCGCAGGAAGAACCCCGAGATCGTGACAGCGTGGTCGAGCAGACCGCCGCCGTTTCGCGACAGGTCGAGCACCAGTCCGTCGGCCTTCTCCTCGTTGACCTGGCGCAACAGCCGCGCGACGTCATCGGTCGACTGGCGTTCCGTGGGGTTCGATCCGCCGTAGAAGGACGGCAGGTCGAGGATGGCGAGCTTGATCTTCTTGCCTTCGACCTCGCGCTCCTCGAATCGAAGGTTGGCGGCCTGGTCCTCCAGGTTGATCTTGTCGCGCACGATCGTCAGTGGAAAGCGCTTGGTCTGCTCTCCCTGCCGAAGCACGGTCAACCGCACCTCCGTGCCCTTCTTGCCGCGGATCAGGCTGACGGCCTCGCGAAGCGGCATGTCGATGATGTTCACCGCATCGCCGTCCGCCTGTGCGACGCTGATGATCTTGTCCTTGGGAAGCAGTACGCCCAGGCGGTCGGCGGCACCGCCCGGAATGACCCGCTCGACCACCGCGAAGCCGTCGCGCTCGGACAGGGCAACGCCGATTCCCTCGAGCGAGAGCGTCATGCTGATCCGGAAATCCTCGAGGACTTCCGCCGAGAGGTAGTTCGAGTGCGGATCGAGCGAGGTTGCGAACGCGTCGAGGAACGCAGTGTAGAGATCCACGGTCTCGAGTTCAGCGAGCCGCTTGGTGCGTAATTCGTAGCGGTGCACCAACAGCTTCTTGGCGTTTTCCAGGGTCTCGTCCGCGCTCAGATAGTTGGACATCTGGAAGTGGAGGAGGTTTCGCAGCAGCTGCTGCTGTTCCTCGACCGTCTTCGGGTGCCCGCGGTCTTCAGGGTCGAGGATCAGCTCGACCGTGGTGTCGACCTCGTAATCGGGTTTGCCGATGAAATCCCTGACGAAATCTTCGATCCCTCTCTGCTCTTTCACGAGCGTCTGGTGAAAACCGGTCAGGAAGGTGCAGGACTTGTGTTTGACATTCGCAAACGCGCCCTTGAGTTCCTTCTGGATATTCGTGACTTCGCCCTCGAGCAGCACGGTCCGCGATGGATCGAAGCGGCGGAGGTAGGTGTCGATCGTCCGCTCCTCGAGCTGATCGTCGAGTCGGTGGTGGAGGATGTGGTTCTGGAGGTAGGCGGACATGAAGCGGGAGACCGTTTCGCAGCCCACGGTGGCGGCCTGGGCCGGAGCGGTCGCAGCCAGCGGTACGGCGATCGACAGCAATAGCAAGAGGCGATTGAGGCGCATGTTAATTCTCGGGATCATGGCTTGGAATTCGACCTTTCATACACTTACCTCAGCTTGTGGATGCTCGCGCCCCGCGTCCTGAAAGCCCGGCGGATTCTCGAAACCACCGAATTCGTCAGCGAACAATCGGGCGAAGGCGAGTGTGGTGCGGTCTTCGAGGTGTGCGCCGACGATCTGGACGCCAACCGGCAGGCCGCCGGCGGTTCGCCCGGCCGGTGCCACGGTGGCGGGCAGCTTCATCGCGCCGATCGGCCCCATCCAGCCGAACTGGTCCATGTAGGGCCTCTTGCGTCCGTTGACGACGAGGCGGCGTTGCGTCACCGGTTGCGAATGGTCGTGTGGGATGGCGGGGACCGCGGAGACCGGGCACAGCAGCACGTCGTAGTCGCGAAAGAACGCGTCCCATACCGCGCGGAGCCCCTCGCGTGCCTCATGGGCCGATAACCAGACGTGATGGGTCTCGACGAGATCACGCAGGAAAGGGGAGTGGGCGTCGGCCTCAGGCGCGGGTTGTTCGCGCGCCGCCGTTTCGAAGCCGGCAAACTGCGCGTCGTCGAATGTGGTCGAAATGATCGGTGCCAGCAGCCGCTGATAGATGCGGACCATCTCGCCGAAGTCACAGGCGGGCCGAGCGTGGTCGTCCACGCGAGCGCCGGCTTTCCGCAGCTGCTCGACACGCTGCTCGAGGCACTCGCGGATTTCGGAATCGACGCTGCAGGCCGGATCGTCGAGCCAGGCCGCGACGCGGAAATCGCGCAGCGAATCTCGCCGCGCGGGTGGCAGCTCGAGATGCCACCCGCGTGCGTCGAGTTCGTTCGGGCCCGCGAGCACGTCGAGCGCGAGTTCCAGATCGCCGGCGCTGCGCGCAAGCGGGCCGAGCACGTTGAGGTCGTTCTCGATTCGGGAGCCGGGAAGGCCCGGGATGTGACCCCGCTGCGGCACGATCCCCCAGGTCGGCTTGTGGCCGAAAATACCGCAGCAGTGCGCCGGGATCCGGATCGATCCGCCGATATCGCTGCCGATCTCCAGCGCGGTGAACCCGGCCGCGATCGCTGCGGCCGAACCGCCGGACGATCCACCCGGAGACCGCGTCTCGTCCCAGGGGTTGTTGGTCGTTCCGTGCAGTGTGTTGCTGGTCTGCCAGTCGGATGCGAACTCGGGCGTGTTGGTCTTGCCGAAGATCACTGCACCCGCGCGGGTGAGGCGCTCGACCACGGTGGCATCGCGCTCGGGTACGTGGGCCGCGAGACGCTCCGATCCGGCAGTCGTCCGCAAGCCCGCGGTTTCGATGCAGTCCTTCACGGTGATCGGCAGGCCGTGCAGCGGGCCCCAGCTCTCGCCGCGTGCGCGCGCCGCGTCCGCGTGGTCGGCGCGCTCGCGTGCGCGCTCGATGTCGAGCGCCACGACCGCGTTCACCCGCCCGTCGAAGCGCTCGATGCGGTCCAGATAGAGATCGAGGAGGGCGCGGCTGGTGATCGTTCCCGCATCCATCTGATCGAGGAGCTGGCCGGCCGATTGGAATGCGAGTTCGGTCATCGCCGCTCCTGGGCAGTGTCGGGGGTTGCCGCCGGGTCGGCGGGCCTCATGGGTCGCCATCGACCGTTTTGCCATTCGTCCTGTAGTTATGGATTCTATTCGAGGTTCGAAGGTTCGCCGCTTTTCACCCGTGACCCCGAGGGGCGTCGCTCGATCTCTCCGGCGGTCGCTGCGGGCTGGCCCGCGGCGTTCGTGCGGCGTGCGGCCGTGATCCCCCCGTGGGGCATCGGCCGCACGCGTCGTGTTCGTTAATAGCGGTAATTGTCGGGCTTGTAGGGGCCCTCGACCGGCACTCCGATGTAGTCCGCCTGCTCCTTCGTGAGCTCGGTCAGCTGAACGCCGAGCTTGGCGAGGTGGAGCCGTGCCACCTCCTCGTCGAGGTGTTTCGGCAACACGAAGACGTTCTTGTCGTAGGCGGCGCGGTTCTGCTTCAGCTCGATCTGCGCGAGCACCTGGTTGGTGAAGGACGCGCTCATCACGAAGCTCGGATGGCCGGTCGCGCAGCCGAGGTTCAGCAGCCGACCCTCGGCGAGGATCAGCACCGAGTGTCCGTCCGGGAACACCCATTCGTCGTACTGCGGCTTGATGTTGATCCGCTTGATGCCGTCGATCTTCTTCAGGCCCGCCATGTCGATCTCGTTGTCGAAGTGGCCGATGTTGCCGACGATCGCCTTGTCCTTCATGCGCGCCATGTCTTCGGCGGTGATGAGATTGAAGTTGCCGGTGGTCGTGATGAAGAGGTCCGCGGTCTCGACCACGTTGTCTACGGTGTTGACCTCGTAGCCCTCCATCGCGGCTTGCAGCGCGCAGATCGGGTCGATCTCGCTCACGATCACGCGAGCGCCCTGGCCGCGCAGGGACTGCGCGCAGCCCTTGCCGACCTGGCCGAATCCACACACGACCGCGACCTTACCGCCGAGCATCACGTCCGTCGCGCGCATCAGGCCGTCGGGCAACGAGTGCCGGCAGCCATAGACGTTGTCGAACTTGCTCTTGGTGACGGAGTCGTTGACGTTGATCGCCGGGAACAGCAGCGTCCCGGCGCGGGCCATCTGCTCGAGGCGGGCCACGCCCGTCGTCGTCTCCTCGGAAACTCCCTGGATGGCGTCCGAGATGGGCGTCCACTTCTTGGGATTCGCGTCGTACTCGGCCTTCGCCATTTCGAGGATCACGCCCCACTCTTCGCTGTCGGTCGCGGTGTTGAAGTCCGGCACCTTCTCGGCCTGCTCGAATTCACGCGCCTTGTGGATCCAGAGTGTGGCGTCGCCACCGTCATCGACGATCTGCTCGGGGCCCGATCCGTCCGGCCACACCAGCGACTCCCTGGTGCACCACCAGTACTCCTCGAGCGTCTCGCCCTTCCAGGCGAAGACCGCGATGCCCTGCGGCTCTTCGGGTGTACCGTGCGGCCCGACCGCGACCGCGGCGGCGGCGTGGTCCTGCGTGGAGAAGATGTTGCAGGAGACCCATCGCACGTCCGCGCCGAGTTCGGTGAGGGTCTCGATCAGCACGGCCGTCTGGATCGTCATGTGCAGGCTACCCATGATCTTCACACCTGCGAGCGGCTTGCTCTTGCCGTAGCGCTCGCGGAGCGCCATCAGGCCGGGCATTTCGTGCTCGGCGAGTCGGATCTCCTTGCGGCCGAAATCGGCGAGGTTCAGGTCGGCGACCTTGTAGGGCGGGCGTTCGTCTTGGGTTGCGCTCATCGAGTGTTCTCCATCAGCCGGCGCGGGGTCGCGCGGCTCGCAGCTTGTCCCGCCTTCCGAAAGTAGCTTTCGGGTGGCGGCCAAAAGAATTCATTTGTTTATGCGGATATAGTGTTGCAAGCTTCCGGATCTGTCAAGCAGGTGAAAACCGGTGTGCAGACGGCGATTTCCGTTGTGAGGCCCCCGAAAACTCGTCGCTGATCACGCCATTTCGCGCGAGCCCGCGGAGAACGGTACCAGACGCTCGCTCGCGTCCCAGAGCCCGCGCGCGAGCGCTTCGTCGTGGCTTTCGGGGGACGACGGCACGGCGCGGCACTTCACATAGTAGCGGCCGCTCGTGCCCTCGACCTCGGGCGAACTCGCCAGGTAGATCGACGTCTGCGCGCCCTGCTCGGGCGACAGGAAGAACGGCTTGAGCAGCGGCAGCACGATGCGTCCGAGGCGGCCGTTGTTCTTGCCGAGCGAGGTTCCGACCGCGCCCGGGTGCAGGCAGTTGGCCGTTACACCGCTCGTAGGTGAACAGGATGTTGGCGAGTTTCGACGCGCCGTAGACGCGCATCCAGGCGTACTTCTTCCGCTCGGTCTGCAGGTCGTCGAGGTCGATGCTTCCGAACTTGTGCCCGTGCGAAGAGACGTTCACGATTCGGGCCGGCGCGCTAGAGCGAAGGCGGTCGAGCAGCAGGTTCGTGAGCTGGAAGTAGGCAAGGTGGTTGACCGCGAAGGTGCGCTCCAGACCTGCGGCTGTGACTTCGCGCTTCAGGTTGACGACGCCCGCGTTGTTGACGAGCACGTGCAACGCGGGATAACGGTCGAGCACCTGTAGCGCGAGTGCTTCGATCTCGTCCGGGGACTGCAGGTCCGCCATCAGCAAGTCGACCCGCCCGCTGCCGCTCTGCTCGCGGACCTGCTCGCGACTGGCCTGCCCGCGCAGCTTGTCCCGGCTAACGAGGATTACGTGCGCGCCGAGTCGCGCGAGGCCGGTCGCGGTAGCCAAGCCGATCCCCGAGGTCGCGCCGGTGATGAGGCAGAATTGTCCATCGAGGTTCGCTGTGGCCATGGCGCCTCCGTGAGAGCGGAACTCTAGCCCGTTCACGCGGACTGCTAGCTTCGCGGCGTGAGCGCGGATGTCTGGATCTTCGGTTACGGCTCGCTGATGTGGCGGCCGGATTTCACCTTCACCGAGCGCTGCGCGGGTGTCGCCTCGGGCTGGTCGCGACGCTTCTGGCAGGGGTCGATCGACCACCGCGGCGTGCCCGAGGCGCCGGGGCGGGTCGTCACCCTCGAAGCCCGGCCAGCGGCGCATTGTTGGGGCCTGGCCTATCGCGTTGCTGCCGCGGAGGGACGAGCGGTACTCGAACGCCTCGACCACCGCGAGCGTGGCGGCTTCGACCGCGTCGATCTCGACGTCACGCTGCGACGTGACCGCGCTCCGACGGTTCGCGCGGTCACCTACGTGGCCGGCCCAGGCAACCCGAACTACCTCGGTCCCGCGCCGTTGTCCGAGATCGCGGCCCAGGTCCGACGCTCGGTCGGGCCGAGCGGCCCCAATGTCGAATACGCGCTGCGACTAGCCGCGGCGTTGCGCGCGTTCGAGCTCGAGGACGAGCATGTCTTCGAGCTGGCCGCGCTGGTTGACTCGACCCGCGGCTGACTCGCGCGTTGGCCTCGATGCGGCCGCCGCTGCCGCATCGCCGCGCGAAAAAATCTGCGAATCAAGCGATGACGAACGGCTTGATCAGCGATGCGGTGTCGACGCGCGCCTTGATCCTGGCGCACAACAGGAAGGTCCCGCCGAGCTTGCGGTGCAGGAAGATGGTTTCGGGTGGCGGCGCGCGGTTGAAACCCTCGCGGAAGACCAGGTCGAAGCCGGCTTCCCGCACCCGCGTGGTGAGCTGTGAACCGTCGAAGTCGTAGATGCCGTCGTAGCGCAGGGGCTCACCCACCATCGCGATCAGGTCGGCGACCGCATCCTGGCGCGCCGGAGGTTCCCGGCCTGAGAGGTATCCGATCGCGATGGCGGCTTCGCGGATCCCGTCGCGGTCTTCCGCCATCATCGCGCGCACAATGCGGCGGAAATTCTCGACGAACTCGGCCCGGAACTCGCGTGCCGACCCGAAGTCGAGCAGTACCAGCGCGCCCGCCTCCGGGTCGAACAGGTAGTTGGCGAAGTTCGGGTCCGTCTGCATGAATCGGAATTCGAACAACTCCCGAAACATCAGCCGCTGAAGCATCGTGCCGATCTCGTCGCGCAGGCTCTGGGGATATTCGGGGCTGCGCAGATCTTCGATCGGTCGGCCGGGCATCCAGTCCATCGCGAGCACATGCCGGGTGCTGAAGTCGGGGTGATGGCGAGGTACCCGGACGAGCGGCTCGTCTTGCACGAGTTCGCGGTAGCGCACCAGATGCCCCGCTTCGCTCTCGTAATCGGCCTCCTGCTTGAGCTGACGCTTTGCCTCGGCGATGATTTCGCGGATGTCGAGGTCGACCGGCAGGATGCGTGTCATCTTGAGCACGCTCGCGAGGTTGTTCACATCACTGTCGATGCTGCGCGCGACACCCGGGTACTGGATCTTGAGCGCGAGGTCGTCACCATCGGTGGTTCGTGCGGCGTGCACCTGGCCGATCGAAGCAGCGGCGAGTGGTTCGAAGTCGAACTCACTGAATCGCGCCTCCCAGCCCTTGCCGTAGGCCCGTCCCAGCGCGCGCCGCAGCTGTGTGAGCGGCATGGTGTCTGCGGTCGAGCGCAAAACTGCGAGTGCTTCGACGAACTCGGGCGGTAACAGGTCGTCGCCCTCCAGTGACAACAGCTGTCCGAGTTTCATCGCCGCGCCGCGCATCTCGGCCAGGCGGCTGGCCAGCTTGGTGGCGCGCTTGGCCGAAAGGAACACGCTGGAGGGATCAGCGGGCAGTGAGCCGACGAGGCGCTTTGCGCCCTCGGTGAGCCCGCCGACTGCGAACTCGCCCGCCATCCAGCTCATGCGGGCGAATCGTTCGACGCGGCCGGTCGGGACGCGTGTCTGCTTCTTGGGTCTGCGATCGTCGCTCAAGTGGCCCCACCCCGGCTCGGAGGGTAGCGCTGTTGCGGGATCCACGGGTGAGAGGCGCCGCAGGTCCCCGCAGGCAGAGTCTGCCAACTAATTTGATTCGAGGCCTTGGAATGCTTCGCTGCGTGCTTGAGTTTAGAGTCGACCTGGAAAGGAGGCGGAGATGCGTCGATCTGAAACGGCGGGTCAGGCCGATTGCTCGGAGTGTGGAGCGTCCGTGTCGAGTGGACGGAGTCGCGAGTTCGAGTTCGGCGAGTCGCTGGTTCTCTGCTTCGATTGTGCGGTTCGGCGTGGGGGTCGTTACGACGAGGCTCTCGATCGCTGGAGCGAGGCTCCGGCGATCGGCGACTTCGGTCCTCCGCTGGATTGATCCCAGCCCCGGCGCGCTGGCAGCGCTGCTCGAGGATCGGGTGGTGCGACGCGCAGCGAGGCGAGGCGCAGTGAGATGGTGGGGTGAGGCTTCGCAACGACGCCATCGCGGATGCGCTCGATCGGATCTCCGATCTGCTCGAGGCGCAGCATGGAGATCGGCACCGCGTACGTGCCTACCGGACTGCTGCGATCAATGTCCGGTCGATCGGCAGGCCGCTCGACCGGATCGTCCTCGAGGAGGGACGCGAGGGCCTCCTGCGTCTGCCCGGGATTGGTAAACGCATCGCGGCGCTGATCGACGAGTTCCTCCACAGCGGCCGGATGGCGATGCTCGAGCGTCTCGAGGGCCAGGTTTCGCCCGAGGATCTGTTTGCGATGGTTCCGGGCGTTGGTGAAGAACTCGCGCGCCGCATTCACCGGACGTTGGGTGTCGAGACGCTCGAGGAACTCGAGATCGCGGCACACGACGGCCGCCTCGAAGGCGTGCGCGGCCTGGGCCCGCGGCGTACGCGCGGCATTCGTGATTCGCTGGCCGGGATCCTCGGACGTTCTTCTCGCCGGAACGCGCGTCGCCGCCGCTGGTCCGAGGCTCAGCTCACGCCGGTGCCGGCGGAGGCCGCGAACCAGCCCGGGAACCCTGCCGTTCGCCCCGACGTCGCTATCTTGCTCACGGTTGATTCGGAATACCGAAGGAAGGCACACGCGGGCGTGCTCCATACCATCACACCGCGTCGCTTCAATCCGGAAAATCGATCATGGCTTCCGGTTCTCCACAGCGAGAAGGCGGGTTGGGTGTTCACGGCGCTGTTCTCCAATACCGCCCGGGCTCACGAGTACGATGCGACACTCGATTGGGTCGTCATCTATTACGAGCGGGACGGCGAGGAAGATCAATGCACGGTTGTGACCGAGCGAAACGGCCCACTCTCGGGGCGGCGTGTCGTGCGTGGTCGCGAGTCCGAGTGTGCGCACCTCTACGCTGCGGGTGAACGCGTGTAGCGGCCTGCGCAGCAGAGGCGCCTTTCCCGGGTTGGGTGGCTCAGCCGCCGAAGGCGGGCATCACGCGCTCGGCGAAGAGCTGCGCGGGGACCGTGGTATCGCGTCCGAAGAACTCGATCACGAAGGCGCTGCAGCCGAGTGCGCGGTGTTGCTCGATCTTCTCGATCACGGCTTCGGGTGCACCCCAGATGCCGTGCTCCTCGATGCTGCCGCCCATGTGCCCGCCGTAGACCTTCTTGGCTTTTTCGAGGAAGGCCCGCGCCTCATCCTCGTCCTCACCGATCACGACCACGCACTGCTGCGAAACTTCGATCGCGTCGAAGTCGCGGTCGAGTTCGTCGCAGCGGCGGCGCAGCGCTTCGACCTTCGTACCGAGCTGAGGCTGGAATGCGGCGAGGTTGTTCCAGATGTCGGCGTGGCGCGCTGCGATCCCCATTAGAACTCGCTCGCCGCTGCCGCCGATCAGCAGCGGCGGGCGGCGCACGGGCTTGGGCTCGCAGATCGCGTTCGTGACCGAGAAGTGGCGTCCCGCGAGCGTCACCTGCTCCTCGCTCCACAGCCGCCGCAAGATTTCGGCATATTCGTCGAGCGCCTGCATGCGCTCACCGAGTTTCGGAAAGTCGCAGCCGTAGGCTTCGAACTCCGCCTGGAACCAGCCCGCGCCGAGCCCGACGATCACGCGACCGTTCGAAATCTGATCGATGGTTGCGACCTGCTTCGCGAAGACCGCCGGGTTGCGGAAGAATGGCGGCGTCACGAGTGTGCCGAGCTGCGCACGCTCGGTGATGGCCGCGACCGCGGCGAGTTGTGACCAGGCTTCGAATATCGGCAGCGTGGGAGCCGGCACGCCGTAGACGTGATCGCAGACCCACAGCGAATCGAAGCCGAGTGCGTCGAAGCGGACGGCGGCGTTCCGAGATTCGTCCCAGCTGCGCTTGATCTGGGGCAGGGTCACGCCGAAGCTGGCGGGTCGTGTCATCGAGTGTTCCTCCGCCCGATAGTCTATCCACTCGCGTGGCGCGCGTTAGATGCTCGGAGAAGGCGACCTGCGGCTGGCCGTGGTCGTTCCGCTGCTGCAAAGTTACCGCGTGTCCGACGTCCTGATCGTGAAGACCGGAAACACGCTCGAACCGATCGCCGCTCGGCGCGGCGACTTCGAGTCGTGGATTCGCGCGGGACTGGAGGTCGATTCGGCCCGCCTGCGGGTGGTGCGGGTATTCGCAGGCGAAACGCTGCCGCAGCCGGGTAGCCTCGCGGGTGTGGTGGTCACGGGCTCGAGCGCAATGGTGTCGGAGCGCGAGGCCTGGAGCGAAACGACCGCCGCCTGGCTCGCCGACGCGGCCGCGGCCGCAACGCCGTTGCTCGGGATCTGTTACGGTCACCAGCTGCTCGCGCACGGGCTCGGCGGACGGGTGGTGATGAATCCGCGTGGCCGCGAAATCGGCAGCGTCGATGTCGCGCTCACGCCTGAGGCCGCAGACGACGATCTCCTCGGCGGTGGGCCCGCCGTGTTTCGCGCTCAGACGAGCCACGTCGAGTCGGTGCTCGAGCTGCCGCCCGGGGCGACCCTCCTCGCCACGACGGGCCTCGACCCGAACCACGCCTTCCGAGTCGGCAGCTCGGCCTGGGGGGTGCAATTCCACCCCGAGTTCGACGCGGACATCACGCGCGCCTACCTGCGCGCACGCCGAACGGACATCACGAGCGAAGGGCTCGATGTCGATCGGCTGATCGCCGGGGTCGGCCCGGCGCCGCACGCGACGGCGGTGTTGCGGCGTTTCGCGCGGCTGCTTCGTGGCCGCGTGCCGGCTTCGCTGGCAAGGCGCTCGTGAATTGCAGGTTCACCGCGAGACGGTCGCTGGCAAGGCGCTCGTGAACAGCAAGATTATCGCAACACAGTCGCTGGCTTCGCGAGCGACTCCCCGCACGGGTTACACTGACCGGATGCCCGCCGCGCACTCGCGACCGCAGACGTTGCCCGAGCGCGTGGTGTTCTTCGACGGAGTCTGCGGATTCTGCAATCGGGCGATCCGCTGGTTGATGGATCACGATCCAGATCACCGCTTGTACTACGCCTCGCTCCAGGGCGACACCGCGTCCGCCGTGCGTGTACGCCACGTGGAATTTCCACGGGATGTCGACACCGTCGTCCTGCTCGAGCGCGGCAGCGATGGCGAGCACATCCACCTTCGCTCCGACGCGGTGCTCCGGATCGTCGCGGCGATCGAAGGCCCGTGGCGACGGCTCGCCTGGCTGCGCGTGCTACCGCGCCCGATCCTGGATTGGGGTTATCGGCTGTTCGCGCGACACCGCTACCGGATGTTCGGTCAGCTCGACGCCTGCCCGACGCCGAGGGAAGACGAGCGCGCACGCTTCGTTCCCTGACGTGATCGCCAGACCCTACGGAGCCGGTCGCTCCATAGGGTCTAGTGGATGCCGCTGAGCTCGTCGAAGAGATCGTTCCACTCCTGCTCGGCGATCGTCGTCGCCTGCTGGAGGGTGTTGCCGATTCCGATGATGACCTTGCCGCGCCTGCGAATGGCGGGCGGCGTTTGAATCACCGCGACCCACTCGTCGTGCTCGTTGGTCTTCTTCGGGTTCTGGTACAGCCGGCCGTCCACCTGCTGGATCCAATCGAGGGCTTCTTCGCGGGTCATGCAGGTGAGTGGCCCGAAGCCCCTTCCAGGTGACGCGGCGCTCCGGAAGCTGCGTCGGCGGATCGGCAGCCGTGACGAGAACTGCCCGGTTGAGCATGGGAATGACAGACCGTAGGGGCGGGGTGCCGTCGCATGCGCCAACCTCCCGCCTGTGGCCGTGACGAATCCCTCGCCCCGTTCCGAATTTGCGACCGTCGTGAGCGGCGTCCCGCGTTCCGGGACCTCGCTGATGATGCAGATGCTCGCTGCGGGCGGAATCGACCTGCTGGCCGATTTGGAGCGCGCTCCCAACGCCGACAATCCGCGCGGATACTTCGAGTTCGCGCCCGTCAAACGGCTCCGTGACGAGGCGAGCTGGTTTCCCGAGGCGGTGGGACGCGCGGTAAAGGTGGTCTACGCGCTACTGAAGTCGCTCCCCGACGACGTCCCGGCCCGCATCGTCTTCATGCAGCGAGACCTCGCCGAAGTGGTCGCATCGCAGCGCGCGATGCTCGCACGGAGTGGAAATCCCACCGAGGTTCTTCCAGCCGAGCGCATGATCGAAATCTTCCAGGCGCAGGTCGACGAGATGCTGGCGTGGGTTTCGCAGCAGCCCCGCTTGCAGCTGCTCGAAGTCGCGCACGCGGAAGCAATCCGCGACCCGGCGTCGGTCGCGGGCGCCGTCGATGCGTTCCTCGGCGGCGGGCTCGATGTGGGCGCAATGGCCGCGGTCCCGGATCCCGCGCTCTACCACCAACGCGCTTCCGCGAGCGCCGATCAAGGCTCGGAGACGCCGGTCCGGTCGTAGAACCACGCGAGAATGAGGTTGGTGATCTCGTCCTTCGTGAGATCGGCGCATTCGACCTCGAAGTCGGCAGCCTCGCGATACCAGGGATGGCGTTGGTTCATGAGTTCGTGGAACGACTTCTTTCCGGATAGCAGCGGGCGATTCGGGTCGCCCGAGGTCCGCTTGAAGAGGTAGCTGGGGTCGCGGTTCAGGTAGACGACCAGCCCGTGCTCACGCAGCAGCTCGACCTTGCGCTGGCTGTAGACCTCCTCACCCGAATCGTCCAGATCGACCACGACGCCGCCGCCGCAGTCGATGAGTGCCCCCTGATCGAATGCAGAGAGCTTCTGCAGCGCCGCGTATTCACGCTCGCGAAACCCGATCCAGCCTTCGGCGTCGACGATCTCGGGGATGCTCCGGCCTTCGGCCTCATAGCGGATCAGGTCGTCGAGCGAGAACAGCATGAAGCCGCGGTTGAGTCGCGCCAGGCGCCTGCTGATCGAACTCTTCCCGGAGCCGCGCCCCCCCATGAGGACGAGGTTGCGCGTGATCTCCGGCTGCGGCTCTCGAACGCTCATGGCAGGCGCATTCTCGCAGTGATCGGGCGTCCGCACCAGATCCGGCGCTGTGGGTTCCCGATGACACTGCGCACCACAGCTCTTACAATACGGCTCATGGCTCGCTGGTCGCGTACAGGTGGAGCGTTTCGTCGAAGCTGTGCCGGGGCGAGGCGCCGCAGAGGGTGGTCTCGGCAATTCGTGTGCCGGATCCCCGCTCTCTGTGTCTGGGCTCTGTCTGCGCTGCTGTTCGCCACTACGGCAGCCGAGGCCCGACCCGAGCGGATTCGCGCGGGACATTCGTATTACTCGGACGACTTCAGCGTCGAAGGCGTGGTTCGGGATCTCTCAGACGAGAAGAACTACGAAGAGGTCTACCAGGCCTACCGCTATTACGAAGCCGTCTACGACGACCGGGATCGGGTCGTGAGCTTCAAACAGATCGAACGCGGTGAGGTCGTGCGGGAAGACCGCTACCGCTACACCGGCGATGCCCCGGTTCCCGTCGAGCACATCGTCGAGATACCCGGTCGGCCTCCAGTGAGCACGCAGCTCGATCCGCCCGAGTAGCGTCGCGGCCGGCGGGCAGAAGCATTGGCCGCAAAGCGGCCAACGCGCAGTCAATCCGCTCTGGGCTGAGACAGCTTCTCGAGTTCGGTCGCGATCAGGGTTCGCACGCGCAGCGTCAGCTCGTCGACCGGTTCGTCGGCGAACTCCGCGTACGGGATCGGGTCGAGGATCTTGATCTTGATCGGATGCCGGCCCTTGAGTACGAAGCCCCGCTTCGGCAGCGCGTTCGAAGTGCCGGAGATGATCAGCGGCAGGATCGGCCGTTCGGAGTCCTTCGCCAACTCGAACGCACCTTCCTTGAAACGCCGCAGCCGGCCGTCGACCGAGCGAGTGCCTTCCGGGAACATCATGATCGAGTTGCCCGCCGCGAGTGTTTCGCGGCACAGCCTGAGCATCTGCACGATGCTCGTCTTGTCACCGCGCTTGAGCGGGATATAGCGATTGAGCCGCATGTTCCAGCCGATGAACGGGAGCTTGAAGTTCTCGATCTTCGACACCCACTTGAAATGGTTGAACACCCGGAAGTAGACCAGGATGTCGAGCATTGACTGGTGATTCGCAACCATCACGTAGGTTTCGCGCGGGTTGATCTTGTCGCGGCCTTCGATCGTTACGGGCCAGGCGGGGTTGCACCAGGTGTAGAGCGACGCCCAGAAACAGGTGAACTGGTGCAACAGCCGACGTCGCGGGTCGAATGGCGCGGTGAGCGCCCAGATTACCACTGCGATCGGAAACAACAGGGCCGAGGTGAGGGTGAGGAAGGTCCAGAAGACGACGGATAGGAAGGGCAGCATTCCGCCCCAATTAGTAGCGCCGGTCCGGCCCGCCGTCGCCTCGAACGACGCGGCAGGCATCGATGAACGCGCCCATCAGACGCTCGCGGTGCGGGCCGTCGAGCTTCTCCGGATGCCACTGGACCCCGACACAGAACGGCCCGGTCGCGCGCTCGACCGCCTCGATCACCCCGTCTTCCGCGCGTGCCGAGATCCGGAGCGATCCGGCCGTGGCAACCGCCTGGTGGTGCAGGCTGTTCACGGGCTCGGGCGCGACGCCGAGGATCTCGGCGAGGCGGCTGTCCGCTTCGACGCGCAGCGCGTGGCGGCCGTGGTCTTCCGGCAGTCGGTGTTCCGCCGCGTCGGGCAGGTCGGTCGCGATGTCGGCGTGCAGGGTTCCGCCCGCGTGAAGCGCCAGCCGCTGCATGCCGTAGCAGATTGCCAACACCGGCATGCTGCGCGCGAATGCGTGGTCGATCAGCCGGCCGTCGAAATCGATCTGGTCCGTGGGCGTGAGTTCGAAGCTGACACCGTCGGGATAGGGGCGGGGCGGCGGAAAATCGTCGCCACCTGGCAGCAGCAGGCCGTCGATACCACTGCGCCAACGACCGCGGTCGTCCAGGCAAGGCGGAATTCCGATGAGCGGCCGCATCCCGCAGATTATACCTTCCAATCGACACTCGATAGGAAGCGGAAGCGGGAGTGGGAGGGGCGCAAGGTGGCGCGTGTGTTGATTGCCGGGTTCGGATACGTCGGCGCCGAGTTGGGTCGCCTGTTGGCGGGTGACTTTCACAGCGTCTGGGGGCTCGCGCGTCATCCCGGAACGCCGACACCGGGCGTCGAGCCCATCGCGGCTGACCTCGGCGTTCCGCGCAGCCTCGACGAAATCCCGCCCGCCCTCGACTACGTCTTCTACATGGCGTCACCCGGCGGGTCCGACGACGCCCTGTATCGCATGGCCTACGTCGTGGGACTCTCGAACCTGCTCGAGGCATTGACTCGCGCGGAGCAGCGGCCGAAGCGCATCTTTTTCGTCTCGAGCACTTCGGTGCTCGCGCAGCGACGCGGCGAGTGGGTCGACGAGAGTTCTCCCGCCGAACCGGAGCACTTCTCGGGCAAACGCCTGATCGAAGGAGAGCAGGTACTGAAAGACAGCGCCTACGCGGGGACGGTGGTCCGCTTCGGCGGAATCTACGGGCCGAGGCGGACGAATCTGATCCAGACCGTCCGGACCGGCAGTGCCGTGTTCAGGAAATCGCGAACCTCCTGGACGAATCGGATTCACCGCGACGATTGTGCGGGCGTGCTGCGGCACTTGATGCAGGTTCAACCTCTGGATCCGCTCTACCTCGGCGTCGATTGCGAACCCGCAGCGCGGTCGGAGGTGTTGCAGTGGCTTGCCGGTGCGCTCGGGGCGCCTCCACCCCGAGCGGTCGGCGCACACGACCCGGCGCTGCGCACGCCGCGCAGCAACAAGCGCTGCCGCAACGATCGGTTGCTCGCGACCGGGTATCGCTTCGAGTACCCGACGTTCCGCGAGGGCTACCGCGCGCTGCTGAACGAGTTGAACTGACGTGCCGCGACCGCCCCGAGCCGTTCCCGCGGTCGAGGCAATGCCCGGCGCCGTCTACGCGCCGAGCGGAAGCGAAGGTGACTCCGCAGCCGCGTGCCCGCTGAACGTCGGCGACACCTGGATGGATCCGTTCGTGGGCGGGCGCATGGAGGATCTGCGGCAGTCCGATTACCCCGGCATGAATCGCTACAGCGCGACGCACGGCCTGCCGGAACTCGTCGACGCGATCGTCGAGAAGCTGCGCGTGCGCAATGGTCTCGCATGTGAACGCGAGTCGGTGCTGGTCTCGGCCGGCGCGACGGGCGCACTCGCGGCCGCGGTCGGGATGCTGGCCGGGGCCGATGAGGAGGTGCTGATCCTGGCGCCGTTCTGGCCGCTGATTCGCGGCATCGTGCAGGCAGCTCGTGCGACCCCGGTCGAAGTGCCGTTCTTCGACCGCGTCGATTCTGCGGAGGCCGCGGTCGATGCCGTGCGCGCAAAGCTCACTCCGCGCACGGTCGCACTCTATGTGTCGAGCCCGTCGAATCCCACCGGCCGCGTGCTGCCCGAGGCCTGGCTCGCGGCACTCGCGGAGTTCGCGCGTTGCTTCGACTTGTGGCTGATCTCGGACGAAGTCTACGAGGACTACGTCTACGACGGCCGGCAGGTGTCCGCGGCGAAGTTCGCGCCCGAGCGGTCGCTGACGGCGTATTCGTTCTCGAAGGCGTACGGGATGGCGGGCGTGCGCACCGGCTACCTCGTCGGCCCGCCGGCCGCGATCACACAGGCCGGGAAAGTCGCGAGCCACAGCTGGTATTCGGCGCCGACGGCGGGCCAGATCGCGGGGCTGCGCGCGCTCGCCGACGGCGCGGCCTGGGTCGAACGCGCGCGAGCGAGCTACCGCGAGGTCGGTCGCGAGACGGCAGCAATGCTCGGGCTCGCCGAGCCGCAGGGTTCGACCTTCCACTTCATCGACGTGCGGCGGCAGCTCGGCGAACGCGGTATCGCGGGCTTCCTCGCGGACTGCCTGTCCGACGGCGTCGCGCTGGCGCCGGGTGCCTCCTGTGGCGCCGCCTATCAGGACTGGGTGCGGCTCTGCTACACCGCCGCGCCGCCGGGCGAGGTGTTGGCAGCGGTCGCCAAGCTTGCCGCGCGCCTCGGCTGATCAGCCGGGGTCGTCCCGTTCCGGAAGTCGCTCGAGCTCGGCCACATACGCGGCCGGCAGGCCGTGCTCGCGCGCGCCGTCGACGATCAGGCGTTTGTACCAGCCGAACGCGGTCGGGTCGGGTGCGGTTTCAGGTGCGACATAGGTGGTCGCGGCGATGTGCTGCTCACGCTCCAATGCGACGAATACGGAGATTCGCGCGTACCCGCGCTCGAAACGGTCGAGCCGTCGCCAGTCGCAGCGGTCGATCGCGTACACCACACCCCAGACGAAGGCGTCGGGCGCGTCGATCAACGTGGCTTTTCCCGAGCCGTCGCGGCCCAGCTTGCCAAGCGATAACCGCCGGCCATCGGCGCGCGCGGCAGCGACGACTCGTGCCGACGGGACTCGCTCGCCCATGCGGCTCGTGCTCAGATTCGAGCCGTAGGCGAAGTACAGGGACGGGTCGCCGACGGCGCTCTCGTTCACTCGCGTTTCGCGCTCTCGATCGAGATCGTCTCGACCGGCACGTCGCCGCTGCCGGTCTTCACGGCCGCGATCTTGTCTGCGACGTCCATGCCCTCTGTCACCTTGCCGAAGACCGCGTAACCGAAGTCGCGGTCGCCGTGGTTCAGGAAAGTGTTGTCCACCACGTTGATGAAGAACTGTGCCGTGGCGCTGTCCTTCGCCTGCGTGCGCGCCATCACGATCGTCCCGCGCTCGTTCAGCAGGCCGTTGTCGGCCTCGTTCTTGATCGGTGCCTTGGTCTTCTTCTGCGCACCGTCCGCCGTCATGCCGCCGCCCTGGACCATGAAGTTCGGAATCACGCGGTGGAAGATGGTGCCGTCGTAGAAGCCGTCATCCACGTAGCCGAGGAAGTTCTCGACCGTGATCGGCGCCTTCTCAGGGTTGAGTTCGATCTTGATCACGCCGAGCGAGGTTGTGAGGATGACCACTGGGGATGTCTCCTTGGTTTCTTCGGATGCCGCGGCGCAGCCCGGTTGAAGGATCAGGACGGAGAGGGCGAGAACCGCGAACGAAGCGAGTGATTTCATGGCCGGCAGTGTAGCGGAAGCCGAGGCGGGTGCGTCGACGGGCATCCCCCAAAGTCGCGCTAGACTGGCCCCATGGCTGGATCCAAGGTCGCCGTTCTGAAGACTACGCCGCGAACTGTGGTCGAGGACTACCACCGCCTGATGAACCTCGCGGGCTACCAGGACAGGCTCGCGAAGGAAGTCGATACCGCGCTCAAGATCAACATCTCGTGGCACTTCTTCTACCCCGCCAGCTCGAGCACACCGTGGCAGCTCGATTCGGTGATCCGCGCGATGCTCCGCGACGGCTACTCCCCCGATCTGATCCACGGTTGCCACAACCGCACCGTGGTGATCGATTCGAGGCTCGGCGAGCGCGAGAACAAGCATGTCAACGTGATCGAGGCGCACGGTCTGCGCAACATCCACCTCTACGAAGAGGGGGTCGAGTGGATTCACGTGCGCGAGGCAGTTGGCGATCTCGCCGACGAGTTCCTTTGCCTGAATGATGTCTACCCCGAGGGCTTCTCGATCCCGAAGCGCTTCCTCGGTGAGAACATCATTCACCTGCCGACCGTGAAGACGCACGTGTTTACGCACACCACGGGCGCGATGAAGAACGCGTTCGGGGGGCTCCTGAACGAGCACCGCCACTGGACCCACCCGGTGATCCACGAGACACTGGTCGACCTGCTGATGATCCAGAAGCGGATACACCCTGGGCTGTTCGCGGTAATGGACGGCACCTTCGCGGGCGACGGGCCGGGTCCGCGCTGCATGGTTCCGCATGTGAAGGACGTCATCCTCGCGAGCACCGACCAGGTCGCGATCGATGCGGTCGCTGCGAAGATGATGGGTTTCGACCCGATGGAGATCAAGTTCATCCGGATGGCGCACGAACGCAGCCTCGGCTGCGGAGACCCGCGCGATATTGAAATCGTCGGCGACGAGGCCGTCGCGAATACGAGTTGGAACTTCGTCGGCCCCTACAAGAAGATGACCTTCGCGTCGCGGATGCAGCACATGATCTACTGGGGGCCGCTCAAG
>JAFDEI010000320.1 GCA_019310425.1 Deltaproteobacteria bacterium | reverse complement strand
CGAGCGCTTCGGGTTATCGCTGCGCGGCACCGACGGCCTGTTCGCGAAGCCGTTCCTCGACGGCACCAACTCCGTCTACTCGATCGACCCCGAGATCACGGCCGCGGGCGTCGCGCGCCATTCGGAGCAGGACGCACAGGTACTCGCGAAGATGCGCGCCTACATGGTCGAGAACGGCGGGGAAGCCCTCGAGATCAACCGCGAAACGACCTTCGCCCCGCCCACCACCGCGCTGGCCGACCGCGTCGCGGCCTTCAACGACGGGCTGCTCGCGGCCCTGGGCGTGCCGCTCGACGGCGACGACATCAACCGCATGACGGGCTTCGAGATCATCGAAACCCTGTTCGAGCACGAGGCGGTGCGCACACTGCCGGGTGCGCTCGGCGAGTTCACCGGCCAATGGCCGCTCAATCGGCGCGTCGGCCCGACCGTGCTGAGCCTGTGCGCGATGATGCCGATGCCGGTCCACACCGCGAAGGGCGGTTCGCACGCCCTCACCCACGCGCTCGTGAAATGCTTCGTGGAGGCTGGCGGCGAAATCTGGACCACCTGCCCGGTCGAGAAGATCCTCGTCGAGGACGGCAAGGCCTGCGGCATCCGGCTGTCCCCCGACGCGCTGCTCCCCAGTGAAGAGATCCGCGCGAAGACGATCATCTCGAACCTCACGCTCGCGCCCACCTTCCTGAATCTGCTCGGCGAGGACGTGATCGGTTCCGAGTGGGCGCGCCGAATCAAGTACTTCAATTACGACGATCCGCAGCTCGTTTCCGTCCACTACGCCATGAAGGGCGACATGAAGGGCGACCCGGAGTTCGCCTCGGCGGAATACGATCCCGGCATCCAGCGCACCTGGGTGGGCTACTTCGGCGGCGAGACCCTCGACGACATTCGCAACAGCCAGAGCCAGCTCACGGCCGGCGTCATCCCCGACGAGGTCATGGCTGGCTGGTTCGCCTTCACGCGCGCCGACCCGTCACAGGCGCCGTCGGGCTGCCACACGGTCCAGGCCTGGCTGAGCGTTCCGCCGCGGCCGCGGCGTTGGCGCGGCAAGAAGCTGGATGGCTGGGCAAGTTGGAAGAACGGGCTCGGCGAGTCGCTCGAGCAAGCGTTGACGGACCGCTTCGCGCAATACGCGCCCGGCTTCGAAGACCTGATCATCGAACGGCACATCATGACGCCGCTCGAGCACGAGCGCGGCAACCCCACGGCAATCCGGGGCAACATGATCGGCGGCAGCGCGATCCCCGAGCAAAGCGGCGAAAATCGGCCGCTGCCGGGTGTCGTGCATGACGGCGTCTCGCGCAGCTTCATTCCGGGCCTCTACCTCTCGAATTCGATCTACCCGTTCGGCGCGACACACCTCGCGACGGGGTATCTGGCCGCACACGAAGTCGCCGAAGATCTCGGCTGCCGTGATGCCGAGTGGTGGCGTGCGAAACCGTTCGACTGGTTCTTTGCCAATCTCGCAAACATCCCGCTCAACCTCGGCGTGGACGACAAGTGGAAGATGGCTGCCGAATCAGCCGAGGAGGTGGCATGAGCGCCGAACACTACGACGCCATCGTGATCGGCGGTGGCCCGAACGGCTTGATATGCGGCGCCTATCTCGCACGCGAGGGCAAGCGGGTGCTGCTGATCGAGCGTCGGCACGAAACCGGTGGTGGCCTCAATACCGACGAGTACCACGGCTGGCGCCTCAACCTCCACGCCGTCTATCACATGATGAGCGAGGTGATGCCCGCGTATCGCGACCTCGACCTGCCCAACCTGGGCGTTCGCTACCTCTACCCCCACGTCGTGGCCGCCTTCCCGTTCCGCGACGGCAGTTCGCTCGTCTTCACGCGAGATCTGCAGGAGAACCTGCGCTCGATCGAAGCCTTCTCACCGGATGATGCCCAGGCCTTCGAGCGCATGTGGAACGACTTCCAGCCGATGCTCGATCAGTTCCTCGTCCCGATGACCTACGAGCTGCCGAAACCCGCGCTCGACCAGATGGTCGAGTTCGGCGAAACCGAAGTCGGGCAGCGGCTCGCGGATATCTCCGAATTCACCTTCAGCGAGATGATCGACGAGTACCGCTTCAGCGACCCGCGGGTGCGCATGGCGCTGCTCGCGTTCCCCGCGATGTGGGGACTGCATCTCGACGAGCCGCTCGGCTTCTTGTTCCCCCTCTACCTCTGCCGGATGCTCGCATCGGGGCTCGTCAAGGGTGGCTCGCATCGACTGTCGTCGGCGATCTACCGATCCTTCGTAGGCAACGGGGGGCGGGTGCTCGACTCCAGTGCCGTCACACGCATCGTGATGGAAGGCGATCACGCGGTCGCGGTCGAGATCGACGACGGCCGACGTTTCGACGCCGACGCAATCATCTCGACGCTCAATCCCGAACAAACCTTCGTGAAGCTCATCGATGACGACGAACTCCCGCAGGAGCTGGCAGAGGCCGTACCGGCCTGGGAATGGGAGGCGCGATCGATGTTCGGCCTCCACCTCGGTGTCGAGGGCGGTGTCAAGTTCAAGGCCAAGGACCCACGCGTCGCTGAAGCGATGATCGTATTCTGCGGCATCGAAACCGAGGAAGAGTTGCTCACGCACCTCGACGATGTCGACGCGGGCGAAATCGGCCGCTGCGACTGGCTGCACCTCACGAACTTCTCGCGTTTCGACGGCACGATGGCACCGCCCGGGCACGAACTGCTGCGAATCGAAGCGGTCGTGAAGTACGACCCGAGCTGGACCACCGAGGGCAAAGCGTTTGCGGACGATTGCCTCCGGCTAGTCGGTGAATACGCCGAACTCGGCGAGACCGCGTTCCGCCGCCACACGACGCCGGTGGACATCGAGCAGAAACTCAGAACGATGAAGCGTGGCTCGATCAAACACGGCGCCTACTCGACGTTGCAGCTCGGTTACCTGCGCCCCAACGATCTCTGCTCGCACAGCGCAACGCCGATCCCGGGGCTCTTCATCGGGGGCGCGTCCCTCTATCCGGGCGGGATGGTGCTCGGCGGCCCGGGCTATATCGCGGCACAGGTCGTCGGCGAATATCTTGGATCGGAGTCGAGCTAGACGCATGACGGCCAGGGCAGGCGCCGTGGATGGTCTATTCGGGAGCCGAGAATGAGCAAGCGTGTCGACACCGACGCAGCATCCCTCCCGCGGGCCACGCGGCGCGGCTTCCTCAAGCTGTCCGGTGCCGCAGCGGTCGCGGCCGGCGGTCTCCCGCTGCTCCATTACAGCCTCGACGCACAGGCCGACGAGAAGACCGGCGCCACTCCCGCTGCTGCGACCCTCGGCTCGTGGGAAGATCTCTATCGCGAGCGCTGGAAATGGGACGGAGTCTTCAAGGGCTCGCACGGCTGGGCCAACTGCCGCAGCGCCTGCGGCTGGGATCTCTACGTAAAAGACGGAATCGTGGTTCGCGAGGAACAGACCGCGAATTACACGGCTTCCGAGCCCGGCGTCCCGGACTTCAACCCGCGCGGCTGCCAGAAGGGCGCCTGCTACACGGAGGTGATGTACGGGCCGAGCCGCCTGACCGTGCCGCTGAAGCGCAAGGGCGAGCGCGGCTCCGGGCAGTGGGAGCGGATCGGCTGGGATCAAGCCATCGACGAGATCGCGCACAAGATGGTCGAGATCACCGAGGTGCACGGCACCAATACCATCTATCAGGATCTCGGGCCGAACTTCGACCACGGCGGCACCACCATCGGTCGCTTCAAGTTCCAGCTCCAGGCCGGCGGCATCTTCGCAGACATGTGGGCCGAAATCGGCGACCTCAACATCGGCGCGACGCTGACACTCGGCATGGCGCACATCGGCGGGTCGAGCGACGAGTGGTTCCTGTCCGATTTCCCGGTGGTCTGGATGATGAACCC
>JAFDEI010000150.1 GCA_019310425.1 Deltaproteobacteria bacterium | reverse complement strand
CTTCGTCATGACGAGTCTCGACCGCACGAGCGGCGGCTTCTCCCTGCTCGAGGTCATGGGCGTCATCCTCGTGACCTCGATGGTGGTCGGCTTCGCCACCGATTACTACATCGATCTGTCGCGTGCGACCGCCCGTGCTTCCGAGAACACGCGCGCCATCCGCCACGCCACGGCCCTCCTCGATCGAGTCGCGCGTGATTTCGAGAGCACCGTATTGCTGGTCAAGCCTCCCGAGACCGATCCGCTCTCCCATCCGTGGTTGTTCTTCGCCGAGTCCCAGATCAGCGATTCCGGCGCCGATCACATCAAGTTCGTGACGCGAAATTTTCAACCCCGTCGCTCCGGCGAGCACGAGTCCGACCTCACCCTCGTCGCCTACACCGTGCGCTCGAGCGAAGACGGCGACAGTCTGGAACTCTACCGCTGGACCGCGACGCAGCTTCCCGAGAGCCTCGACCGCAGCTTCCCGTCCGAGGATGACGAGGCGAGCGTATTGCTCGCCGAGGGGCTGCTCGACTTCGGCGTGATGTTCTACAGCGAAGACATGGCGGAATCCGACAGCTGGGATTCCACCACGATGCTCCAGTCGAGCACGCTGCCCAGCTCGGTCGAGATCACCGCAGCGATTGCAATGCCCAACGCGGCCGATCCCGATGACGTTCCGCGCTACCGCAAGACCGTGCTCCTGCCGATGAGACCCCTGGACCTCGCCGCGATGCTCGAGCCCGAGGGCACCGAACAGGAAACAGGCGGGACGGACGAGGAAGACGACGACGGCGAAGCGAAGAACGCAGAGGATCTCACGATGGCGGACTGCTTCAACTTCGACGCAATCGACTCCGACAGCGCCGAAGCCTACTCGGCGTTCTCGGAATTCGCCGGCGCCAACCTGAACCAGCCCTGGTCGGAGGTCCGGGGGATGATCCCCTCCGAGCTGCTGAAACACGTCTACGCGGAACCCGAGTGCCAATGACCCGTACCAGACGCAGACAGGGCGTGGTGCTGTTCATCGTGCTGTTCTTCACGCTGCTCCTCACCGCCTCGATCGCGACGTTCGTGAAGCGGGCCACGGTCGACGCGATTCTGTCCCGGAACCGCGATGCGATGGCCCGGACCGAGGCCCTCGCCCGCGGCGGCATCGAACTCGCCAAGGCAGTGCTGATCCAGGACCGTCTCGCCGATGTCGGCAGCGGAACCGAACGCCTCGACAGCCACAAGGATTCCTGGGCGCGGGCCGCAGACATCCCGATCGATGTCGGAAACGGAGCGCGACTCCGGCTTCGGATCGAAGACTCCGGCTCGCGCTTCAACCTGAACGCACTGTTCAATCTCACGCCAGGGAAGCCCGGGGCATCGGCGGGCGCTCCGACAGAGCTCTTCCTGCTCGAATTCTTCGAGAAGGTGATCGACGAACTGCCCGTCGACGAAAAGGGCCTCTACGATGCACGCGACCTCGTCGAAAACCTGATCGACTACGTCGACCACGACGACACGCGGATCGGCGGCGGTTTCGAGGACGATTACTACCAGAAGCAATCACCGCCCTATCGCGCGGCAAACCGACCGCTCTTGAGCGTAGACGAACTCGGCCTCGTCGAAGGCTTCGATCCCGCGCTCGTCAAGGTGCTGCGCCCCTATGTCACCGTCTACCCGTACGTGAACGGCCGGGGTGTCAACCCCAACACTGCGCCGCCCCACATTCTGTCGCTCATCTTTTACCACGACGGGGTCGATTTCCGGCTCGCCAAGGAGGACGACGTGCGCCGGATCCTGGAGGTCCGCAAGAACGGCAAGGTCTTTTGTCAGTCCGCGCAGCCCGACGAATGCGTTTCGATCTCCGATATCCTGCCCAACGTGCCGACGATCTACCCTCCGCTCGGCTTTTTTTCCGACACCTTCAGCGTGCGATCCGAAGCGCGCTTCGCGAACGTAGAACGAACCGTCGAAGCCGTGATCGACCGTTCGACGCCGTCGGAACCGGTGTTGCTATCCTGGAAGGTGCGGTGAGGGATCCCAGAAAATGGCGCTGCTGAAGAACGTCCTCGGCCTCGATATCGGGAGCCACAGCCTGAAGGCGGTGGAAATCCGCCAGAGCCTGCGCTCATTCGAGGCAGTCGCGATGCGGACGCTGCCGCGACGGGACGACGAGACCCCGCTGCCCGAGCTGGTCAGCCGCTTTCTGGAGCTGCACCACCTGAGTACCGAGCATGTGGTCTGCGCGCTACCCGGCATTCGTCTGTCTTCGCGCCGGCTGAAATTCCCATTCACCGACAACAAGAAGATCCGAGCCGCGATTCCCTTCGAGGTGGAGGAAGACCTGCCCCTCGAGATCGACGACTGCCTGATCGACTGGGAGAAGATTCACAGCGACCGCGCCTCGGCCGACATCATCGCGACGATCGCGCCGCGGACCGAGGTATCGAGATTCACGGAACCGCTGATCGAGGCGAATTGTGCGCCGCAGACACTCGAGGCCGAGGGGCTCGCACTCGCGAATCTCGTCGCGCTGTTCGACCTGCCCGGGACGCGGATGCTGGTCGACCTGGGGCACTCCAAGACGACCTTCTGCGTGCTCGTCAACGGCCGTGCCATCGCGGCCCGCACCGTCGCGGTCGCGGGGCGCGACCTGACCGCAGCGGTGGCCGCGGATGGAGGCTTGGACCTCGAGCGCGCGGAAGCCGTCAAGTGCGAGTCGGGGTTGTCGGGAAGCGGCGCAAAGACTCGCGCAGTCATTGACCGGATCGCGCGCGAAATCAACCGGACCCTGAGCTCGCTCGAGGAGATACTCGCGCACCTCGGTAGCGGCCCGATCGCGGAACTCACGCTGTTCGGCGGCAGCGCTCAGCTGATCGGGATCGAGGAGGCGCTCAGCGAACGCACCGGAATCCCCGCGCATCGGCTCGGCCTGCCGCACGAGGGTCACGGCGACCATCTGTCGGCCGACGGTCCGCCGCTGGTCTATGCCCCCGCGCTCGCCCTCGCGCTGCGGGGTACCGCGCAGGCGCGCACCCGCATGAACTTCCTCCAGCAGGAGTTCGCGGTTCGAATCGACCTCAGCCGCTATCGCAAGGACTTCGGCTGGACCGCCTGGCTCGGCGGCATCGCGTTGGCGCTTGGTGTCGCTAGCTTCGCGACCGGCACCATTCTCGAATTGCGCCAGGCAGAAGCGGTCGAGGCGACGGTCGAGCAGATGTACAGCGAGGCGTTTCCGGACGCCCCGGAACCCGACAACCCGATCGCAGCGCTACGGACGGCCGTGAAAGAAGCGAACGAACGAGCGGATTTCCTCGGTGTCTACCCCGGCAACCTCTCGGCCCTCGACATCCTGAGCGAAATCTCGCGCCTCATCCCGCAGAACCTCGAAATCGTCTTCGAGGACGTGAGCATCGATCGCCAGACGATCCGGATGAAGTGCTACGTCAAGAAGTTCGAGAGTGCCGACCGGCTCGGAGTCGAGCTCGCGAAATTTCCGCCATTCGAGCGCGCGCAGATCGGCTCGATCGAGAACGATGCGAAGCGCGGTGGCAAACGCTTCACCGTCACCATCAGCTTGGCGACGATGGAAGACTCGGCATGAAGGAATTCTGGAACCGGCTGACTGCAGCGTTCGGCAACCTCGCGGCGCGCGAGCGCATGTTGGTGCTGAGTGCCGGAGTGCTCACGCTGATCACCATCGCGTATTTCGCGGTGATCATCCCCGTGGCCGCGATCGGCGCCCGCGCCGCTGATCGCCTCGACACCGCCGAGACCAACTACGAAGTGATGAAGCGCCTGCGCGCGGACTACGACGACGTACAGCGGCGCCTGACGAGCGTCGAAGGGCGCATCCGACGCGGCTCTCGCAGCAATCTGCGGACCGTGCTCGAGAGCATGGCGCAGAAATCACAGGTCAGCGTCGAATCGATGGAACCGCAGGCGGCTCCCACGATCCCGCCCTACCGCGAAACCAAGGTCGAGGTCGGAATGAAGGGCGTGACGCTGCCCCAAACGGTCTCCTATCTGCACGCGATCGAGTCATCGACGGACCTGCTCACGGTGAAGAACCTTCGCATCCGTTCGCGCACCGACAAACCCCAGCTGCTGGACGTGACCTTCACGGTCTCGTCCTTCGAACGGATCTGACTTGGCCGCCGAGGCGAAACGCTCCACCCTGCCCCGCCCGCTGTTCGTCGTCGGCCTCCCGGTCTCCGGCGTGCTACTGGTGGCCTTCTTCGTCTACCTCGGCTTCCCCTACCACAAGCTGGGCGATCGCATCGCGACCGAAATCCAGCGCAACAGTGGCGTGCGAATCGATTTCGAAGACATTGGAGCGAGCCTGCAGCTGGCGGCACCGGGGATCGAGGCCACCGGTGTGCGCGCAACGCTGACCGACGGTCGCAGCTACCGGATCGAGCGCGCGATGCTGCGTCCGGCATGGTCACTCGCGTGGTTCAGGGGCCTGCCGGCAGTCTATGCCGAGGTCGAGAGCGAACTCGGCAGCGCAGCGGGGACGCTGCTCATCGGTGCGGCCGGGGGCTGGTCGGGCGAGCTGTCGCAGGTCGCGATCGGGAGAGTTCCGATCCCGCCGCTCGCGGCCGTCGGCAACATCGACGGCCGTCTGGACGCCAGTATCGATCTGATGCTCGCCGAAGCGGGCCCCGAGGGCAGTATCGATTTTACGGTGACCGAAGGCTCGGTCGGCCTCGCGAAATTCCCGATGGACATCCCGTTCGAGACCCTGTCGGGTGAATTGATTCTCGGTGGCGAGAACATCCTCGCGATCGAGCGCCTCGAACTCGACGGCCCGATGCTCACCGCCTCCCTCACCGGCCAGGTACTCCAGGCCGCGAGCTTCGCCGAAGCGCCGATGCGCCTCGAGGTGGAACTCACCGCGGAACCCAACCTGCGCCCCGCGATCAAGAACGCGGGCGTGCGCATCGACCGGGAAGGCAAGTCGAAGGTGCGTATCACGGGCACCGTCGAGAGCCCGATGGTTCGCTGATCGGATGGGCGGGGTGCCAGACGCATGAGTACGGAGGCACTGCAGAAGGTCTTCAAGACGTTCTCCGATCCCACACGCCTGCGCATCCTGGCACTGCTCGAGCGCGAGGAACTCGCAGTGCAGGAATTGATGGACATCCTCGGCATGGCGCAGTCGCGGGTGTCGCGCCACCTCGCCATCCTGCGCGAGGCCGGACTGCTGCGCGACCGCCGCGACGGAACCTACGTCTTCTACCGCTTCGAGGCCGCGGCCGAAGGTCCCTGGCGGGAGGCCTGGGAACTCGCCCGCCGTTCCCTCGACGGCGACTCCACCACCGAGCGCGACACCGCCGCACTCGGCCGCGCGATGCAGGCCCGCTCGGGAAAAACCCGCAGCTTCTTCGACTCGGTCGGACCGGAATGGGACGCCGTGCGAAAGGTGTTCAACGACGACGCCCTGCGCGCGCGCGGTATCGCGCGTCTGGTCGCGCCCGACTTGCTGGTGGCGGACATCGGCACCGGCACCGGCGTGCTCGCGGCGGAACTCGCCGCCCTCGGGCTGCGTGTGATCGCGGTCGACAACTCCGAGCGGATGCTCGGGGCCGCACGCGCGAATTTCGAGCGAGACGGGCTCGAGCGAATCGAGCTGCGCGCAGGCGACGTCGCGGCGCTTCCGATCGAGACGAGTGAGGTCGATGCCGCGCTCGCCCACATGGTGCTCCACTACCTGCCGTCCCCGGCCGAAGCCTTGGGCGAGATGGCGCGTTGCGTGAAGCCGGGCGGAACCGTCGTAGTCGTCGACTTCGTCAGTCACCAGCACGAGTGGATGCGGCAGGAGCTCGGCGTACACTGGCTCGGGTTCGCAGAGGACGAGGTCGAGGGTTGGTTCAGGGCCGCGGGGCTGTGCGATCTGCGGCGCGAGGTCCACCAGGCGCCGTCTGCGGGCCGCGATCTCCCCGAGACCTTCATCGCCTCGGCGCGCGTGCCGAGCTGAGCCGCGCGTGTCCGCCACCCCGCGCATCGAGACGGTGCTGTTCGATGCCGCGGGCACGCTGATCGAGCTGCGCGAATCGGTCGGCACCAGCTATGCGAGGGTTGCGCGCGAGCACGGGGTCGAGCTGCCGGCGTGGCGTCTGGACGACGCGTTCAGCCGAATCTTCCCGCAGGCCCCGCCGCTGCTCTTCCCGGAGGCGACGGGTGCCGAGATCGACGCCTGCGAGCGCCAATGGTGGCGCGCCGTGGTACGCTCGACCTTCCTCGCGACCGACTCGACCGCGCGTTTCGAAGACTTCGACGGCTTCTTCGACGCCCTCTACACGGAATTCTCGCGACCCGAAAGCTGGTGCCCGCGGCAAGGCTGCCACGCGATGCTCGCGGAGCTGCGAGGCCGCGGGATGACGCTCGGCGTCGTGTCGAACTTCGACCGCCGCCTGTACGCCTTGTTCGCGGGCCTCGAGCTCGCGTCGCTGGTCGACGCGATCATCCTGCCGTCGGACGCGGGCGCCGAGAAGCCCGCAGCCGAGATCTTCGAATTCGCACTCTCGCAACTCGGCGCGACCGCCTCAGCCACGGTATTCGTCGGGGATTCGGATGCCGATGACATTCGCGGCGCTCGAGCGCTCGGCATGCGAACCATCGACGTCACGAGCCTTGCGAACTTCGACGACTTCCCGGATCGTCTGGGCAAGCTCGCAGCCCACGGAGCGGAGTCCACCGATGACTGAACCAACCGGCCAGCGCGACCCCGACCCGCTGTCCTTCTTCCAGGATCGCTTCGATCTGGACGACAAGCGGCTCGCAACCGCGCTCGACACCGCACTCGAGCGCGAGGTCGACTACGCCGACCTCTTCTTCGAGTACGCGACTCACGATTCGGTGGCGCTCGAAGAAAGCATCGTAAAATCGGGCAGTCGCCACATCGAGCAGGGGGTCGGTGTGCGCGCGCAAGCGGGTGAGCGGCAGGGCTACGCGCATTCGGACGACATCACCGTCGAGAGTGTCCAACTCGCCGCCAAGACCGCGCGCGCGATCTCGCAGCGGAGCGGCCGGGGTGGAAGTGTCGCGCTCGCGAAGACCGGTGCCAGCGCGCGCGACCTCTACGCGGTCGAGACCCCTCCCACGGAGGTGCCGGTCGAACGCAAAGTGGACCTGCTGGGTGAGATCGACAGCTACGCCCGCAGCCTCGACTCGCGCGTGAAGCAGGTCATGGCGAGCGCGATTTCGCAACATCGCCAGGTCCTCGTCGTCGGCAGCGATGGCACACTCAGCGCTGATGTTCAGCCGCTGGTTCGCCTGAACGTGCAGGTCGTCGCTTGCGACCCGAGAAGTGGTGCACGCGAAATCGGCTACCAGGGCATGGGCGGGCGATTCGAGTTCGACCGGCTCTGCTTGGTCGACGAATGGAAGCCGCTGGTCGACGAGGCGGTGCGTATCGCAATTGTGAACCTCGACTCCGTGCCCTGCCCGGCCGGCACGATGAACGTCGTCCTCGGCCCGGGCTGGCCCGGCATCCTGCTCCACGAGGCAATCGGCCATGGCCTCGAAGGCGACTTCAACCGCAAACAGACCTCCGCCTTCTCGGACAAGCTCGGCCAGCGAGTCGCAGCCGACGGCGTCACCGTCGTCGACGACGGCACCCTGCCCGGCCGCCGCGGCTCGCTCAACGTCGACGACGAGGGCACGCCGACCCGTCGGACCGTGCTGATCGAAGACGGCATCCTGGTCGGCTACCTCCAGGATCGCCTGAACGCCCGCTTGATGGGCATGCAGCCGACCGGGAACGGCCGCCGCGAGAGCTACGCCCATATCCCGATGCCGCGCATGACCAACACCTTCATGCTTGCGGGTGAAGACGACCCGGCCGAGATCCTGGCCTCGATCGATGACGGCCTCTACGCGGTGTCGTTCGGCGGCGGTCAGGTGGATATCACGAGCGGCAAATTCGTGTTCTCGGCGAGCGAGGCCTACCGCATCGAAGGCGGCCGGATCGGCGCTCCCGTGAAGGGCGCGACGCTGATCGGCAATGGGCCGGACGTCCTGACGCGCGTCTCGCGGATCGGCAACGACCTCGAGCTCGACCGCGGCGTCGGAACCTGCGGCAAAGACGGCCAGAGCGTCCCGGTCGGCGTCGGCCTGCCGACTCTGCGGATCGACGGCGTTACCGTGGGCGGAACCGCGGGATGAGCGCGGGTACGCCGGTAGGCGAGCACGCGCGTGAAATCGTCACCCGAGCGCTCGCGTCGGCGGCGAGCGCGGGGGCCAACGCAGCCGACGCCGTGATGGTCGAGAGCGACTCCCTCGAGGCGCGCGTGCGTGGCGACGAAGTCGACTTCGTCAGCCAGGCCCGTGAACACACCCTGGGCATCCGCGCGCTCGTCGGTGGTGAGGGCGGATTTCGCTCCGCGATCACGTCGACCAGCGACCTCTCGAGCCCGGCCGTGGAGCGAATGGCGCGCGAAGCCGTCGCGCTCGCAAACGCGACGGCCTGCGACCCAGCCGCGGGTATTCTCGAGGAAGGTTTCGCGACCGACGATCCGGACCTCGAACTCTTCGACCCCATCGATCTCGAAGTCGAAGTCGACGATCAGCTCCGCGACGCCTTCGCGGCGGAACACGCGGCCCGGCAGACCGACCCCCGCATCACGAATTCGGAGGGCTCACAGGTCGGCGCGGGCCATTCGCGGATCGCCTACGGGAACTCCGCGGGGTTCTTCGGCTGCTACGAAACCGGATCGCACTCGCTGTTCTCGGAACCGCTTGCGGTTATGGACGACTCGAAACAACGCGACTACTGGATGACCGTCGCACGACGCCGAAGTGAGCTCGAAGCGCCCGCCAGCGTCGGGCGGCGGGCCGCGGAACGGGCGCTGCGCCGCCTCGGAGCGAAGCCGATCGCGACCTGCGAAGCCCCCATAATCTTCGACTCGATCACCGCGCCGAGCCTGCTCGGCCACATCGCCGCCTGCGTGAACGGTTACGCGGTCTACCGCGAAACCAGCTATCTCGCCGAGCGTCAGGGCGAGATCATCGCGAGCGAACTCATCACCATCATCGACGACGGCCGGCTCCCGGGCCGGCTCGGAAGCAAGCCGTTCGACGGCGAGGGCCAGCCGACCCGACGCAACGTCGTGGTCGAGCGCGGCCGCCTCGAGAGCTTCCTGCTCGACGGCTACTCGGCGCGCAAATTGGGCACGCAATCGACCGGCAACGCCACCCGCGGCGCGGGCAGCCTGCCGACCGCGGCACCGACCAACCTCTGGCTCGAACCGGGGGATGCGACCCTCGACGAAATCATCGCAGACACGGGCCGCGGGCTACTCGTAACGGAACTGATCGGAATGGGCTTCAACCCAGTGACGGGCGACTATTCGCGCGGTGCCGCGGGCCTGTGGATCGAGGGCGGCGAGATCGCATTTCCCGTAGAGGAAATCACCATCGCGGGCAACCTGAACGACATGCTCGCAAGTATCGACGCAGTCGGCTCGGACCTCACCTGGCAGAGCCGCATCGCCTCGCCTTCACTGCGGGTCGCAAACATGACGATCGCAGGAGCCTGACGCCGTGTCCTCTCCGCCGACCATGATCGGGCTGGAAATGCCGGACTTCGCGCGCTGGTCCGATCGCGTCGTCGTCGCTCTCGGTCAGAATCCGAGCGTCTTCACCGGGCCCGGGACGAATACCTACCTGATCGGCACCGGCCCGCAGCGGATCCTGCTCGACACCGGCGGCGGTGAGCCCGAGTACCTCACCGTGCTCGAGCGCGCGATGGCCGAGACCGGCTGCGAAGGCCTGCAGGAGATCGTGCTCACGCACGGCCACCCCGATCACATCGGCGGCGCGATCGCGCTCAACGACCACCTCGGACCCGTGCACGTATCGAAGAAAGCCTGGCCCGAAGTCGACGAGAACTACCACCTCGAGCTGCGGCTACTCGAAGACGGCGACGTGATCGAGACCGAAGGTGCGCGACTGCGCGCCGTCTACACCCCCGGCCACGCCATCGACCACCTCTGCTTCGTGCTCGAAGAGGAAGGCTCGCTGTTCTCGGGCGACAACGTGCTCGGCATCGGCACGACGGT
>JAFDEI010000149.1 GCA_019310425.1 Deltaproteobacteria bacterium | reverse complement strand
GGCGGCTGATCGACCTAGGAGTCGATGGCCTGTTCACGAACTTTCCCGCGCGGATGCGGGCCTTGTTGGAATCCCCGTGGGGTAAAGGAAAGACCTGAACCGAATAACTAGCGGCTAAAACGCAGTTTTAGTACGATTTTTCTTGACTCAAATCGTCCCAATGCTCTATATATTCGGCTTAAACCTCCAAGGCACTTATGAAATTCAGCCGCGTCTCCCCCGAATTCGACGCGACCGATCGGGCCATCTTGGAGCTGTTGCAGGAAAACTGTAAGCAGCCACTCTCGGCGATCGGTGAGAAGGTCGGCCTCAAGGCCCCGTCGGTGGTCGAACGGATCCACAAACTCGAAGAAGCCGGTGTGATTACGGCCTACGTCGCGCAGCTCGACGCTCGTCGGCTCGGCAACGACGTCACGGTCTTCATCGGCGTCGACACCGACCACCCGCGCGCCCTCGGCCAGCTCGAACGCGAGCTCGCCGCCATCGACGACATCCTCGAGTGCCATCACGTGACGGGTGTTCACACTCTGATGTTGAAGGCGAAAATGCGCAACACCGAGTCCCTCGAGCGTCTGATCGACGGCATTCGGTCGATGGAAGGGGTCGCGAACACCGAAACCAGCGTGGTCCTGTCGACGCACGCGGAGCGAACGCGCCTGGCGCTCGATTCCAGCGAGGAATTTGACTCCCGCACCACCCGCCGGTCCAGCGGGTCCCGATCCCGGAGGTCAGCGAAGTGACAGACCCGAAGCCGCGAATCCGCAAGCGGGACGTCGTTCATCGAAATGGTCTGCCGGAACGGTCTGGTCTCTACGACCCGCAGCACGAGCACGATGCGTGCGGAATGGGGTTCGTCGCGAACATCCGCGGCGAACGGTCGCACGATGTCATCCTGAAGGGGATCGAAGTACTCGAGAACCTGAACCATCGCGGTGCGGCCGGCTGCGACCCGTGTACGGGCGACGGAGCGGGCCTGCTGCTCCAGGTACCCGACGGCTTCTTTCGCAAGCACGCGGCCGAGCTCGGCTTCGAGCTGCCCGCCGCGGGTGCCTACGCGGTCGGCATGGGCTTTCTCGAACCCGCCGGTGACACCGCGGCCTGGCAGCAGCAGATCGTTGCCGAGGTCATCGCCGAGGAGGGCCAGCAGCTGCTCGGCTGGCGCGATGTGCCGGTCGACCCCGAGGCGATCGGCGAGATCGCGCGCCAGTCGCTGCCGATCATTCGCCAGTTCTTCGTCGCTGCAGTGGGACTCGAGGGCGACGCGTTCGAACGCAAGCTCTACGTGATTCGCCGTGTGATCGAGAAACGCGTGGCCGAGCGTGAGGGCTGCTTCCACATCTCGAGCCTGAGTTCGCGAACGCTGGTCTACAAGGGCCTGCTGCTCGCGTACCAGATGGCCGGTTTCTATCACGACCTCGCCGATGAGGACGTCGAGAGCGCTCTCGCGCTGGTTCACTCGCGCTACAGCACCAATACCTTCCCGAGCTGGGACCTCGCGCACCCGTTCCGTTACCTGTCGCACAACGGCGAGATCAATACGCTACGCGGCAACGTGAACTGGATGCACGCCCGCGAGGGCACGATGGAGTCGGAGCTGTTCGGGGACGACCTCGAGAAGATCTACCCGATCATCCAGGAGGGCGGCAGCGACTCGGCGTCGTTCGACAACGCGCTCGAGTTCCTCTTCCTCTCCGGGCGCACCCTGCGCCACGCCATCAGCATGATGATTCCCGAGGCCTGGGAGCATCACGAGTCGATGGATCCGGACCGGCGCGCCTACTACGAGTACAACAACTCGCTGCTGGAGCCCTGGGACGGCCCGGCTTCCATCGCTTTCACCGACGGCCGGAGGATCGGCGCCGTACTCGACCGCAACGGCCTGCGGCCCTCGCGCTACGTGATCACCAAGGACGGCTTCCTGGTGATGGCTTCCGAGGTGGGCGTGCTCGAAATCGACCCCGCGAACGTCGACCGCAAGGGGCGCCTCCAGCCGGGCCGAATCTTCTTCGTCGACCTCGAGGAGGGGCGCATCGTCGAGGACGAGGAGCTGAAGCAGGACCTCATCAGCAGTCGCCCGTACCGCGAGTGGGTGGACGCGCAACGCATCACTCTCGACGACCTCGCGGAGGCCGAGCCCAGACACCGGCCGAATCCCGACACCCGCCTCCAGCGTCAGCAGGCCTTCGGTTACTCGGCCGAGGACCTGAAGTTGCTGATCGCTCCGATGCTCCGCGATGGCAAGGAAGCGACCGGCTCGATGGGCGAGGACGCGGCACTCGCGTGCCTGTCCGATCGCCCGCGGCTGCTGTTCCACTACTTCAAGCAACTCTTCGCACAGGTCACCAATCCCGCGATCGACTCGATCCTCGAGCGGCCGGTGCTGTCGGTGTTCTCGACGCTCGGTTGCGAGGGAAACCTGCTCCACGAGACAGCCGAGGCGGCTCGCCTGCTGCGCCTCGACCGCCCGATCCTCACGGACGCGCAGTTCGCGAAGATCATCGCGGTCGATCGCCCCGGCTTCAAGGTGGCGACGCTGCCGGCACTCTTCAAGGTGGCCGATGGCGGACAGGGGCTCGAGGCAGCTCTTGCGGAGCTGTGCCGCGAGGCTTCGGCTGCGATCGCGGCCGGAGCGACGTTGCTCGTCTTGAGCGACCGCGACATCGATGCGGACCACGCTGCGATTCCGTCGCTGCTCGTGACCGGAGCGGTTCACCACCACCTGATTCGTGAGGGCACGCGCACCCGCTGCGGCCTGATCGTCGAGACCGGCGAGGCCCGCGAGGTCGGCCACTTCGCGCTGCTGATCGGCTACGGCGCGGGCGCGGTGAATCCGTACCTGGCATTCGAGACAATCGACCAGCTGCTCGAGGATCGAACCCTGGTTCCAGAGGACATCGATCGCGAGACGGCGCTGGAGAACTACCTGAAGGCGACCGACAAGGGTCTGCTCAAGATCTTCGCGAAGATGGGGATCTCTACGCTGCGCAGCTACCGCGGTGCGCAGATATTCGAGGCTGTCGGCCTCGACCGTGAGTTGGTCGACCATTACTTCACGCGGACGGCCTCACGGATTTCCGGCGTGGGCCTCGACGTGATCGCACGCGAATCTGCGATGCGACACGAGCGCGGCTTCTCGGGCGACTCCTACGCCTACCCCGAACTCGATCCGGGTGGTCTCTATCAGTGGCGTAGGCGCGGCGAGCGCCACACCTTCAACCCGAACACGATATCGAAGCTTCAGCACGCAGTGCGGCAGCAGAGCTACGCCACGTTCAAGGAGTACAGCGCGGCGGCCGACGGCAACGCGAAGAGCGCCTGCACGCTGCGCGGACTGTTCCGCTTCACGCGTGACCACGACCCGGTGCCGCTCGCCGAAGTCGAGCCGGTCGAGGACATCATGCGGCGCTTCTGCACGGGGGCGATGTCCTACGGCTCGATTTCGCTCGAAGCGCACCAGACACTGGCGATCGCGATGAACCGCATCGGCGGCAAGAGCAACACCGGCGAGGGAGGTGAGGACTACGCGCGCTTCACGCCCGAGCCGAACGGTGACTCGCGACGCAGCGCGATCAAGCAGGTCGCATCCGGTCGCTTCGGTGTGACGAGTTGGTATCTCGTGAACTCCGACGAGATTCAGATCAAGATCGCCCAGGGCGCGAAGCCCGGTGAGGGCGGCCAACTTCCCGGTCACAAGGTCAACGAGACGATCGGCAAGACGCGGCATTCGACGCCGGGTGTCGGTCTGATCTCGCCGCCGCCCCATCATGACATCTACTCGATCGAGGATCTCTCGCAGCTGATCCACGACCTCAAGAACGCGAATCGCTACGCGGACATCAGTGTGAAGCTCGTCGCCGAAACCGGTGTCGGCACCGTCGCGGCGGGGGTTTCGAAGGGCAAGGCCGACGGCGTGCTGATCAGCGGCCACGACGGCGGCACGGGCGCATCGCCGCAGACATCGATCAAGTCGGCCGGCAGCCCGTGGGAGATTGGCCTGGCCGAGACCCAGCAGACGCTGGTCTTGAACGACCTGCGCGGGCGCATCCGCGTGCAGACCGACGGTGGCTTCAAGACCGGGCGTGATGTCATCATCGGGGGCCTGCTCGGTGCCGATGAATTCGGGTTCGCGACCGCGCCACTTGCGGCCATGGGTTGTGTGTTGATGCGAGTGTGCCACCTCAACACCTGCCCGGTCGGAATTGCGACCCAGGATGAGCGGTTGCGCAAGAAGTTCGCCGGTACGCCGGAACACGTGGTGACCTTCTTCCGCTACGTCGCCGAAGAGGTGCGCGAGTTGATGGCGGAACTCGGCTACCGGAAATTCGATGAGTTGATCGGCCAGGTCGATCGCCTCGAGGTGCAGGATGCGGTTGCGCACTGGAAGTCCAAGGGGCTCGATTTCAGTGATCTGCTGCGCAAGCCCGACGTGCCGTATGCGGTGCGCCGCATCGAGGAACAGGACCACGGCCTCGACGAAGCACTCGACATGAAGTTGCTCGAGCGCGCCGCACCCGCACTCGAGAACGCTGAAGAGGTCGACCTTCAGCTGCCGATCCGGAACATCAATCGGACCGTCGGCACCATTCTCGGATCGGAAGTCTCGCGCAAGTACGGCGAGGATGGTCTGCCGGAGGATACGATCAAGATTCATTTCACGGGATCGGCGGGCCAGAGCTTCGGCGCCTTCGTGCCAAAGGGGATGACGCTCACCGTCGACGGCGACGCGAACGACTACTGCGGAAAGGGCCTGTCGGGCGGCAAGCTGATCGTGAAGGCCCCCGCCGCATCGAGCTTCGAACCGCGCGACACCATCATCGTAGGCAACGTGGTGCTGTACGGCGCGACCGCGGGCGAGGCGTACTTCAACGGTCTTGCGGGCGAACGGTTCTGTGTGCGAAACAGCGGTGCCCATGCGGTCGTCGAAGGTGTCGGAGACCACGGCTGCGAGTACATGACGGGTGGTCGGGTCGTGATCCTCGGGCCGACCGGCCGGAACTTCGCAGCCGGCATGAGCGGTGGTTACGCCTACGTGCTCGACGAAAACGGCGACTTTGCCGAACACTGCAATACGGGCATCGTCCGCCTCAAGGAGATCGATTCCGATGACGAGGAGACGATCCTGCGGCTGGTGCGGCGGCACTTCCAGTACACGCGCAGTGATCGCGCGGACGAAGTACTGCGGAAATGGGAGACCTTTGCACAGATGTTCGTGAAGGTGTCTCCCATCGATTACGAGCGCGCGTTGTCCGATCGGCTGCGCGCAGGGAGCGGCAATGGGTAAGCTGACCGGATTCCTGGACCACGGGCGCGAGGGTGTCGAATGTCGTCCCGCGGAAGAGCGCATCGAAGACTGGCGAGAAGTACAGCTCGACTTTACGCCCGAGAAGGCCCGCCAGCAGGCCTCGCGTTGTATGGACTGCGGTATTCCTTTCTGCAACAATGGCTGTCCGCTCGGCAACGTGATTCCCGATTGGAACGATCTCGTCTACCACGGAAAATGGGATGACGCGCTCGCGGCATTGCACTCGACGAACAATTTCCCCGAGTTTACCGGCATGGTCTGCCCGGCACCGTGTGAGTCGGCCTGCGTGCTCGGAATCAATGATGATGCGGTGACGATCAAGCAGGTCGAGTGGGAGATCAGTCGCAACGGCTGGCAGAGCAACATCGTCAAGCCCGTGATGCCCAGCAGGCGTTCCGGACGCTCAGTGGCGGTCATCGGGTCCGGCCCGGCGGGGCTCGCCGCCGCGCAACAGTTGAACCGCGCGGGCCACAGCGTGACGGTCTTCGAAAAGAGCGACCGTATCGGCGGCCTGCTGCGCTACGGCATCCCCGAGTTCAAGCTCGAGAAGGCGATCATCGATCGGCGCCTCGAGCAGATGCGCGAAGAGGGCGTCGCGTTCCAGACCGGTGTTCACGTCGGCGTCGACCTGTCGTCGGCCGATCTGCGCCGCAACTTCGATGCGGTGCTGCTGTGCTGCGGCTCCGAGAAGCCGCGCGACCTACCGATCGACGGCCGTGATCTGGACGGCATTCACTTCGCGATGGAATTCCTGCCACAACAGAACCGACGGGTTGCCGGGGATACAGTCGATTCCGACGGTGAGATTCTCGCGACCGGCAAGCACGTGGTCGTGCTCGGTGGCGGTGACACCGGTTCCGACTGCGTGGGAACCTCATTGCGTCAGGGAGCGAAGTCGATCACCTCGATCGAACTGCTCGAGCGCCCGCCCGAGCAACGCTCGGAGTCGACCCCGTGGCCCGAGTGGCCGCTGATGTACCGGACTTCGAGTTCGCATGACGAAGGCGGCGAGCGCGAGTTCGCCGTGCTGACCAAGCGTTTCAGCGGCGAAGCTGGGCAGGTGAAGTCACTCACCGCAGTGCGGGTGGAGTTCGGCGAGCCGGACGCATCGGGCCGTCCGGCGATGAGCGAGATTGCGGGCAGCGAGTTCGAGATCCCGGCCGACCTGGTCCTGCTCGCGATGGGCTTCCTGCACCCGGTGCATGAGGAGCTGCTCGAGAAGCTCGGTGTGCGGCTGGACCCGCGGGGCAATGTCGCGGCGGATACAACGGGGTTTGCGACAAGCGAACCCGGCATCTTCGCTGCGGGCGACTGTCGCAGAGGACAATCTCTGGTCGTCTGGGCGATCTGGGAGGGGCGTGAAGCCGCGCGCCAGGTCGACCGCTATCTGATGGGCGAATCTCGGTTGCAGTCGCGCAGTTCGTACGTCTGATTCGGTCTGCAGCATCACCGCGTGAATTTGCATTCACACCTTGACGTCTTTCCCGCGTTCCCGGTACGATCCACGGGAAGGGGGGGGCCTCATTTCCGACGGCGACCCGGGCAACTACGATTTCGAGCGCCTGGAAAGTGCGGTGGGTTCGCTCGTCGAGCGGCACCAGCTCCTTCGTAGCGCGAACGCGGCTCTTCGCGTCGAGTTGAGCCAGAGCGGCCAGCGGATTCGCCAGCTCGAAGAACAGCTCCGCGACGCGAACCAGCGCCGACAGGACGTCGGAAAGCACATCGACGAGCTGATCGCGCAGATCGACCAGCTCGATGTGCAATTCGAATCGCAGGGCGAGATCTGAATGGCGGAAAAGTCCACCGTCTCGGTGCGCATCCGCGGTCAGGAATTTCGGCTGCTCAGCGGCGATGATGCGGAATCGCTCCAGAGAGTCGCGGGTTACCTCGACGAGACGATGCGGACGGTCGAAGAGCGGACCGGAACGATCGACAGTCGCGACCTCGCGCTGCTTACCGGACTGAACCTCGCGCGTGAACTCATGCGGGTTCGCGAAGGCGGCGGCGCGCCAATGTCGTCCAAGCGCCTGACGGCACTGACCGACATCGTCGAAGCCGAGCTGGCTGCGCCGCTCGACCCCACGGCCTGAGCGGCCCCCACGGCCGCCGAGCCGGGTATGGACCTCGACGCCGAAAAAAGCCGAATCCGGCGCGGCGCGGGTGCGCGACGGCGCGAGATCGCCCCCGCAGAGGCGGCGGATGCGGCGGAGCGGATCTGCCGAGCGTTGTTCTCGGCGTTCGACTTCGATGCCTCTCTGCGTGTCGGCCTCTACGCCGCGCTTCCCGACGAAGTGCCGACCCGCCCGCTCTTCGACGCGCTCGTGAGCGCCGGCGTCGAATGCCTTCTTCCGCGAGTCGCCAGTGACGGCCATCTGGACTTCGCGCGAACCACGCGTTGGGGTGATTTGCGCGTTGGGGCGTTCGGCGTGCTCGCGCCGAACGCCTCTGCGCCTACGGCTTCGTTCGCGGCCGGGGATCTCGTGGTCGTGCCCGGGGTCGCGTTCGACCGCCGCGGCGCACGCCTCGGCCGGGGCGGGGGCTGTTACGATCGCACCTTCCCGCCGGGCGGCGGACCCGCGGTCCAGCTCTGTGGGATGGCGTATGAAGTGCAGATCGAGGATTCGATTCCCGCCACCTCGCACGATCGCGGGATGGATGCCATCGTCACTGAGCACGGATTTCGCTGGACGCGAGGAGAGCACCGATGACGTCGAAGTCGACCAGCGCCGAAGTAGAGCGTCAGCTCGACGTGATCCGAGACGGCGCCGTAGACTGCTACGGTGAGGAGGAGCTACGCACGACGCTCGCCGAGGCGATCGAAGCTTCGCTGCCACTTCGCGTGAAGCTCGGAATGGACCCTTCCGCGCCGGACCTCCATCTCGGTCACACCGTGGTGCTCCAGAAGCTCAGGCGTTTCCAGGATCTGGGCCACACGCCGATCTTCTTGATCGGCGATTTCACCGCACGGATCGGGGACCCGTCGGGCAAGAAGAAGACCCGTCCCGCGCTGGATCCGGCAGAGGTCGCCGAGAACGCGCAGACCTACGTCGAGCAGGCCGGCCGAGTGCTCGACATCGAGCGCGCCGAGATTCGCTTCAACAGCGAGTGGATGGATCGGATGTCGCCGTCGGACTTCGTGCGACTCTGCTCGCACGGCACCGTTGCTCGGCTGCTCGAGCGCGACGACTTCTCCAAGCGCTACGGCGCGGGGGAGCCGATCGCGGTGCACGAATTCCTGTACCCGTTCGTTCAGGCCTACGATTCGGTGGCTCTCGAATCCAATATCGAACTCGGCGGTACCGACCAGACCTTCAACTTGTTGATGGCCCGCGAGGTGCAGCGCGACTACGGGCAGCGGCCGCAGGCGGTCATCACCCACCCGCTGCTCGTCGGCCTCGACGGCAGTGAGAAGATGTCGAAGAGCCTCGGCAACACCATCGGGATCACCGACGCTCCCGAGGATGTCTACGGCAAACTGATGAGCATTTCGGATGCCTTGATGCTCGACTACTTCGACGTGCTGAAGGCGGGCGAATGGGGAGACCTCGCCCCGGAGCGCGAACGTCTCGGAGCGGGTGCGGGCGATCCGCTCGCGTTCAAGCGCGAGCTCGCCCGCCGCGTGGTGGATCGATTCAACCCCGGCGAGGGCGAGCGCGCGGCCGAGCACTTCCGGCGGGTCATCACCCGCAAGCAGGTCCCCGACGACATCCCCGAGACCGCAATCGACGTCGGCGAGACCGGCGACTGCGGCCTGATCGACATACTCGAGGCGACCGGCCTGGTTGCGTCGCGCAGCGAGGCCCGGCGGCTGGTGACCCAGAAAGCGGTGCAGCTCGACGGTGAGCGCGTCGCGGACCCGTTGCAGCGCCTGGGGCCGGGTGCCTATCTCTTGAAGATCGGAAAGCGTCGCTTCGCGCGTATTCGGCTGGGGTGAAGCACCTTCAGGGCGAATGGAGCGCTGTTCCCCACGGGTTTATTATCGATCGCTGATCGAATAAGCCTTGACCTGGGCCTGTGCATTTCTTAAATTCCTGCGTCTGCGAAATGCGAGGCACAGTCAGCGCTTTGAGCTGGCCGTGCCTTCGGTTTCTCTGGCTCCAAACAGGCCTCCAGGAACCTCAGTCGGTCTTTGAAAACTGAATAGCGTACAGTCTTTCGAGTATTGGATATACTCGATTTGACAGCTAAGCGAAGAATTATCCCGTCGATTGCGGTGTTGGCCCTCTCCGGAGAGCCTGCATCGTATCCGAACGTGATTAACTGGGAATTATGTACTTCGGTACATCTTTTCCAGGCTAGGTTTAAACTGGAGAGTTTGATCCTGGCTCAGAACGAACGCTGGCGGCGTGCTTAAGACATGCAAGTCGAACGGTAAGGCCGATCTTTCTTCGGATTGATTGGTACACGAGTGGCGCACGGGTGAGTAACGCGTGGGTAACCTACCCTCAGGTCTGGGACAACTCCGGGAAACTGGAGCTAATACCGGATAAGACCACAGAGTCCTCGGGCTCAGTGGGAAAAGATGGCCTCTTCTTGAAAGCTATTGCCTGTCGATGAGCCCGCGTACCATTAGCTTGTTGGTGAGGTAACGGCTCACCAAGGCGACGATGGTTAGCTGGTCTGAGAGGATGATCAGCCACACTGGAACTGAGACACGGTCCAGACTCCTACGGGAGGCAGCAGTCGGGAATCTTGGGCAATGGGGGAAACCCTGACCCAGCAACGCCGCGTGAGGGATGAAGGCC
>JAFDEI010000148.1 GCA_019310425.1 Deltaproteobacteria bacterium | reverse complement strand
GTCCGCGAATCGTTGGAAGCTTCCGCGGCAGTAGTAGGCACCGTCGGCGATATAGCTCATCAACATCGTCGCGAAGTAGAGGAACGACACCTGTGACGGTGGCAGGCCGAGGTAGGGCCAGAGCGTCCCGAGCATCGCCTTGAGTTTCGGCGATCCGATGTGGTCATCGAGAACCGTCGCGAGTGTCGCGCGGCGATAACGCAGCAGAGTCGGGAACCGATCGGGGTTCTGGACGACCTCGGTGGGGGAAGAGAGTTCGGCTGCGCGGCGTGTCTCCTGGCGGATGTTCAGGCACTCGTGGACTATTCGTTCGATTCCCTTCGCTTCGTCTGGAAAGGCGTTCGAGTGGACCCGGATGAAGTCGTCCAGGTCGCTCGGCGCGTGCAGCACCGTGCCGGGGTATACCGCGGCGTAGCATGGATCGATGCGCTGGAAGTCGACTCGATCGCGCACTTCGAGTTTTCGCAGGAGCTGATGGATCAGACCGCCACCCTCGTACGCGGACGGCTCACAGCCCCCGACCAGATGGACCGAGGAGTCGAATGCGTAGCGGCCGCGCCGGAAGGAATGCGCGTAGCCGCCCACTCGGTCGTGGCGCTCGACCACGAGCACCTCGCGGCCGGAGCGGGCCAGCAGCGCGGCGGTGGTCAGCCCGCCGATCCCGGAGCCGACGACGATCACGTCGTACCGGTCCTGCCGCGATTCGCCGTGGAATCTCATCCGCTCGCACGATAATCCACGAGTCGCGGCGGTTCAACGAAGCCCGGCCTCGTCGCTCGCGGGCGGCCAGGCTGTGCTTCGGCCGCTGTGCGGCCAGAGCTGTCAGTCGGGCAGACTGAGATCGCGCTCGCCGACGAACCATTCCATCGGCTTCGGCGTGCGAGCCGCCGGCCGATCGTGGCCCTCGAGCAGGTCCAGTGCTCGCCCGCGGACCTCGTTGAAGATCTCGTGTGTGGTTGCGAGTACCTGTTCGTCGGTACGAGGCAGGCCGATCTCGTGGATGAAGCCGAGGCAATCGAGTCCGCGCGTGAACTCACCGCTGTTGCGGCGGCCGTAGTCGCCCCGGGCGATGAGCGCGGCGTCGACCTTCTCGAACAGGCGGGTGAAATTCGCCAGTGCCGAGAGCACGTGGAAGCGCTGGCCGAGCTGCCGTTTGAGCTTTCGCCCATCGAGGTGTTGGTCGTTCATGTATGCCGAAAGCCACAGGTTGTAGTAGCAACCGATGTCCAAGTCCCATTTCAGCTTGCAGAGCTCAAAGCTGCCGAAGAACGGGTAGTGGCCGCGGTATAGCTGCATTGCGGCTTCGAACCGGAAATGCATGAATTCATCGTAGAGGTCGGCACGCTTGCGGAGCGCGACATCCGAGGCGCCTTCCAGGTCGCGCGCGATCAGATCACTGGTGAAATCGTTGGCGAGCGCGATGAAGTCGCCGCCCGGGCTGTAGAAGGGGTCGGGAAACGCTCCGGCCTCGCCCACCAGAGCCCAGCGGTCGCTGCTGAAGAAGCGCTTGGTGCCGTAGGCGAGGTGCGAGTAGGCGCGTGCATCGGTGAGCTTCGCGTTCTTCAGCAGTTCTGCGACGGCTGCGTGCTGGCACAGGAACTCGAGGAAGGACTCCTTGCCGCGGTACTGGAGATCGCAGAGCTCTTGATCGTACACGACGCCGACGCTCGTCATCCCTTCCTTCAGCGGGATGAACCAGATCCAGTAGCCGCGATACAGGAAGTGCATCGTCGACAGCCGCCGCGGTGTGTGGCGGATGCGCTCGCGCCAGGCCGGTGGGTCGAGGTCGTCGACGTCGGTCACGCCTTCGAACCAGCCCCAGACGGCGCCATTCTGGAGCTCAGTCTCCGGGACGTCGAGCTGCTGTTGCCGCGCGATCATCCGGCTGCGGCCGGAAGCGTCGATCAGCCAACGACTTTCGAAATCACGGGTGCCGTGATCGTTCTTGACCTGGAATCGGTGGGGTGTTTCGCCCTGTCCGAGTTCGAGACCCTCGACTCGGCCGCCGGAGTGGATCGCGATCCCGGCCCGGGCGTTCAGGTCGGTCAGATCGCTTTCGAAGCGGCTGCGGTCGATTTGAAATGCCGGATGGAAGGGGAGCGAGTCGGAACCGATCTCGCTCATCTGTTGGAGTGCCGTGTCGCGGTTCGCCGAATCGAAGAAGAAACGCAGGCCATTCTTCGGTAGATGACGCTCGTAGAGATAGCTGCTGAGCCCGAGACGCCGAATCAGGTAGTTGCTCGCGATCTCGACCAGCGATTCGCCGACGCAATGCGAATACTGACTGCGCTTCTCGAACAGCGCGATTCGTCGCCCGGGCAGCCGGCGGGAGAGCTGGCGAGCGAGCAGGCTGCCCGCCATGCCGCCGCCCACGATGGCAACGTCCAGTTTCGCAACTTCACGATCCGCGATCGACATGCCCGCTCCCGCTCCTGCTCGCGAAGCCCCGCGGTGCAGACTGCGGGCCTCGATTCCCGCCTGCGAGCATACGCCATCTGTTCAGCCTGCGGCCCGTGCCTGCGCGAACTTCCCGGAAATCGGAGGGATGTGTTGATCGCGGCGACCATTGACCTAAGGTCGGGATCGCATGGGTCGATCGATCCACTGACCACGAGATCGATGGGAGGGGTGAGTGCGTCCGAACCCTGTAATCCGAAGTCGCTGGATGTTCGGTGGGATCGTTGCATGTGCTCTACTCATCGCGCCGTTCGCTGCCGCGCGCGCCGAGGGGCCTGCGGAGCCCGACATCCGCGACAACTTCCACAAGGGCTCGAAGCACATCGGTGCGACGGCCGGCTACGGTCACGGATTCCGCTTCGGATCGGACAAGAACAAGCAGCTGAGCGCGGTCCTGGGTGATGTCCGCATGGCGACGCTGATTCCGCGCTTCGGAGTTGGCGTCATCGATCCGATCGGCGGTGATTCCTTCCTTCGCGGCAACGTCGACGTGCTGTTCGAACTCGCCTTCCTCTTCAACGCCGAACCACACTTTGGATTCGGCGGCGGTGGCGGGACGTCGCTGCGTTACAACTTCCTGTTCTCGCGTATCGCGGTGCCGTACATCGAAGCCAATCTTGGTGTGCTCGGCATCGATTTTGATCTCGGACGCCAGGCGGACGGCTTCGCATTCAACGTCGGCGCGGGTGCGGGCTCGCACTGGCGTATCGGCGACCGGACCACGCTCACGACCGAGGTCCGCTGGCAGCACATCTCGAACGCCGACACGAAACATCCGAACGATGGTATCAACACCATGCAGTTCATGATCGGCGTCTACCGCTTCTTCTAACGCTCGGCGGTCTGAGTTTTCGGTTCGTTCTCGCGGTAGACGTCGTTGAGTGCCCAGCAACCGTGCAGGAAGAGCGCGGGGAACAGCAGCGACAATGCGCGGATCTCGTCCAGGAAGCCGAATAACAGATACAGCGGCAGGGTGGTCGCTGCATTGGCGAGCAGCAGGCGCCGCAATGGGGTCGGCTTGGCGGGCCAGCGCCAAGCGACCATGAAGGCGAGTAGGGCGAGGGAAAAGACGTTGATTCCACGTGGAATCGGGATCAGCGGCGCGAACGGAGTGAAGAACTTGGCATACCACTCGGGGCTCAGGAAGAACAACACGTTGAGCGGAAACCAGGGCTGAGCCGCGCCGCCGCCGGCATCCCGGAATACGAAGCGAACGGTCGCGACCAGCAGCACCCCGACGGCGAACTGACTGCCGGCGTGTATCAGCAGCCTTCGCCGCGGCAGACGAGACGCCGCAAATGCGAGGAAGGTGACCACGAGCAGGATGTTGCTCTCCTTGTTGAGGATCGCGAGCGGGTAGAGGATTGCGAACGCGGTCCAGCGCCCCTTCGCGGCGAACAAGGTGCAGCCGAACAGGAAGGCGAGCTCGGGAAAGTCGTAGAAGTAACCACCGCGCAAGAATGTGAGCGGTAACAGCAGCAGCGCGAGTGCGGGCGCGTAGTCGGCGAACAGGGGTGAGGCGGAGATGGAGGTGCGGGTGAGTGCGCGGGCGGCGAATAGTGCGGCCAGCAAGCAGGCGAACAAGTACCCGTACGCAACGTGCCACTTGAGCGCCTTGTCGGGGTTCCAGCTCTCGTATGGCGCTCGGTAGCGCAGCAGCGGTGACTTCTCGAGCAGCCACGGCTGCCAGCGCGCTCGCAGCTGGCCTGGAACCAGCGCAGCCCCGGCGTTGACGATCGCCGGGCTCAGCACGCGGTAGCTGAACGGGCGGTGGGCCTCGTGCTCGAGCATCTGTACGAAGCCGTGGTTCGATGCATCGCCTCGGAAGCCCCAGCGTGTCATGAACGCATTCAACACCACGGCCGATACGATCACGTAGATCAGGGCGAGCAGCGACCAGCGGAACGCGCGCGCGAGCCGGTCGCGTTTGAGGTGCGCTCGGAGCGCGAAGTAGAGCGCTGTGAGCAGGGCCGTAACCCCGGCGAATCGCAAAGCGGCCCGGCCGAGATCGTCGAAGTAATTCTGCGGCAGCTCCACGGTATCCCCGTTCGTGCGACGCGCCGAGCATACACCCTGGCAGGGTGGTGGGGCAGCCGAATCAAGCGCTTTGGTCGGCGTGGAGTCGCGCCAGCACCGCGGCGGCGCGATCGTCGTCGTCCGGGTCGTCCGGTACCGGGAACGTGATTCGATCCGTGATGCCGTGGTACCAACGATGCAAGACCGAGTCGATCTCGTCATAGGGCGCCTGCGGGACGAGGGTGTCGAGCATCTCGTCGTGGACTCTGCCGGCCATGTCGGCCCAACGGCTTTCGCGTGTCAGCTGGTGCAGTTCTCGGCCGATGTCGCCCCAGCCGTAGAGTTCGAGGCTGCGCCAGTAGGCGGGAGTCGAGTACAGGAAGCCGAGCAGCTCGCGAATGCTCTCACGTTCGCGGGCCACCTGCTCGACGGTTGCGCCGGTGGCGACGAAGCCCGCCGCCATCAAGGTCGCCCGCGTTCGCTCGCGCCCGGCCGCGTCCGCACCGGCCTCGATCTCGGGAATTGCGACCTCGCGCAGGTAGCGCGGCGCGCTGTTGGTCGGATGGCTCATCATGCCGTCCGCGACCTCGCCGACGAGTCGCGTCATCTTCGGCCCGACGGCTCCGAGCAGAATCGGGATCTCCGGGTGTTCGATCGGGCCGGGGTTGAAGAACGGTTGCATCTTCGTGAAGCGATACGACGATCCCCGGAAATCGAGTGGGCCGCCTTCCTGCCAGCAGTTCCAGATCGAGCGGAGCGCGTGCACGTATTCGCGCATGCGCGGGACCGGCGGCTCCCAGGGCGTGCTGTAGCGGCCGACGATGTTGCCGCGAACCTGGGTCCCGAGTCCGAGTTCGAATCGTCCCCCGGAGAATGCCTGCAGGTCCCAGGCCGCGTGCGCGACGTTCATCGGGCTGCGCGGGAAAGCTACCAGGACGCTCGTCGCAACCTGCAGTCGTGTCGTCTCTCGGAGTGCGATGGTTGCGGTCAGCAGTCCATCGTGGACCGCGTCGGGGACGTTGAGACCGTCGAAGCCGATGGCCTCGACGCGGCGCGCGTAAGCGCCGACCTGCGCGAGCGGCATTCGTTGGTCCATCCCCGCATGGATCTGCATCGCCACTCCAGTCCCGGCCGTTGCTCGAAAGGGGCTTCTCGAGCGCACTGTACGTGCGCATCGGGCTCGGGTCGACCCACGCCCCCGGCGTGCTCGCCGCGGCCCGGGTAAGATGCCGGAGAGCACCGAAGCCAGGAGGTTCTGCGCTGCCCATGCATCGTTTTTCGCTGATGCCATTCGTGCGCCGGGCCCTGCTCGGGCTCGTTTTCCTCGTCGCGGCGTCCGCGCCCCAGGCCGCGTCCGGCTCGAACCCGATGCCGCGCAGCGCCGCGGGCCGCGTCCACGATGCGACCGGCGCTCCCGTGGTCGGCGCCATGGTGTCGTTCGCGCATGGCCGGCCCGCTCACAGCATCACGGTCTTCAGCGATGACGAAGGGCGTTTTCGCACACCCGCGATTCGCGGCGAGGGGCCATTCGCGGTGCGTGTGCGGCGTATCGGCTGGAAGGATTCGAGTTTCGACGACGTGAACCTCGTGCCGGGTCTCGACCTCGTCGTCGAGCGCGAGACCGACCCCGCTGCGGTTGCGGCCCAGTTGCCCGCCAACTACTGGTACGCGTTGGTCCTGGACGCGATCGAAGATCGCGCGCAGCGCGAAGAGCTGAAGCAACAGTGCACCTATTGCCACCAGCAGGGGAACTGGGCCACGCGCCGGGTTCGTTCCGATGAAGAGTGGCGCAAGCTGCTCATGCTGATGGGGCGCATGGGCGGGATGGTGTCGAAGGACCTGCGTGAGAAGATCCCCGGGGTCTTCAACGCCGCCTACGATCCCGCTCACGCGGTGCCCATCCTCACGCGCGGCATGGACGAGCCGGGCTTCGCGCCGCCACCGCCGCCCAGAGTCCGCCGGGCGATCGTAGAGGAGTGGGAGCTCGGCGGCCGAGCGTCGGTGCAGCACGACGTCATGTTCCACCCGGACGGCAGGCTCTATTCCGTCGACATGAGCGAGGACATGCTCTACCGGCTCGACCCGAGGGTCCCGGGTGGCGGGCGCGAGCAATGGCTGCTGCCACAGGGCGACCTGCCGCTGGGCGGGGCGTTTGCCGTGGTCGACAGGCCGCTCACGCCGACGAGCAACGCCCGCGTTGGGCCGCATTCTCTCCAACACGCGCCGGACGGCTCGGTCTGGATCACGCTCGCGCTCGGCAACCGACTCGCGCGCTTCGATCCACAGGCCGAGAGCTTCGAGGTGCACGAACTCGAGCACGGCTATTACCCGCATACGCTGCGCTTCGACCCGCGTGGGCGCATCTGGTACACGATTGCCGCTTCGAATCACGTCGGCATGTTCGATCCTGCAACCGGCGAGCAGCGCGAGTTTCGGCTGCCGGCGAGGAATTTCTCTCAGTCGCTCGTGCTGCGCGCGCTGCCGCTGTTGCTGTGGGCCGGCCGCCATGTCGACCTGCGCGGCGCGGCCGGCGAAGCCGATGGAATCACGATGCCGATCCCGTACGGGATCGATATCGCGCCGGACGGTGGGGTCTGGTTCAGCCAGCTGAACGAGCACAAAATCGGCCGTATCGACCCGCACAGCTTCGAGATCGAGATGATCCCCACGCCGTTCCCTACGCCGCGGCGGCTGCGTTTCGATTCAGCGGGGCACCTGTGGATTCCGAGCTTCTCGGGCAATCTGGTGGCGCGTTTCGACTTGGGAACGCGGAAATTCGACCACTGGGAGCTGCCGATCGAGCCGCTCGGCAGCGAAGTTCCGTACGCGCTGAACGTCGACCGCCGCAACGACGACGTCTGGATCTGCGGCACCAACAGCGACAGCCTGATCCGCTTCGAGCCCGACCTCGAGCGCTTCTCCATCTACCCGCTGCCGACACGCGTCAGCTACACGCGGGAGATCGACTTCGACGACAAGGGGAGGATCTGGACCTCCAACTCGAACGGCCCGACCTGGCAGATCGAGGGCGGTGTCCCGCGCGTGATCCGCCTCGACCCGAACCCGGCTATCGCCGATGACGGTGCCGCGGTGGTGCGGAAACAGGCGCGGCCGGACGAATGATCGTCCGGCCGCGAGTGGAACCATCGACCCGGTCGGGTTGGTCTGGAGTCCGGGCTTTATACTGGTTCGGAGTCACTATCCGGCGGTGAACCGTCCGATTCCGATTCCGAATCCGTATCATCCCCCGAACTGCTCGTGTCGTCTCCGCAGCCGGGTAGTGCCACCACGGCGAGAGCGATGGCGGTGAACGCCATCACCAGGAACTTCCAGACGGAATTACCCTGTCGCTGCATCTGAATTCGCATCATCCCCCCTGTGCGACCGAAACGTGGATTTCGGGCGCCTCGGTAGCTGGGCCCCGTTCGATCCTCGGACCGGAGCGGGTCATTGCCTACGTTGAATCGGCCCCAGTGTCCCCTAGCCAATTCCCTGATGCAAGCGGAATCGGTCTGGTGGTGAGCAATCAGAACGCCGGTTGCGGGTTGGTCCCAGCTCGGTCGGCCGATCGGGCGGTCGGCTCCGCTGCGAGAAGCGGGGCGCCGTGGCCGATCGCCGCCCAGGCGTGCTGTGTGTAGTCGATTCGCAGGCGCGGGGAGGTCGGGGATTCCGAGAATCCACCCACGATCTGGCTTGGCCGCGGGCACGCGAAGCAGCTGGTGAGGGTCCACTGCTGGTCGACCAGGAAATCCAGTGCTCGTTCGAGCAGTTCACGTTCCAGCGTGGCGTTCGATCCGCGGGCCGTGTGGATCTCGATCGCCGCTGCAAGCGTTTCTGCGAAGCCCGCGGTGGGGACGGTCTGGGGCGCGAACAGGTTGCCGAAGCCCAGCCCACCGACGAAATCGTGAGCGACACCACTCCCCGGCGGGAGTGCGAAGCGCGAGCGGAAGCGGGTGTAGTCGAGGCAGAACTGCTCGTAATCGGTGTTTCTGTGGTGGCCGAGCGCTGCGCGAGCCGCGAGGCAGTGCCAGTTTTCCTCGAGAAAGAAGAATTCGCGCAACGGGTGGTCCCAATACTGGTGCGAGACGAAATGCATCGCGTGTTCGACCGCGTCGCGAATCCGCTCGTGAGCCGCGGCATCGTGTGCTGCGGCCCGTCGTTCGAGCAGTGTCAGTGCCAGAATGGCCTGCCCCTCGACGTATAATGGCGCGTTTCCCGGCAGCGCCTCACCTCGATCGAGGTCGAATTCCGGTGCAAAGCTCCCGTCGGGACGCTGGAGCGCCAGGATCCCCGACCCGAGTCGATCTGTCAGCGCGTCGAACGATTCACCGACACGCTCGCGGCAGGCCAAGTAGGCGGCCAACGGCAGCGCGCTGTCGCGCAGCTCCGCGACTCGCTGCTCGCGCTCGCCCAGAAGGAACGAATGCTCGCCGCTGCGGACTTCGTTGTCGGCCATGCGCTCGAGGGATCGGAGGGCGACCCGTTCGCTGCTTTCCCGATCCTGCCCGAGCTCGCACATCACGAGCGTGGTGCCGGCCTGACGCGGCAGATTCAGGCGGTACTTTCGCGAGTACTTCGTCGTGGGCATCTGTGCGTAGCGGAACCGTCCGCTCCGGCGTTGCGCGTAGCCGACGTGGTGTTCCGCCATCCGAGCGGCGCGTGCGAATCGATCCGGGTCGCGCGCCGGCTTCGCGCTGCGGAGCCGATCGAGTTGCTGCAGCTGTCCCGAGCCATCGACGACAAAACTCTTCACCTCGATCCGTACCCACGCCGTGCTGCCGGCTACCGCACCGTCTTCCGCCGCAAGTACGGCTCGAATTTCCTCGGCCGAGAAACCGAACTGTAGATCCGGTACCTCGGCAAGCGGATGGATCGCGCGGAAGCGGTCAGCGAGCAGCAACTGCCACGGCATCAGGCAGCGCGGGCCGAGGCACACGCCGTCGAGCCCGGGGCGAAGCCCGAGCGGTGCGATGTGCGCGAAGCCTGAGCCGAGCGGCGCGGCCGCGTGGATCCAGTCGATCTTGAGCGGCCGCTGCAGCGCTTCGCTCTGCAGCCGTGTGCGAAGGGATTGCTCGAAATCGGGTCCATGTCCCTGGGCGCAGTAGGCGCGGGCCTCGGTGCCGCTCGGAGCCTCTGCGAGGTAGTGGACCACGACGGTCTGCAGCGCGTCTTCGTGCAGCAGCGAGCGATCGCAGTGGGCCGGAAGGTTCGGGTCGAGCGCAGCCTGCTGGTCCGGTGCTGGTGGCGGCAACGCATCCCAATCCGGCAGCCAACGCATTGCGTGTTCGACGAGCACTGCCGGATCCGCGAGGCCGTTTCCGATCGGCCGTGCAGAGGCTGCGGCTGCGGCGTGCAGAAGCCCGCCCGCGGCCAGCGCGCCGAGTACGAGGACGCCGAGGGTCGTGGTGCGCGCGGACGGCGCGCGGCCGGGCTGCCACGCCATGTCCGAGCCCTTCGTACAGGCTGGCGAGGAAGACCGCGCTGACAGCGACCTGCCAGACGCACCAGGCCAGGAAGAGCAGCGACGCGATTGCGAGTGCGCGCCAGATTGGTCGCAGCCATGCGGCACCAATCAGCGCAGCCATGGCGGTTGCCGCGTGCAGCGAGGCAAGCGCACCCGCTGCAACAGCGAAGGCGGTCCAGTCGTTCCACGGGAGAGTCTGCATGGCCCAGGCAAATACGGCCGCGTGCAGTGCACACGTGAGTGCGAGCGATCCGCGCGGTAGCGGCGCGTCGAGCCGGATGGCAGGTTCGCCGATGGGCATGCGCGATGGATAGCACCTGCGTTCGCTGTGTGGCGTGCGCGCTCGAGATCCGGGATGGTCGGCGCTGGAGGCGCCGGTGAAACAGCTGGTCGAGTATCTGAAGGAGTATCTGAAGGAGGACTTTCACCTTGGTTATTATCTCAGTATCGCGGTTTTTCTGGCCATCAGCTTCACGCTCAACTTCAGCCTGGATTTCAAGCGCGAGATCCTGAACCCGACACTCGAGAGCCCGCTCGGCATCCTCTATTTCGCGGCCTTCTACGGCTTTGCCTACTATTTTGCAGTTTTCGCGGCTGCTTTCTTCGGTCGGGGCACACACCTGCTGCGGTCGCCCGCGTTCTGGGGCGTCACGGCCTTCGCGATCTTCGCGATGGCGCTGGACAATTACTCGACGAATCTTCCGAAGCTGTTGGTCGCTGCACTCGATCTCCCCGATCCGGTCGTCAATTGGGCCGGGAAGTGCCTCTGGAATCTCGACCGGGTGGTCGCATTGATACTGCCGATCCTGGTGTATCGACGCTTCATCGACGATCGCCCGGGAGTTTTCTACGGGCTCACCGTCCGGGGCTTCGATGCTCGGCCCTATGTATTCATGTTGTTGGTGATGGCGCCGTTGGTTGTCTGGGCGTCGTTCCGGCCGGCATTTCTCGATACCTACCCGGACTATCGCGGGAGCCATGCCGAAGCGGCTCTCGGCATCTCCTCGGTCGTGAGGTACGGCACCTACGAAGCCAGCCATGCGCTGCGCTATGTCGCGATCGAGTTGTTCTTTCGTGGCTTCCTGCTGCTCGGCCTCGAGCGATTCCTCGGGCGGGCCGTCCTGATGCCGATGGTTACGCTGTATGCGTTCTGGCATTTCGGAAAGCCCGTTCCAGAAGCGATCGGATCGATCTTCGCCGGCTACATCCTCGGCGTGATCGCGCTCCGGACACGATCGATCATCGGCGGGATCATCGTTCATGTGGGTGTCGCGCTGGGGATGGACTTCGCCGCCTATCTTCATGGCGCGGCACCGCAATGACGTACCGGCGGTTCATGGCGCCGCACCGCGGTGATGCGTGGTCTAGCTGCGTTTCGGCCGCTGCGCGACCAGAGCTTCCGCGTCGTCCCAGCGCGAGAGCTGTGCGGCGGGCAGCCGCGCTCGCAGTGCCCAGAACCAGATCGTGACGCCAATTGCGATGAAGGGCAGGCTCAGCCATTGACCGAGAGTGAGGCCCGCGGTCGGAATCACCCGGATCACCTGCTGAGCCGCGTCGGGGACGAATTCGTGGAAGCGCAGGTATTCCTTCCAGAATTCGACACTGAAGCGAATCGCGAAATACAGGCCGCAGAAGAGTCCGGCGAGCAGGCCGCGTGGGCGATTCTCGCCGTAGCGGCGATCGACGATGAAGAGCACGGCCAGCACACACCAGATTCCGAGCGCTTCGTAGAGTTGCACCGGGTGGCGCGGCAGCGGCTGAGCGGTCCAGTCGAGTGGTCCGTTCGATCGCTCCCACACCTCCTGGATATGCGCGGTGAAGCGCGGAAAGCGCACCGCCCACGGCCCGTACCACTCGCGGCCGACGATCTCGGAGTTGAAGAAATTCCCGAAGCGTACGAGAGCGGCGCCGAACATCGTGGCGAAGCTGATCCGGTCAGCCATCTCTGGGAACGAGTACTCGTATCGCCGCGAGTAGAGGTAGAGCGTCAGGAAGATCGCGATGGTACCCCCGTGGCTCGACACACCGCCGCGGCTGAGGTTGAGAATCTCGAGTGGGTGGCTCAAGTAGAACTCGGGTTCGTAGAAGAGGCAGTGGCCGAGTCGGGCGCCCACGAGCAGTCCGACGAGCATCCACAGCAGTAGACGGCTGGTCGCCACTTCGCCGTGGCCGCCGCGTCGCATCTGCCAGTGCCACAGCATGTAGCCGGTCAGGAAGACGAGAAAGTAGAAGAAGCTGTACCAGCGGATGTCGCGGCCCACGACGCTGAACATCACCGGGTCGATATTCCAGAGGAAATGCGCGCTGAGATCGGCTTCCATCGAACGACTCCGTCGGCTCCGGGCGGCGGTATGCTAGCGGTGATGAAGAGGGGAGAGGGTCATCGTTCATTCCTGCCGCGTCGATTCGTGGCTGGTCACGTGGCCGGGTAGGATTCTGCGATGCTGAGACCGAGTCATGTCTCGCGCTACGTCGCGACCGAGGTCGTGCTCTACACCGTGCTCGCCGCACTCGCGGCCGTCCCGGTGATTCTGATCCCGAACGTGCTCGAACTGGTCGACGACTTCGCGGTGGTTGGCGTGACTGCGACGGATCTCATCAGTGTGTTCGGTTGGGTGCTCCTGCTCGTCGTGAGCTTTGCGCTGCCGATCGCGTTCGTGATCGGGTTGTTGCTTGCAATGGGTCGGCTACACGGCGACGGCGAGATTCTCGCGTTGCAGGCCTGCGGGATGAGCGTGTTCGCGCTGGTGCGACCCGTGATTGCGGTTGGGGTGCTGTTCTCGCTGTTGTCTGCGGTCGTGTCGATCGGATTCGAGCACCGTGCCTGGAAGCAGATCGAGGTGCTTCGGCGCCAGGTGCTGTCGCGCGGTGCGGTGATCGAGCCCGGGCACTTCCAGCGCTTCGGCGACCGCACGGTCCTCACCCAGAGCCACCTTGGAGACGGTTTCTTTGGTGGAATCATGATCTTCGACGACACCAGCGAGTCGAATTCACTGCTGATCTTCGCCGAGTCGGCGGAGTACTCGTTCGACCCGGATTCGGGAATGTTGCGGCTTACGCTCGCCGACGGCGATCTTCGCATGGAAGCGTACCCGAACGAGGAGATCGACGAGCATCGGATCTCGTTCGAAGAGTTCGAGTACGCATTCCCCGCGCCACGACTCGTGGGCGAGCAGTGGCGATTCCGGCCGAACGAACTCAGCGCCGCTGAACTTCTATCGGTGGTAGAGGCCAAGGGTTCGAGCGACCTGAAGCTGCAGCTCAGATACCGGAAGGCGCGGCACTACGAATCCCACTTCCAGCGCCTGTTCGCAGTTCCGCTCACGCCGTTCGTTTTTTCGATCATCGGAGTGCCACTCGCGGTCTTCGGGTTCGTCGGCAGCCGCGCGAGAGGTCTTTTCGCTGCGTTGCTGCTGCTTGGGGGCTACTACGCGCTGTTCATCTTCTGCTACGACGCCGCGCGCAGCGGACACTTTTCACCCGTTCCGGCGATCTGGTTTCCCAACGCCGCCGTGTTCGTTGCCGGCGTGGTGTTGTTGCTGGTGTCCGCCCGCTCACATCGCTGAGTTCGTGATGCCGCGGTGGTTGCTTGCGGTAGCATCCCCCGGCAGCAACTCGAGGAGAGGGGATGCCCGAATACGACTACGACCTGTTCGCGATCGGTGCGGGCTCAGGGGGTGTTCGCGCCGCCCGGATCTCGGCGGGGTTCGGTGCGCGCGTCGCAATCGCAGAGGAGCGTTACCTCGGCGGTACCTGCGTGAACGTGGGCTGCATCCCGAAGAAGCTGTTCGTTTACGCGGCACATTATCGCGAGGATTTCGAGGATGCAGCCGGCTTCGGCTGGACGGTGGGCGAGAGGCGCTTCGACTGGCCGACCTTGCGTGCGAACAAGGACCGAGAGATCGAACGCTTGAACAGCGTCTACGCCGGGCTTCTCGACGACGCGGGCGTGGTTCGGACCGAAGGCCGCGCGCGCATCGTCGATCCCCACGCCGTCGAGATCGAACTCGAAGGGGGCGAGCGTCGACGCGTGAGTGCTGAGAATATCCTGGTTGCGACGGGCGGCTGGCCGTCGCTGCCCGCGATCGAAGGGATCGAGCACGCGATCACGTCGAACGAAGTCTTCGAACTGGAATCGTTGCCACGGCGCGCATTGGTCGTCGGGGGTGGCTACATCGCGGTCGAGTTTGCCGGGATCTTCCACGGCCTTGGAGTCGAAGTCGTGCAGCTCTACCGCGGGCCGCTGTTCCTGCGAGGATTCGACGACGACGTGCGTACGACGCTCGCGGAGGGCATGCTGCACAAGGGGATCGATCTGCGCTTCGAATCGAACCCGGCGAAGATCACGAAGACGCCGGCGGGCCTGGTTGCAACTCTCGAGGACGGGTCGCGGATCGAGACGGATCTGATTCTCTATGCGACGGGCCGCCGACCGCTGGTTGCCGATCTCGGGCTCGAGGAAGTTGGCGTCGAGCTGAACGCGGGAGGAGCGGTGGTGGTGGATGAGTACTCCCGCACGAGTGTGGCGAGTATCTGGGCGGTCGGTGACGCGACAGATCGCATCAACCTCACGCCGGTTGCCCTCGCGGAGGCGATGGCGCTTGCGAAGACGCTTTTCGGCGGTGAACCGGCACGAGCCGATCATGAGGACGTGCCGTCGGCGGTTTTCAGCCAGCCTCCGATCGGCAGTGTCGGCGCGACCGAGCAGGAAGCGCGGGAACGCTACGGTGACGTTGCGATCTACCGCAGCCGCTTCCGCGCACTCAAGCACACGCTCAGCGGGCGCGACGAGACGACGATGATGAAGCTCATCGTCGACCGGGCAAGCGACCGGGTGGTTGGCTGCCACATGGTGGGTCCCGACGCCGGTGAAATTGTTCAGGGAATTGCGATCGCGGTGAAGTGTCGAGCCACCAAGGCCCAGTTCGACGCGACGATCGGCATCCACCCGACCTCCGCGGAGGAGTTCGTCACCATGCGCGAACCGCGGAGGAGTTCGTCACCATGCGCGAACCGGCGTCGTGAGGCCGAGGCGCTGGATCCGCGCCTCCTCGGCGTAGCGGCGCGCCCAGGCGAGCCGTGGATCTGCTCGCACTGCGGACGAGAACAGGCTGTAGCTCGTTTCCCAGTCCTCGCGCTCCCGTGCCTCGGCGCCTGCCTCGAAGAAGCCCGCGGCGATCTCACGCGCGGTCGTCTTCAACGTGGGTGCCGTCGGGTCGAGCTGCCGCGCGCGCACGATCCAGCTGACCTGGAGTTCGCGGCGGTCGGACTCCGCGGCGCGCGCGACCCAGCATTCTGCGATTGCACGGCGAGTTGCGGGATCTTCTGGTTCCGGCCGATCGTGCTGGTGGACCATGCGTCGGCGCACGCGCTCGAATCGGTTTTCCGCTCCTTCGCAGTGGCGTTCGGCCGCGAGTCGTTGTGCCGCAGCGAGGTTCGCGCGGTTGCGGTCCAGCGCGAATGCGTAGGGAGCCAAGGTGACGGCGTTCGGGTAGCGCACTTCACCCGTGGCGAGCCGTGCCGGTGTGCCGTGCGTGCCACCGAAAACCGCAGCGTCGTGTCGCGTCGGTACCCGACGGTTGGGTGTGAGCGGAGGGACGACGTGACCGTGATCATCTCGGATCAAGAAGCCGAGGTCGTATTTGCCGGGCGGCAGGTTCGTAGGCAGCGGCAAGGTGTAGCGACCGTGGAAGACCTCGTTTTCGCGCCAGTCCGATGGCGACACCCAGCCGTACCCGGGCGTGACGACCCGGTGTGCGACTACGCCCGATGCGTTCGCGAGGAAGATCTCGAGCTGATACCAGGCCTTCACGGGTTCTTCGGCATTCGCTGTGCCTGCATCGTTCGCCCCCGCGGGCGGCTCGTTCGGTCCTGGAGCCTGTTCGAGTCCGACTCCGACGAACAGCTCGAGACCTGGCGCACTCGGAAGCCCCGGCAGGATGAAGCCCGAAAGCGTCGCTCCGTTGCGGAAGCTGACGCGTCGCCCGGGCGGTCCCAGCCACTCCGGGCGAAGCAGGTGGTCTCGCCGGACACTGCTTCCCGAATGGATGGCGCCACCGGGACTCATGTAGCCCGGCAACCGAACGTACTGCTCCGGCCACTCGTCGTGTTCCCGGAGCTTGATCTTCTTTTCCCATGACCCATGCACGTGTGCGAAGTCGGGGCGGTGTTCTCGGAACAGGTATTCGTTCATGAACTCGTTCGCGAAACCGTGGCGTGCAATCGGGACGTCGATCAGTCCCGCCATGTCGACCATTCTTGCGCGCGACCAGTAGATGTGGGCACCAATGTCGACGTCGAGCGCAACGGCATGCTCGAGGTGGAGGGTGTCCATCAGGTGGTCGAGGTAGTCGACTCGCAGCATGACGGAAGACGAACTGACGGGCGCGTGACGCGTGAACCAGAGCATGTGCCTGGCCTGAGGCACCACGAACGCGGCCGAAAGCGCGATCACGACCGCGGTGCTCGCCATGCGGGTGCCCGAGGCCGAAAGAGGCGCGTTGCGACGCGCCCAGTCGCGCAGCTCGCCTGCGCCCGCCGCCGCGAGCACGGAGGCCGGAACTGTGAGGAAGGAGAACCAGCGGAAGCCGCGCATCCAGTCACCGTTCGAGCCGATCGTGAACGCGAGCGAGATCACTGCCATGCCCCAGCACAGCGCGAGCGCTCGTCCGCCCGTGTGTCGCAGCGCCCCGAACGGCGCGGCCAGCGCGAGTGCGATCAGCAGGATCACGCGGATCTGCTGCCACTGCGCTGCGTCGGAGAACACTCCCGCGCTCACGAGCCATTCGCCCGGGTCGAGCGAGGGCAGCAGCTCGAGTTCGGGCGGTCCAGGCAGCAACAACAGCGTGGTGGCGAGTGCGGCCGCGAGCCAGCCGCGGCGGCCAGCGGCTCCGAGCAGTCCGATCAGGTACAAGGGCAGCAGGTAACCCTGCCCGAGGCCTGGTCCGGGTGAACCCTTCGGGAACGACAGACCCGCGTACCGTCGCACGTAGGTCCAGCCGCGTGCGTCCCAGTCGAGCGGGGCCGCAGTCCGGTTGCCGAGCTTCGCGTAGTAGGTGTTGGGGAATGTCCACGCGAAGTAGTCGAAGCGGATCGCGTGGTAGGCGCCGAAGGGAAGGAAGAAGACCACGAGCCAGAAAAGCGTGGGGCGCAGGCCGCGACCGTCCTGCAACGCGAATCCCATCGCGGCGAAGCCGCCGAGTGCCGCGTAGACGATTCCTTCGGGCCGAGTGAGCGCGACCCCGAGGAACAGCAACGCGGACCACGGGAAGCCGCGCGTGCGGGTCTCGACGAGCGTGCGCCAGATCGCCGCCGCGAGCAGCAGGCAGAAGAGCGAATTCTCGAGGCCCGAAGTTGCCCAGATACCGAACTGCACGTTGGTCGCCAACGCGAACGCCGCCAGTAGCGGCACGCCTTCGTCCCGGTCCGGCCGTGAAAAACGCGCAATTGCCCACACGGCCGGAATCGTCGCGACGCCGAAGGCCGCACCCATCAGCTTCGACGAAACGAAGCCGTTGATCCCGATCCACTCCCACAGCGACAGCAGTGCTACCCAAAGCGGGTTCGAGTAGCCCTCGACCCGCTCGCCACCCGCCTGGGCGACGAGCCCGTGGCCGTCTGCGAGGTTGCGGGCGAAGCTGAAGCTGATGGCAGCATCGTCGACGTACCAGAGCCACACCGCGATCTGGACGGCGAGTGTGAGTGTCATCGCGACCAGCAGCAGCACGTGACGCCGCAGGTTCGGGTCGCTCTCGCGCCAGCTGCGCCGCAGTTGGTGAAGTCCGGTATCAATGTCCACAGGCCGTAACTAGTGGATGCGCCCGGCTTTGAAAAGGGGCGGATCGTCTTTGGGGTTCCCGCCATGACCGCTGATCGCGGCATTGCGCCGAGGCGGCTGGCGCCGGTTGGCCGCTGCCGCCTCCGGATCAGGGCGCTCGTGCGACGTCGTTCAGCCGCCAGTCGTAGTCGAGGTAGCGAAGTCGTGGCTCGGGATGGCGTTCCAGCCAGCGGCGCGCCTCGGGCGTTGCGTAGCGCGCAACGACTCCGAGCACGCCCCCGTGTGCGTCGAAATCGTCGCGGAACCACTTGAAGATCTGGCTCAGCCGCAGCTTGTTGTCGTCGCGATCGACCTGCAGCCCCTTGTCTGGGTCGGTGAGCAGGCGCTGCATCGCGTCATCGAGGTCGGCGTCGAGGCGCACGGCGCTGAAGGGTTCGCGATTGAGCGCCGGGCACGACACCGATGCGCATACGATCGCCCCGTGGATTCGCGGCTCACCCATCGGCCTCAGCACCTCGTGCTCGATCCATCCGAGGCTGACGCTCCGACCCCCTATGACGCCGGCCGTGCGCTTCCATACCGGGCGGATCAGGCTTCCGGCCTCTCGGATATCGTCGATCGGGTAGTGATCGAGCACGACCTGGATCGCGAGGATGTTGTAGGCGTTGATCCAGAATGCCAGCCGTTCTTCGCGCGACGGCAGCGCTGTGGGATTTGCGTGGGCGAGGTTCGTGAGCAGGTGGGGCCACTCGTCGCTGTGCTTCAAGGCGCTGTAGTCGACGCGAACACGGGCGGTGTCGGGCACATCACGCGTGTACTTCGAGAGGATCCTCGCATAGAGCGCCTCGTCGAGAGATTCAGCGTGAGCGGAGGCAGCCACAAGCGCGATAGCGGTGAGCGTGAGCGCAAACGTTCGGAGCTGAGTGCCCTGCAGCCGTGCTTCGAAGGTCACGAGGATTGGATGCTCGGGCACAGCGATCAGTTTCCCGGTTTCAGGGCGCTCTGGTCGCGTAACTGACGGATTGCATCGTCGGCGTGTCGGCGTTCGGATGCGAGGAATCTCGATACTGCGTCGGCGAGCCGCTGCTCGCGCAAGTAATGGAGGCTGTAGGTGGGTTGCGCGTCGAAGCCGCGCAGGAATTTGTAGTCGCCGCCGGCTCCCGGCTCGAAGCGGTGGATTCCTGCCGCGATGCAGTACTCGATCGCGGCGTAGTAGCAGACATTGAAATGCAGGTGGCGTAGGGGACGTGTCGCGCCCCAGTAGCGTCCATAGAATACGCCACCCTTCACGACGTTCAGGGTTCCTGCGATCACTTCATCGTGCTGTCGCGCAATGACGAAGCAGAGCCGGTTCTTGAAGCGCTGGCGCAGCAGCTCGAAGAAAGCGCGGTTCAGGTATTGTCGGCCGTAGTAGTGCGTCTCGATGGTGGAACGGTAGAAATCGAACATCGGCTCGAACAGCGCATCGTCGATTTCGTCGCCACAGAGCACTTCGATGACGACGCCGTGTTCCAACATTTCGCGCCGCTCGCGGCGGATCTGGTTGCGTCGCTTGCTGCGGAAACGTGCGAGGTAGTCGTCGAAGTTCGAGTAGCCGTGATTGTGCCACTGGTATTGAATTCCGACTCGCAATTGGTAGCCGGCGCGGTCCAGTGGCTCGCACTCATCGTGGCGCGTGAAGTTTACGTGTACGCCCGACAGGTCGTTGCGGTCGCAGATTTTGACCGGCGTGAAGGGGACACCGACCAGCAGCTTCGGGTAGTAGCGGATCCCTGCGCGCAGCGCGGCGTCGGCCCAGTCCCAGTCGAATACGAACTCGCCCTCACTGTGGTGCTTCAGGTAGAGCGGGCAGGCCGCGATGAGTCGGTCGCCGTCGCGCGCGACCAGCGGCTTCGGCAGCCAGCCGGAGGCCTCTCCGACGGCCTCTGCCTGCTCGAGAGACGCCAGCCAGTCCCATTCCAGGAAGGGCGAATCGTCCGCGACGAGTGCGTTCCACTGCTCTCGAGGCAGTTCCGCGACGCCGTCGAGCATTTCGATCTTCCACATCCGCTCGTGATTCTAGCCGCTCCGGCGCTGCAGTTGAGTCGCCCCGGGCTGCTACATTTCCCGGCATGGCGAATGGTCCTTCGGGGCCGGGCGGCGGCAGGCCCGGGATACGGGATCCCGAACGGGAGCGGGAAGGTGGCGTCGCGACCCGCGAGCGCGCGGAGGTCGCGCGGCCTTCGCGCTTCAAGGTGATTCTCTATAACGACGATTACACCTCGATGGAGTTCGTCGTCGCGGTGCTGGAACAGATATTCGGGAAGGGGCCCGCCCAGGCCACGCAGATCATGTTGCAGATCCACAAGACCGGTCTTGGCGTCGCGGGCGTGTACGTGCTCGAAGTGGCGGAAACGAAAGTGGCGGCGGTACATCGCGCCGCCGAGGAGCGTGGTTACCCACTACGCGCGGGTGCGGAGAAGGAATGAGCGAGATCGGACGTGAATTGCAGCTGGCATTGCAGACCGCCTACCGCGAGGCTGTCTCGCGCCGCCACGCGTACGTGACGGTCGAGCACCTTCTCTACGCGCTGCTGCACCACGATCGTGCGGCAGAGATCCTTCGCCACGCGGGCGCTCAGATCATGCCGCTCGTCGATGCACTCGACCGGTTCTTCGCAGACGACCTCGAGGCCGTGCCTGGAGACGAGCCGTTCGAGAGTCGCCAGACACTCGCGTTTCATCGGGTGCTCCAGCACGCGGTCTCGCACTGCGAGAATGCCGAGAAATCCGAGGTCGACGTCGGCGACGTGATCGCATCGCTGTTTCACGAGCCCGACTCGTTTGCGGTGCTGCTGCTGCGCTCCCAGGAGGTGAGTCGTCTCGATGTGCTGCGGTACTTCTCGCATGGTGAATCGAAGCTCACGGGCATTCGCGGTGGCGGTTCGCCGTCGCCGGCAGGTTCCGAAATCGGTGCGGGCGAGCCCGGTGAGGTCGCGACGGACCCCATCAGCGCCTATGCGCTCGACCTGACGGAACGCGCGGCTGCAGGCAAGCTCGACCCGCTGATCGGCCGCGGTCCGGAGCTCGACCGCATCGTGCAGATCCTCGCGCGCCGCCGCAAGAACAACCCGATCTTGGTCGGCGAGACCGGCGTCGGCAAGACGGCAATCGCGGAAGGGCTCGCGCTGCGCATTCACGAAGGCCGCGTGCACGAAGACCTCCAGACCGCCGAGATCTTTTCGCTCGACCTCGGCGCGTTGCTCGCAGGCACCCGCTACCGCGGTGACTTCGAAGAGCGCTTCAAGGCATTCATCGCAGCACTCGACGAGCGCGAGAAACCGATCCTGTTCATCGACGAAATCCACACCATCCTTGGTGCGGGCTCGGCGCAAGGCAGTACCATCGACGCTTCGAATCTGCTGAAGCCCCTGCTCGCGTCGGGCGAGCTGCGCTGCATGGGCTCGACCACCTACCAGGAGTATCGCCACTTCGAGCGCGACCGGGCACTGTCGCGGCGTTTTCAGCGCGTTGATATCAAGGAGCCGACCGCGGCCGAAACCGTGCGCATCTTGCAGGGACTTGCGCCGCGCTACGAAGAACACCATGGAGTGCGCTTTACCGTGCCCGCGCTCAAGGCCTGCGTTGACCTCGGCATCCGGCATCTGAACGACCGCTTCCTGCCCGACAAGGCAATCGACGTGATGGACGAGGCCGGTGCCGCGGTGCGGCTGCGCCCGGCTTCGAAGCGGCGCAAGACCGTGGGCGTGCGCGATATCGAGGACGTGGTTGCGCGCATGGCCAACATCCCGAATACGCGTGCGACCGGCAGCGACCGGCAGCGTCTCGAAAACCTGAAGAGCGAACTCGAGAGTGTGGTCTTCGGCCAGGATGCGGCGATCTCGACTGTCGTGCGCGCGGTCAAGCGCGGCCGTGCGGGATTGTCGGGCCCCGACCGTCCGATCGGCTGTTTTCTCTTCACGGGGCCGACCGGCGTGGGCAAGACCGAACTCTCGAAGCAGCTCGCCAGGACGCTCGGCGTGCCGTTCCTGCGCTTCGACATGAGCGAGTACATGGAGAAGCACAGTGTTTCGCGCCTGATCGGCGCACCGCCGGGTTACGTCGGCTACGACCAGGGCGGCCAGCTGATCGAGCAGATCCGCAAGCACCCCTATACCGTGTTGTTGCTCGACGAGATAGAGAAGGCGCACGTCGATGTGTTCGACATCTTGTTGCAGGTGATGGATCACGCCACGCTCACCGACAACCAGGGTCGCGAGGCCGACTTCCGGCACGTCACGTTGATCATGACCTCGAACGCGGGTGCGCGCGAGATGACGACGCTCGGCATCGGGTTCGGCAGCGGCGCCGCGGGCGACGGTCGCAAGGAGATCGAGCGGTTGTTCAGCCCCGAGTTTCGCAACCGGCTCGATGAGATCGTATCGTTCGATTCGCTCGGGCCCGAAGTGATGGAGCGCGTGGTCGAGAAGTTCATCACCGAGGTCGCCGAGCAACTTCGCGAGCGCAAGGTCTTGCTCGATCTCACGCCCGCCGCGCGCAGCTGGCTCGCGAAGAAGGGCTACGACCCGAATTTCGGCGCCCGCCCGATGGCTCGCGTGGTCCAGACCGAGCTCAAGGACCGTATCGTCGACGACGTACTCTTCGGTCAGCTGGCGAAGGGCGGCCGGGTCGAGGTCGACCTCGGCGATGATGGTTGTCTCGAATTTCGCATCGTCTCGTCAGGCTGACTCAACTGCACTCTGCGACCAGCCGCCGCGCTTGAACGAACGCGCGAGCCAGAGCGCGCGCAGCGCGTGGTCGAACAGGATCGCATACCAGACCCACACGAGGGGAAGCGCGAGCGCGAACGCGAATACCGCGGCAAGCGGCACGCGTACCAGCCAATTGCCGAGTGCGGATGCGACGAACGGGGTCCAGGTATCGCCTGCGCCGCGGTGGGCGCCGCCAAGCGTGAAGTGTGACTGCAGGAACGGCTGACACAGCGCGAGGCAGAGCAGGAATGGTCCGAGGGCGGCTACCGTCTCGGGGTCGGTCGCGAACATCTCGGCGAGCGGGAGGCGTGCGAGTGCGCAGGCTGCACCGAGTGAAATCGCGGCGATAATTGCGACGCGTGTCGTGCGCCAGCCCGCCCGGCGTGCGGCCCCTACGTCGCCCGCCCCGAGCGCCTGGCCGACCAGGGTGGCCGCGGCGGTGCCGAAGGCTACACCCGGGATCCACGAGAACGACAGCACGCGGATACCGACCGTGTAGGCCGCGATCGCCGAGGTGCCGAATTCGGCGAGGATCCGGAAGTAGGCGAGCAGTGCGAGGTTCATCGCAAGCCGCTCGCCGATACTCGGAAGCGAGATTCGCACGACCTCGCTCAGCAGCGCCCGCGCGCGCAGAAAGTCGCTCGGGCGCAGTGCAATCGGTGCGTCGCGCCGCGCGAATACCACGACGCTGAGGAAGCAGAGCAGGCCGATCGCCTGTGAGGCGACGGTTGCCAGCCCGGCCCCCACGAGCTCGAGCCGCGGCAGGCCGAACGCGCCGAAGATCAGGCCGAAGTTGAGTGTGGTCTTTGCGACGGTGACCACCACCGCGATCTGCATCGGGAGGCGCATGTTGCGGTCGGCCCGCAGGCCGCTCTCGAGCGTCATCGAGACGGCGAGCGGAATCGATGACAACAGCATCAGCTCGAGGTAGGGGATCGTGAGCGCGGCGACCTGTGCTTCGGCGCCGAGCAGGTCGAGCAGCGCAGCTGGTTTCGCGAGTACGACGACCATGATCGTGAGCGCGGCGGCGACGTTGACGCCGATCGACGCGGCCAGCGCTTGCCGCGCACGCTCGGGCTGCCCCGCACCGATCGCGCGCGCCATCAGCGCAACGCACGCGAAACCGACCGCGTACAGCATCGATTGCGACAGGAAGAAGAACTGCGCCGCGTAGCCGACCGCGGCGACGGCGTCGGGGCCGAGGCGCGCCACCATCGCAATGTCGATCAGGCTGACCGCGTTCGCGAGCACCTGCGCGAGCATCACGGGCCACGACAGCTGCCAGATTTCGCCGTAGCCATGACGCCGGTGCGGCACATTTTCGCCCGCAGGCAGGGTCGCGCCGGCTGCGAGCGTGGCGGACGGCAGCGCGGGTGAGAGATCTGCGTTCTCGACGGCCTCGATCTCGGTCTCGCTGAGGTGTGGGGAAGGCGGCTCTTCGGAGGAAGGTGACATCGGGCGCGGCCGGTCAGCGCAGCGACGGGGGGAGCTTGAAGACCATGCCCTCGTCGAACTCCGGCAGCGAGCGTACGTTCGTAGCGTCCGCTGCGAGTTCTTTCAGGCGCTTGAGGACTTGGCTCACGAGCACCTCCGGTGCGGAGGCCCCGGAGGTGACGCCCACGCAGGTTGCTCCCGCGATCCAGCTCGGGTCGATTTCGGCGGCGACCTGCACCATGTAGGAGCGCGCGCCGCGGCGTCCGGCGAGTTCGGCGAGTCGGTTGCTGTTCGACGATTCGGGCGCGCCGACCACGATCACCACGTCGGCCGCTTCAGTGAGCGTCTTGACCGCGTCCTGGCGGTTCTGGGTCGCGTAGCAGATGTCGTCGTTGCGCGGCAGCCGGACCCCGGGAAAGCGATCCTCCAGCGCTCGCATGATGTCGCGCGTGTCGTCGACCGACAGTGTGGTCTGGGTGACGACGCCGAGCCGCGAGGGGTCGGGTACCTCGAGCTTCGCGACGTCTTCGGTATTCTCGACAAGGTGCATGCGGTCGGGCGCCTGGCCCATTGTGCCCTCGACTTCGACGTGGCCCTTGTGGCCGATCATCACGATGTCGTAGTCGTTCGTGGCCATGCGCTGCGCCTCACCGTGCACCTTGGTGACGAGCGGGCAGGTGGCGTCGATCACGTTCAGCTCTCGCCGGGCGGCAGCCTCGCGCACGGCCGGCGACACGCCGTGTGCGCTGAAGATCAGTACTGCGCCGATCGGCGCCTCGGCTGGGTCCTCGACGAAGACGGCGCCCTTCTCGCGCAACTCGTCGACGACGTGTCGATTATGGACGATCTCGTGCCGCACGTAGACGGGAGCGCCGTAGCGCGCGAGCGCGATCTCGACGATCTCGATTGCGCGGTCGACGCCCGCGCAGAAGCCGCGCGGATTCGCGAGCAGGATATCCATGGGCTCGAGCTTAGCTCCGAAGCCCTGGATTCCGCCGATGGGAGAAGTCGGGCGGCCGCGCCTGCGAGGCCGTCGCGCCGCCGCTACAATCGCAAACTCACCCCACCCGGAATCTTGCTGGTGGGTGCTGCCGCTTCGGTTTCCCTCCGGAGCCACCGGAAAGGAGTCATAAATGGCCGATCTCGATGCGTTTCGCGCAGACACGCGCGCGTGGTTCGAGGCCAACGCGCCCGAGTCGCTTCGCGGCCTCGGAGACCCGACATGGATCTGC
>JAFDEI010000147.1 GCA_019310425.1 Deltaproteobacteria bacterium | reverse complement strand
CGGCAGCAGCCGGCTCGTCGCGAGTTCGCGAGGAGGCAATCGGCTGACCTTGTACGACTACGCCGAAAACCAGGTGATCGCGACGCTGCCGACCCAAGGACTCCCGCACCTGTTTTCGGCCTGCTTCTTCGAGCGCGAAGGCAAGCTCCACGCGGCCTTCAACCACATGGGCGATCCGAAGCTCACGATCATCGAGATGGAAGACTTCCGCATCGTGAAGGAAATCCCTCTGGTGGGATCCGGCTTTTTCGCGCGCACACACCCAGGAACGCCCTATGTCTGGGTGGACACGAATACCGAAACGATCCAGCTGGTCGAAAAGGCGTCGCTCGCAACGGCCGAGCGCTCCCTCACCCCGGAACCCGGCAAGCAGGCCATGCACGTGGAGTTCACCGCCGACGGCAAGACCGCATTCGTGAGCGTCTGGGACCCGCAGGGCGCGGTGGTGGTCTATGACGCCGTCTCGCTCGAGGAGATGGCGCGACTGCCGTTTTCGATGCCCGTCGGGAAGTACAATGCGGGTAACAAGACCCGGGAGCTTCGCTAACGGATCATTGGGAGGAACCTCGGTCATGAATTCCCTTCGCTCGAACGCGATCGCAGCCTTGCTGGTGGGACTCTGCGGCCCGGTGGTGCTACCGCCGCCCGCGGCGGCCCGTGATGACGTCCCCGCCGAAGTGGCGGCTCGCCAGAACCCGGTCGGCGAACTCAGCGACCGCGACGTCCGCTACTTCGCAAAGCAGTTCAAGACCAAGTGTGCGCGCTGCCACGGACCGGACGGAAGCGGCAGCGGAGAAGAAGCTGCAGAACAGGCCGTCCCCCCGGCGAATCTCACCGACCCCACTCACATGAGCGGCCGCACGGACGGACAACTCTTCTATCAGATCCTGATGGGCGGCGGCGAGCGCTGCGCAATGCCCGCCTACGGCCCCGAATCGGCGCACGGTTGGACCGAAGAGAAGGTCTGGCGCATGGTCGCCTTCGTGCGCCGCTTCGCGCAGCCGACGGGCGATTGAACCAGACCCCGGGCGGTAGCCGAAGCTACTCCTTCAGCTTGCGCTTCAGCGTGATGAACTTCGTACTCGGCGTGTCGACGTTCGTCGCCTGCGCCGTGTGACACATCGTGCAGTTGTAGCGATTTCCGACGATTTCCTTGGTGTCTTCGTAGCCCTGCACGACCCACACCATCGAATCACCCTTGCCCCCCGAGCCCATCACCGCACGCATGAAGTGGCTCTTCGGAAGCGGCAGGTCCGATTGGCTGGCGACATTGTCCGGGTGGTGGCATTCCACACACTCGTTGTCGTCCAGCGTGATCGGCAGCATGTCGACGAGGGTGTGCGGGATCTGCGGCGGCGCATCGGGGAATGCACGTTCGATCCGCTTGGATTCACCCGCCTCGGAGTCGGGGTACGACTCCTGGGCCTGGTCGCTCAAGGCCATCAAGCTGGCATCACGGAAATAGATGTCGAGGCCGTCGTCTGCCTCCTTTTCGTTCGCAGTCGCTACGGCTGCAATAAAAGGCAGCAGGCCGATGACGAGCCATGAACTAAGCTGCGCTCTGCGTCGCATGATGTTCTCCTTCTTCGGGGTGCTTCGCCACGCTTCGTCCGAAGCGCAGTGTCAATTGGTACGCGTCACGAGGGCAGACCTCGAGGCAACGGTTGCAGCGCGTGCATTCACCGGAATCGATGGAGGCGCTGAACGCCATCGCTTTGAAATCAATGACCTGTTTTTCGGGACAGACGACTATGCAGTCGCCGCAGTGGTCGCAACGCCCCGCATCGAATCCGACTCGCAGTGGCGAGCGACGCCCGACCAGCGCATAGAAGGCCCCGAGCGGACACAGCGAGCCGCACCAGCCGTGCTCCAGCACGTAGAGGTCGAGCACAACGATTCCCGCGATCGCGAGCAGGCCCAGACCGGGCCCGAAGATCAGCTCGCGGTGGATCATCCCGATCGGACTCAGCCACTCGAACGCCGCGACGCCGGTAATCGCCGAGACCACCAGCGCGAGCGCCAACACGCCGTAGCGCGTGTGGCGGGAGACATGGAACTGCCCGGAGATCCGGAAGCGACGCCGCAGCCACGAGGCAAGGTCGCCGAGCGGGTTGACGGGGCAGACCCAGGCGCAGAAGCTGCGCCCGCCGACGAGGAAGTAGCAGGCCAGCACGATGGCGGCCCCGAGCAGCACGGTGCCAGACAGGAAATGACCGGTCGCGAGAATTTGGAGCACCGCAAACGGGTCTGCGAGCGGAATCGTCCGGAAGACATGCGACGCACTCAGGTTGCCGGTCAACACACCCAGGTGTTGATGTGCCCCGAGCCAGAACAACCCCAGGATCGACAGCTGCGTCGCGCGTCGCGCAATCAGGATGCGATGTCCGGGTAGCTGGCTCACGGCTCTTCGATCCCCGACAGGTCGTCCATGCTCTCGAGCACCTTCCGGAGGCCCGCTTCCCCCCACCCCGGCACGTCCGGCGCATTCCTCGGCGCTTCGAAGTCGCGGCTGATCCGGGCCTCTTCGGTCCAGCCGAAGCGGTAGTGCTCGCCGAGCCGCCCCTTCGCGACGTCGAGCGGGAGCACCTTGATCGCAGACTCCAGGATGATGCAAGCACGCTCGCACTTGCCGCAGCCCGTACAGGACGCCGAGTCGACCACGGGCAGGAAGTAGGCGTGTTTCCCGGTGCGCTCCTGGGGCCGCAGTTCGAGGCGGATCGCCTTGCCCATGAGCGGACAGGCGCGGTAGCAGACCTCGCAGCGCAGGCCCTGGAACGCGAGACAGTTCTCCTGGTCGAGCAACACCGCGAGCCCCATCCGCGCGTCTTCGATCGGAGTATCCTCGATCAGCGCGTCGGTCGGGCACGCGCCGATGCACGGTGCGTCTTCACACATGTAACAGGGCGTTTCTCGCGGCTCGAAGTACGGCACCCCTGTTGCGCGCTGCTCTTCGGCCGTGGCGAGCTTCAGCGTGTCGAACGGGCAGGCTTCGACGCATTGACCGCACTTGATGCAGCTCGCGAGGAAGCCCTGCTCGGGTAGCGCTCCCGGAGGGCGCAGTGAATCGCCCGCCCCCCGAGAGGAATCAACCACGTGTGTCCAGGCAAGCGCGCCCGTCGCCGCCAGAGCCGCGTTGCGGCTCCGGAAAGCTCCGGTCATGAAGTCGCGCCTGCTGATGTCCACCTTTCGACTCATGGCTTCAGGCCTTGCGCACCCTCACGGCGCACTTCTTGTAGTCCGTCTCCTTCGAAATCGGACAGGTCGCGTCCAGGGTGAGCTTGTTGATCAGGACGTTCTCATCGAACCAGGGCACGAAGATCATCCCCTCGGGCATCCGGTCGCGACCCTGGGTCTCGATACGCGTCTTGACCTTGCCCCGCCGCGACTCGATCACGACCTCGTCGTGACGCTTGAGCCCGCGCGCCTTGGCATCGGCCGGGTGCATATAGCACTTGGCGTAGGGCACGGCGCGATTGAGCTCGGCCACGCGCTTGGTCATCGAGCCGGAGTGCCAGTGCTCGAGGACGCGCCCGGTGCACAACCACAGGTCATACTGCTTGTCCGGGCTCTCGGCCGGTTCGGCGTAGGGTCGGAAGAAGATCTTCGCCTTGCCCGCGAGAGCGACCTTCTCCCCCTTCGGCCCACCGGACGGGATCTTCTTCAGCGCCTTGCCATAGAAGTTGAAGCCCTCACCCGGCTTCACGTAGGGGTCGTAGCCCTCCCGGAAGCGCCACTGGGTCTCCTTGCCGTTCACGACCGGCCAGCGCAGACCGCGCACATGATGGTAGGTGTCGAAGTCCGCCAGGTCGTGTCCGTTGCCGATCCCGAACTGCCGGTACTCCTGCCACAGCGCCTTGTGGACGAACCATCCGAAGTCATCGGCGATGTCGTTCGGGTGACCATTCGCAATTTTGTCGGGCCACTTGTACTTCTTCATCTCCGGCGTTGCGAACAGCACCTCGAAGAGCGTCTGCTCCGGTTCGTACCCCATCGCCTTCGCTTCGGTAAGCACATCGGGCAGCTTGCCGTCGGGGAAGCCCTCCACCTTGAGACCAGGCAACGGTTGCTCCTTCCAGACTTCCTTCAGCTTGAACCGCTTCGAGAACTCGAGGATCTGCCAGAGGTCGCCCTTGGCATCGCCCGGCGCCTTCACCTGCTGGCGCCAGTGCTGAGTGCGTCGTTCGGCATTCCCATAGGCGCCCCACTTCTCGTAGATCATCGCCACCGGCAGGACGAGGTCCGCCACCTTGGCCGAAACCGTCGGGTAGCAATCCGACACTACGATGAAGTTGTCCTTCTCGCGGGCCGCCTTGATCCACTCGTTCGCGTTGGCGAAATCCTGGAACGGGTTGGTGACCATCGCCCAGAAGAACTTCACCTCCCCACTGCGCAGGCCACGCACCATCTTCACGGCGTGGGTCCCGACCTTCGGGTTGAGCGTGTTCTCGGGCAGCTTCCAGAGCTTCTCCGACTTGTCGCGGTGCGGCTTCTTGGCAACGATCATGTCCGACGGCAGTCGATGCGCGAAAGTGCCGACCTCACGCGCGGTGCCACAGGCCGAAGGCTGGCCCGTGAGCGAGAACGCCCCCGAACCCGGCGTCGACATCTTGCCGCCGAGCAGGTGAACCATGTAGATCTGCTCGTTCACCCAGGTACCGCGGCTGTGCTGGTTGAAGCCCATGGTCCAGAAGGAGATGATCTTCTTCTTCGGGTCCGAGTAGAGTTCCGCTAGTTCCACGAGCTTCTCCACGGAAACGCCCGAGAGCTTGCTCACATACTCAGCCGTATAGGGCTCGAGCTTCTTCTTGAATTCGTCGAAGCTGATCGACCAGTGGGCGCCCGCCTTGTTCCGCATGGTCTGGCCCTGCTCGAGCGGGTGATCGGCGGGCAGGCCATAGCCGATGTCCTCGGGGCCGGTCGCGAAGATGCAGTGCTTGTCGACGAACGCCTGGTTCACCTTCCCCTTCTTGATCATGTACCGCGCGATGAAGTTCATGATCGCCAGATCGGTCTGCGGCTCGAAGATCATCTCGAGGTCGGAAAGGTCACTGCAGCGGTTCGTGAAGGTCGAGAGATTCACGACCTTCATCGGCTTGTGGGTGAGTTTTCGGTCCGTCACACGCGACCACAGGATCGGGTGACACTCGGCCATGTTGGCGCCCCACAGCACCACTGCGTCCGTGAGCTCGATGTCGTCGTAACATCCCGGCGGCTCGTCGATTCCGAAGGTCTGGATGAAGCCCGCCACCGCGGACGCCATGCAGTGGCGCGCATTCGGGTCGATGTTGTTCGACCGCACCCCCGCCTTCATGAACTTGGTGGCGGCGTAGCCTTCGTCGATGGTGTACTGCCCCGAGCCGAAGATGGAGACACTCGCAGGGCCGTACTCGTCGTAGTACTCCTTGAACTTCGCCTCCATGACGTCGAAGGCCTTCTCCCAACTCACGGGAGCGAACTTCCCCTGCTTGTCGAACTTGCCGTCCTTCATGCGCAGGAGCGGCTTCGTCAGCCGGTCTTCGCCGTACATGATCTTGGCGTTGAAATAGCCCTTCACGCAGTTGAGGCCGCGGTTGACGGGGCATTCGGGGTCGCCCTTCACCGACACGATCTTGCCCGCGGTCGTGGCAACCATGATGCCGCAGCCAACACCGCAGAATCGGCAGACCGACTTGTCCCACTTCCAGTTCTCCTCGCGCTGCCAGTCTTCGGTCTTGGCGCGAGCTGCTGCCGGAACTGAGATGCCGATGCTGGTCGCTACGGAAGCGGCCACCGTTGTCTTGATGAAGTCTCGTCGTGTCTGGATCATGATTGCCTCCGGTGGTGATTCATTCCGAGTCCACCTGCCTGTGCCGCGAGGTCCAACCCGGGATTGCTGGTTACCTTCCACTCGTCCTTCGATCCGACGGCGTCGGTACGTCGGCCGGATCGCAGATGCCTTAGTCGTCCGCTTCTTCCACCACGAATTCGGCCAATTCGGCCATGATCGCGCGGGGGAGACCCTGAAGTTCCTTCAGGCGGTTCATGCTCTCATCGATGTCGGACGCTTCGATCGTCACGACGAGGCGACCGTCCTGGTCCGTGTAGTGGACCTCGGCCCAATCGAGCGCATTGACCACCCCGGTCATCTCGCCGAGGTGTTCCGGCCGACAGGCCATCACGATTCCCGAAACCGTCATTACAATTCCCCTTTCGACTTGTCGCTGAGATCCCATACGAAGACCCACGCGTCGTTTCCGGCGCTGATCAGTCGCTCACCATCGCCCGCGAACAACAGCGACTGCACCGGCCCGGTGTGGCCGCTGAAGCGACGCAGAATCCGGCCGTCGGCGATCCGCAACACACCCACCTGGTGCTCCTCGAGCGGAAGCGCGAGCAGGCCTTCGCCGCGATCGACACCGAGTGCCGTCACATAGTGGTCGGCCGAATAGACCAGCCGAGGCTCGTCGCCGAGCTGCGCCAGGTTCCAGAGCAGCACGCTCTTGTCCTTGCTCGCGCTCACGAGTTCGTCATCAGAGAGCCACGCCAGGCCGTACACGCTGTCACGATGACCCTTCAGGACCTGCTGCGTCTCGCCGGTGTCGGTAGCGACGATCTGGATGCGGCTCGAGCGAAATGCCACCGCGACACGCCGACCGTCCGGGCTCGGCGCCAGCGAATAAATGGGATCGTATTCGAGCTGTCGACGGTAGATCTCCCGACCGCTCACCACCTCGACGAGCGCAAGCTCGCCGCGGCGGTCACCAACGAGCAGGTGATCATCCCCCAGGAAACGCGCCGTGAGGAGATCCGGCAGGTGCATGCGTTGAACCGGGTCCGCGAATCTCTCGTCGCCAACACGATAGAGCTCGAGCAGGCCATCCGAGGAAACGACGGCACAGAGCGTGTCCGAGGGAGAGATCGCCACCGCGGTCACGGTCGGGGGAAAGGCGGCATCTTGCTGCTGGGTCGTGGCGTACAGCGGCCCTCCGGCCTCGCCGTCGCGCCAGTCGTACGCGTCCACGTGCCCGGATTGGGTAGCCACCAAAACGCGTGAGCCGATCACCGCCGCGTCGAGAACCATGTGGTCTGCACGGAACGCGAACAGCCGCTCGACTATCACATTCGCGGCGCTGGCCGCTGCCGGCGCGGCGTGCCCAAAGAGCAATGCGCCGGCCAGCGCAGCAGCGATCTTCCGGCCTGGTTCCTTCATGGCTGCTCGTACCGCATCTTCCCCACCGTGATCTCCATCGCGACCTTGACCATCAGCGTGAACAGCAGCACACCGATTCCCCAGATCCCGGCAGCGACCATGACTTCGTTCAAGCTCGGGATGTAGTGATAGACCTCACCGAGCACCCCCGGAGTCATCCCCGGCAACAACAGGCCCATGCCCTTTTCTATATAGACACCAGCGATCGCGAGTACACAGGCAGCACTCAAAATGGGCAGGCGATAGCGAAGCGAGGGCACCATGAAGCCCACGAGAGCGAGCGAGTTGCAGGCCAGTGCCAGCCACGTCCAGAGCGCAATGGCACTGCTGCCGTGGATGCCGAACCACTGGAAACGCGCATGGACCGAGTGAGCGGTCTCACCGTAGAACTCGGTAAAGACCTCAACACCGAGGAAGAAGAGATTGACCGCCATCGCGTACGCGATCAACTCACCGATCTTGAACAGCGCCTCATTCGAAATCTTGATCTTTCCAACGGACCGCAAGACCTGAAAGACAAGCAGCAGCAACGCAGGGCCCGCACAGAACGCACTGGACAGGAAGCGCGGCGCGAGAATTGCGCTGTGCCAGAAGGGCCGCGACTTCAGCCCCATGAAGAGCATCGCGGTCACGCTGTGGATCCCGATCGCGAGCGGAATCGACAGGAAGATCACCGGCATGATGAAGGACGGGTTGTACTTCTGACCGGTAAACGCCATGAAGAGCAGATAGGTGACGATGAAGTAGTTGATCAGGAAATAGGCATTCAGTACCAGGATGTCCCAGACCAGCATCGAATGCGGGAAGTTCGGCGTGCCCAGCCCGGGGGCCAGGTGCCAGACGTACTCCGGTCGGCCGAGATCGACGGTGACGAAGAGGATGCACATCACGATGGCCGCGACGGACAGCAGCTCTGCGATGAGCACGACGTCGCGGAATGGTCCCCAGTTGTAGACGTACGCCGGTATCACCAGCACCACGGCAGCCGCCGCGACACCCACCAGGAACGCGAAGTTCCCGATGTAGAAGCCCCACGACACCGGATCGCGCATGTTCGTAGTGACGAGCCCCGTGCTGGCCTGGTCCATATAGGCGCCGACGCCGATCAGGATGACCAGCACGAGCAGCCCAACCCAGGCATAGTACGCCCGCGTCCCGCGGCTCACGACGGCGAGGCTGCCCATCACGAAGTGCCAGAAGTAATTCAGTGTCTTCATCACTTCTCCGATTCCCTCCGAGCACTTTCGAGCATCATCCCGATCATCCGTAGAAGTAGAAGAATTTGGGGTTCGTCTTGAGCTCCGACTTCAGCACGAATGTTCGCTTGTGCTTCAGCAGGTATCGGATCTCACTATCGGGATCGAGCAGGTTCCCGAACTTGCGCGCGCCGACCGGGCAGGCCTCGAGGCAGGCCGGGTAACGCCCCTTTCGAACGCGCTGGATGCAGAAGCTGCACTTCTCGACGACGCCGCGCGATCGCGGTCGATTCCCGAGCAGGTGCATGTCGGGATTGATGTCCTCGGCGGATACGTTGGGCTCGCCCCAGTTGAACTTGCGCGCGCCGTACGGGCACGCCGCCATGCAGTAACGGCAGCCGATGCACCAGTCGTAGTCGATCACCACGATCCCATCCGGATCCGACCATGTCGCGCCCGTCGGACAGACGTTCGTGCACGGTGAGTCTTCACAATGCATGCACGCCATCGGCAGGTAGAACTTGTCCTCGGCCGGAACCGTCTCGTGGTCGTAATACGGATTGCCGTCCTCCATGTCGATCCCACGCGTCGCGGCTTCACGCTCGAACTCGAGCACACGGATCCATTGAATTTCGGGATCGCGTGACTGGTTGTTCTCCTCGACGCAGGCGTAGACGCAGCGCCGACAGCCGATACAGCGCGAGATGTCGAGCCCGTAGCCGTAGACGACGTCGTCCATCGGCCCGACGGCGTCTACCGTCACATCCTTGCCGTACTTCTTCGAGTACTTGCGCGACAGCCGATCGAGGACTTCATCGATCTCCTCGTCGGACATCTGCCGGAAGTTCTTCTGGAGGAAGGACTCGAAGTCGAAGGCCTGGGCGGCCCCGGGAGCACCCATCACGGCTGCCGCGCCGGTCGCGGCGGTCTTCAGGAACTCGCGCCGGGACGCTCCCCGAACCTCACGCTCCTCTTGCTGCTTCGGACTACTCATGCGCGGCCTCGAGGCGAACGTTCCCGTTCGGGGTGATGTTCTCCGGCCGAAGCGGCGGCGGTTCCGGCGCCAGCGGCTTGAATGGTGGCGAGTGCGGGTTGTGGCAGCTCACACAGGCCCGATATTCCTTCGGCCCGCGCCAGTGGCCGGTGCGCTTGCCGTGAACACCCGCCCGCCAGTCAGCGAGCTTCTTGCCGTGACATTGGGTGCAGAGCTGCCATGAATCCTCGAATTCGACGAGCGCGTCATCCGCGAGGTGCAGTTTCTCGCGGTCGTTCAGATCATGGCAATCGAGACACCACAGCGTTCCGTGCTCGAAATCCATTTCGTCGTGCTCGTCTTCGAGTTCACGCTCGATTGGATTCGGCGGTTCATCTTCGTGGCAGTCGCTGCAGGGGAAATATTCGTCGTCCATCGGAGGCGGCGGCAGCAGCACCGGCTCCACGTCGGGCAGCTGCGGTCGGCTGGGATAGTCGCGGCTGGTGTCCGGTTGGTGATCGGTGCGAATGCTGGTCAGCCCGAACACCACCACCACCGCCAGGCCGAGGATCACCCAGGTCACCAGCTGGTAACCGGGTGGTCGATAATCCTCGGGGTCCGGCGAATTCGAGGCCATGCTCAGTCCGCTTCACCTTCGGCCATCGGGTCGTAACCTTCCGGAACCGGATGAGCGATCGCCTTCGCGGCCTGGTCGAAGTCGAAGCCGACCTTGCTGCCGTC
>JAFDEI010000146.1 GCA_019310425.1 Deltaproteobacteria bacterium | reverse complement strand
GCTGCCCTCGCGGTCTACATGGACTCCGGGGGCCTCGAGTTCGGCGACTCGGACGGCGCGAAGCGCGTCCTGCGCGAGATCGCCGACGGCACCGAACTCGGTCGGGCGATCGGCGACGGCGCTCTCGCGATCGGTCGCAAGCGCAAGCACCACCGGATCCCCACGCTGAAGGGGCAGGCGCTCCCCGCCTGGGACCCGCGTCCCCTCAAGGCCGCGGGCGTCACGTACTGCACCAGTCCGATGGGAGCCGACCACACCGCCGGGCTCGTGGTCGAGCCGGGTCAGCCCTACGAGGAAGCCGTGCGCGCGTCTCAGGACTCACAGATCCTGAACGCCGTGATCGACTCGTCGGGCTTCTGCCAGTTCTTGATGCCGAACCTCGACGAGGTCCGCGAGTTCTACGGCCTGTTCTACGGCGAGGAAGTGTCGCGAGAGCAGATTGCCGATATTGGCTGGCAGTGCCTCGAGGACGAGTGGGAGTTCAACCGGCGGGCGGGATTCGGCCCCGACGACGACCTGATGCCGGACTGCATGAAGCAGGACGCGATCGGCCCGCAGAAGCTGGTCTGGGACCTGGATCCGGAGCTCGTGTCGCGGATCTACAAGCGGTTCGATCTACGCGACGAACTCTTCGAAAGCCGTCCGAGCTGATTGCGTGGATGATCGAACGATGAACGCAGCGAAGCGATGCGTGGTAGCGCTGGTCGTCGCGGTGGCGGTGTTGGGCTGTCAACCCGAGGACGAGAGCCCCGGACTCTGGCTTGACGGTGAGATCGCCTCGGAGCGGGTCGTCGACTGGCGCTTCACCGACGACATCGAGGAGATCTTCATCGAGACCCGACCGTGGTACGGCATTCCACACTCGACGACGATCTGGTGCGTGGAACTCGGCGGCGAGCTGTACATCGGGTCCTACGGAGAAGAGAAGAAGACCTGGGAGAACAACGTCGCGCGCCAGCCCGAGGCGAAGCTATCCATCTCCGGGAAACTCCATGAAGTGACGGTCTTGCCGGTGACCGAGCCGGACCGGATCGAGGCACTCGACGCGGCATACTCGAAGAAATACGACATGGCAGAGGTCTTCGGCGACGAGATCCCCGACTGGTGGTACTACCACGTCGCCCCACCACAGTGACGCCTGGGCCTCGCCGTTTTCTGCTCTCTCCCCGGTCCCAACGTAAGCGCTTCAGGGCTCTCGTCGAATCGATCCGTAGTTAGATGAAGGCCAGGGCTCTGAGTCCTGCGGCGAGAAGGGCCGCTGTGGCCGGTCGATCTCGACGCTACCGAGGGCGGTCCTCTGGCGGGGAGGACGGCGGCGTTCCGGGTGTCGCCCCTGACGCCGAAGAGTCCTCGGCATCTTCGTCGTCGTGGCCGTGCATCTCGCGGTTCAGGATCGAGCGGGCGTCGCGGAGGAAGAACCAGAAGATCACCACGGCGCTCGCCGCGAGCGCGACGGCGGACAGCCAGGTGACGACGTCCCAGGCGTTCATTCGGAGTTCTCCGGCAGGTCGGGTGGCACGGGTGGCACGAACGGGCTCCCGAACAGATTCCCGACGAGGAAGCCGACGAGGCTCATCGGGAGACTGAAGAAGAGCGCATATTCCTGCCACAGGCTGACGGGCGTTCCCCCGATCGAGAAGGTCCAGATGTAGGTGCCGTAGACCTCGTTTTCAGCGCCCAGCTGCTGGATGCCGACGTAGTAGATGATCACGCTCGCGAGCCCGACGACACAGCTCATCAAGCCCGCCGTCTGCGTCTTCCTCCCCTTCCAGTACAGGGCCACGAAGATGGGAACGAGGACGGTCGACGTCAGCATGGTCGCCATGAAGACCCACAGCGACAACAGCCGCTCGAAGAGGAACGCCATTCCGAATCCGAGGATCCAGGAGAGGACGACCCCGTACTTCGTCAGCCGTACCAATTCGGCGTCGCTGGCATCGGGTTTTCGCAGCGGGCGGTAGAGGTCGAAGGCGAAGTTGGAGCCCGACACCAGCGTATAGGAATCGACGGTCGACATCGCGGTGGCGAGGACGCCTGCCAGGAAGATTCCGGTCAATCCGACCGGAAGCGCCATGGTGACCGCCATCAGCAAGGCGTCGTTCGAGTGGATGTCGGCCGGGATCACGCCAGCGGCAACGCCGGCGCGGGCCAGCATGCCGCCCGCCGTCACCAGCCAGTCGTACGCCACCCAGATTCCACAACTGATCAGCATCGCGTTGCGCGCTTGCTTGGGACTGCGCGCGGCGAAGATCCGCTGGTAGTAGCCGGGGTCGACCAGGATGCTGATCCCGGTCGCCGCGTAGGCGATCATCAGCCAAATGGGAATTCCGCCGAAGGGCGCGAAGTAGCCTTCCGGTGCGACGAGCGTCACCGCTTCGAAGCCTCCCAGTTCGACCAGCAGGATCGGGATCGCGATTGCGAGCGTGACGCACATCAAGATGAACTGGATCGTGTCGGTGATGGCGACCGCCCAGAGCCCCCCCCATAGGGTGTAGACGAGCGCGATGCCCCCGAGCAGCAACGCGCCGATGGGCGCATCGATGCCCAGCGTCACCTCGGAGAGCCGCCCGATGGCAAACAGGCTGAGGGCCGGAATCGAATAGAGGATCGATGAGATGGCACCCATGACACCCGAGCCGAGCCCGTAGTGGCGCTCCAGGATCTCCGGCAGCGAGGTGAAGTGCGCGGCACGCAAGCGTGTACTCAGCGCGTAGGCGGCGAACAGGTAGATCCCGAGCGAAAGCTCGGAGTAGCCGAAGAAGGCGACGACACCGTCGTTGTAGGCGAGCTCGGAGGTGCCGAACAGAACGTCGAGGCCGTAATAGGTCGAGGCCAGGGTGCAGATGAGGATGGGGGTCGTCATCGTGCGCCCGGCGAGCAGGTACTCTTCGAAGCTCGGTGACTTTCGGAAGATGTAGTAGCCGACGCCGAGCATCATCAGCAGATAGACGCCAACGACGGCCAGGTCGATCGGGGAGATGTGCTCGCTCACTGCTGAGATCCGACCCTGGACATCGGCGCGAGCCTAACCCAGCTGGGGGGTACGATGTCCAGCGGATTCTTCAAGGACGACTGTTGCGGATCGAGGCGAGCGCGACGCGTCGTGAACCCGGCTGCCACCAACCGCGCCGTGCCCCGGAGCGGTTGGGCAGCCGGGTTAACACTTCGGTTGCTCGCCCTTCAGGTGAGCTCGCTCGATGGAGTGTTAACTCCCCGGCGAGCCGCAACGACCCGGGCGCGGTGCAGACGTCCGGCGCGCTCGGCTGATTTCAGAGCCGCCACTGAACTCCCGCACGGGGTCGGATGCCCGGAGCGGGAAATCCGATCGCCTCCTCGTAGTCGGAGTCGAGCAGGTTGTCGATCTCGAGGAATACGGTGATGTGCTCGTTCAGCCGCCAGGCCGCCGAAAGATCCACACGCGTCCACGAATCGAGCGTGACGGGACCTGTGGGGATCGAGGAGTCCTTCACCGATCCGACGAAGAGCGCGGCAGTGCGAACCGTAACGGACGGGAGCGGGTTCCAGACCAGCGTCAGGTGACCTTGCCAGCGGGGGCGGTTCAGCAGATTCGCCGACGACCCTTTGATGTCGGTCGCGGTGTGGGTCACGCTGCCCGTCAAACCGAGCCACGAGACCGGATCGACGCGCAGCTCCAGCTCGAAGCCGCGGGATTCGATCTTCGAGCGATTGACCAGCAGTGGCGGGGGGCCCGCATCGAAGTCGATCAGGTCTTTCACCTCGATGTCGAAGTAGCTGGCGCGGGCCTCGATGCGGCCCTCCCAGAAGCTCCGACTCACACCCAGGTCGAAGCCTTGACTTCGCTCGGGGTCGAGCCCGGGGTTGCCCACCACGGGATGGGCCAACGAGAAGAAGGCCGGGAGCTTGAAGCCTTCGCCCCAGCTGCCGCTCAGCTCCAGATCGAGGCGGGGAATGCGATAACGGGCACTGACTCGCGGGTTGAACTCGGCGGAGGCCGAGTCGGGGAAGTCGACGCGCGCTCCTGCGTACAGCGCGAGGCCGCACATGCAGCTCCACTGCAGCTCGGCGAACGCGCCCCCGACGACGCGGTCCAGGTCGAAGCTGGTGGGAACCGCGAAGGGCTCCCCCGGGAAGAGCTCGCCGTCACTCGACCCCACCTCGCGGTACACGTCCCCGCCCAGGGCCCGGTAGACGGTGTTGCGCAGCGAGAACGCGTAGTAGTCGAGCACATCGCGACTCGACTCGGCGGGAATGCCGAACGGGTCCCGCAGGCCGGGGGCGACGCCCGGCGCATCGCGCCGTTCACGACGATGGCGATAGGAGAAGCTGGCGGCATAATCGATCCAGCGAATTGGTGCCTGCGAGAGCTCCACGTGCAGGTTGACGTCGCGAACGTCCCGCCTCTCGAGCGCACGGATCGTTGCGAACTCGGGCCCACCACTGTCGTCGGGATAGGCGCGGCTTTCGGAATCGGCGAAGCGCAGCGTGCCGCGCAGTCTCGCTTCCCCCGGTAGATCAAAGCCGGCGGCGGCCTTGAGATTGCCGCCGCGGAAGCGTTGGTCGTCGGGCGGATCGCCCTCGTCGACCCAGGCCCCCGCCAGCGAGAGATCGGCAGGGCCGCGGCGGGCGCGCGCTTCGCCCGCGATGCGGTAGACCCCCCAGCGTCCACCGCTGGCCTGCAGGCTCAGCTCCTGGCCGTCAGCACCGGTTCGCGTGATGATGTTCACGACCCCCGCGATGGCATCGGAGCCGTGCACCGCTGAGGTCGGCCCGCGCACGATCTCGATGCGTTCGACTCCCGCTGGATCGAGGGTGGAGAGATCGAACGAGCCACCCCGGTTGTTGGCGGGATCGTTCAAGCGCACACCATCGAGCAGAATGAGGGTCTGGTTCGGATCGAGGCCGCGGGTGTAGATCGAAGCCCGACCGCCACGCGAGCCGGGTTGCTCGATATGAATTCCGGGGACCCGGCGCAGCACGTCCACCAGGCTGGTGTAGTGAGCGCGCTCGATCTCCTCGCGGGTGATCACGCTGACCGTACCCGGCGCTCGATCCGCGGGCATGGGCTCGCGCGAGGCGGTCACCACCACCGGCTCGAGGTGATGCGTCGTTCCACCATTCCCTGTGTTCGGAGGCAGTGCGAGTGCGGTACCGGGAATGAGTAGAATCGAGAGCCAAGCGCGCCAACACACGTCCGTTCCATCTCCCCACGTCGCGTCGGCCCGAAGCGCAGGTCGTTTCCGCGAGCGGGGTACGCGGCGGGCTGTGAATTTCCAGCATTCCCACCTGCGACTCGTTGGAGTCTACGCTCGATCGAGAGTTCCCGGCCACTACGAGGGCGCCGTCGGTGCATGGGCCATCATTGCATCCAGCCCGCGATTCATGCACCCCAGGCCAGGAGCGGGTCCTCGTGCCGTACCTCCCTGAAAATTCCACCCTGTTAACCCCAGCCGGCCGAGCGTCCCGTGTAGGATGTAGAACGGCAAAGGAGGGGACCTTGCAGGCTCACGACGCGATCATCATCGGCGGTGGCCACAACGGGCTCGCCTGCGCGGCGTACCTCGCGCGCGCGGGGATGGATGTCCTCGTGCTGGAGCGACACGGCGTGCTGGGGGGTGCCGCCGTGACGGAGGAGCGGTGGCCGGGCTACCACATCTCGTCCGCGGCCTACGTGGTGAGCTTGATGCCGCCTGAAGTCGTGAAGGAGCTCGAGCTCGAGCGTTACGGCTACCAGGTCACGATCCTCGATCCCGACTACTGGGCACCATTCCCGGACGGCACTTCGCTCACGCTGTGGGGAGACCTGCACAAGGCCACCGAGGAAATTGCGAAGTTCTCGAAGAAGGACGCGGCCGCGTACGTCGAGTTCGACAAGTACTTCTCGCGGGTCGGTCAGATGTTGAAGGACCTGATGTTCGTGATCCCGCCGAACCTCACGCTGCGTGATGCACCGCGGCTGCTCTCGGTCGCCGCAAAGCTCCGCCATTGGAGCGCCAGGGATATCGCCGAAATCGTGCGGCTGTTTACGGTGTCGGGCAAGGACTTCCTCGACGAGTGGTTCGAGGACGAGCGGGTAAAGGGCGCACTCGGGACCCAGACGATCCTCGGCGCATGGTGCGGACCGATGAGTCCGGGCTCGGCCTACGTGTTGCTGCACCACTGGATCGGGGAAGTCGACGGCCGGCCGGGCGCCTGGGGGTGGGTTCACGGAGGAATGGGTGCCGTCTCGAAGTGCATCGCGGATTCCGCGCGCGCCGCCGGCGCGACGATCCGTGATTCCGCACCCGTGCGGCGCGTCGTCGTGAAGGACGGCCGCGCGACCGGGGTCGAGCTCGAGGACGGCACCGTGCTGCATGCGAAGCAGGTGATCTCGAACGCCCACCCGACCACCACCTATCTCGACCTGATCGGCGAAGAGAATCTCTCCGACGAGGTCGTGCGCGACATTCGACGATTCCGAACGAAGTCCGGGGCCGTGAAGGTCAACCTGGCACTCAGCGAGCTTCCGCGACCGAGTTCGTGGCAGGGAGCCATTCCGGGAGCGCCCCACACGGGGATTTTTGCCATCTCGCCCTCGCTCGAATATCTCGAGCGGGCCTGGGACGACGCGAAGTACGGACGCAGCTCGGAGCATCCGTACATCGAGGCCGTCTTCCCGACGGTCTTCGAGCCCAACCTCGCACCCGACGGGAAGCACCTCATGCTCTGTTACACCCAGTTCGGCCCCTTCGAGCTCCGAGATGGCTCCTGGGAGACCGAACGCGAGGCCTACGGGAACACGGTGGTCCGCACGATCGCAGAGTATTGCCCCGGCTTCGAGAACACGGTCGAGCACATGGAGGTCCTCGCTCCGCCCGACATCGAGGAGCGTTACGGCCTGCTCGGCGGGAACATCATGCAGGGCGAGATGACGGTGGACCAGATGTTCAGCTTCCGTCCGATCCCGGGCTACGGCGACTATCGAACACCGATCGTCGGCCTCTACCTGTGCGGCGGCGGCACACACCCGGGCGGAGGCGTGAGCGGAGCACCCGCGCGCAACTGCGCGAGGGTGGTCAAGAAGGAGCGGCGTCGGCTGGGTCGCTAATCCAGCTCGGATCACCTCGAGACCTACGGCGATCAGCCGGAAGTCTTCGAGACGGGAAAGCTCGAATTGGAGGAATACGAATCGTGAAGACCGAACGCGTCATCGGGGGGGCTCCATTCTTCATTGCAATGCTCTTCGTCGCACTCGCCGGGCCCGCTCATTCCGAGTCGGGGCCTGATTTCGCACGAAAGGGTGGCTATCTCGGTGTCGGGTTCGCGCTCGGCATAAACAACTTCGACATACCCAGCAGCATCGACGTAGACGCTGGGTTTGGATTCGACGCCTGGGGTGGGTATCGATTTCACCCGTATCTGGCGGCCGAGCTTCAGGTCGAGTACCTCAACGGATTCGGCACCGATATTCCCGGCCCCGACGTCTCGGGCCAGGCCGTGACCTTCACCGGAAACCTGAAGGTCTACATCCTCAAGGGCCGAGCTCAGCCCTTCCTCTTGGCGGGAGCCGGCCTCGGCTGGGAGGAGTTCGAGCTGGACGGCTGGAAAGAAAGCCGCACGGCTTTCGCCGCGCGCTTCGGGGGCGGCTTCGACTACTACTTTAGCGAAAACTGGGTTCTGCAGTTCTCGCCGACCTATGTCCTGCAGACCGGAGACCTCGAAGGCGGCGACTACATCAGCATCATCCTGGGCGTTCAGTATCGGTTCTGAGCGGGGCTGCCGGTCTTGTTCGCACTTCGCAAGAGAGCTCTTTGCGCCTACGCGCGGTAGTCCGGGTTGTGCCAGACGATCAAAGCGGCCCAGTTGTCGATCGCCGGTTCCTCGAAGTAGTCCGCCAGGCCCCCCCGCACCTCGAAGCCGTTGTCGAGCTGGAAGGTCAATGTCGGGTCGTAGAGTTCTCGCCGGGCGACCTTGTCGATGTACTCGGCGGCCGACATGTGGTGCTTGTGGTCGGCGTATCCGACGATATGGCCGCCCGCGACGATTCCCTTCCTGTTGAATTCGCGAACGACTCCCTTTCGCAGCTCGTAGAGCTGCTTGCCGATCCCGCGTCGGCGATATTCGGGATCGACGAGGAGGTCGGTTCCGTAGTACCAGTCGCCGTTCGGGTCGTGGTTCCCGCACTGGTGCTCGCCCGTGATCTCGACGATCGAGTGCTGCGGGTGGTCGAAGTCGAAGTCGAGGAGGATCCCCCCGCCCTGCCCCACGACGCGCTCGCCGTCGAGACAGAGGAAGAAGCCTTTGGGAAAGATGCGCGCATAGGCACGGAAATCTTCTTCGCTGATGAGGTCCGCGGGCTCGGCGTCGAAGAAGATCCGGAGCTCGAGCGCTGCGCACTGCGGCGCGAACTCCTCCGTGATATTCAAGTATCGCAGCTCATCCATCGCGCAGCCCACTATCTGTGCCGCTCGCCGAGCGGCGACAGCCCCTGGTTGCGTCAGAAACGGAACGCCTCGTACTCGTTCTCACTCGGTAGGCCCCACACGGCCCAGAACTCACCGGATGCGGGGCGCATGATGGCGGCACCCGACGACTCGATGTGGAACGGTGGTTTCGAGCCGTAGCAGATTGCGACCGGGTCCCGCGTGAGCGCCATGAGTCGCTCGAGCGTGATGGGGCCACTTCCGGCGAGCAGCTCACCGGCTCGCCGCAGTCTTCGTTGGGATGACTCGAACAGTTCGGGCGGGCGCACGGCCTGCTCGCGCAGGGCCTCGGCTTCGATGCAGTGGTTCGTGTGCGCGATCGGTGAAGCCTCCAGCTTCGTCACGATCCGGCAGCCCGGCATTGCCTCGACGTTGTAGCCGCGGCCATGACGATCGAGGAGCAGGTAGTTGTGCGCGCCGGCCAGCTCGACCTCGACGACACACGCGAGCGCGGCCTCGATGTCCGTCTGTTGGAGCGCCTTGCGCACCACGAAGGGCCAGGTCACCCCGACGCGGCCCGTGGTCGCAGTCAGGTTGTTGATGCCGATCGCGATCCCCGCATCGTTCATTCCGATCTGGCCGAGACAGCCGACCGTCGAGAACACGAACGCACGCGGGCTGTTCTCGGGCTCGATGTCGAGCAGAACCACGTGTTCCGTGGCGGAGTCGTGCATGTCCCATGTCTGCGCGAGGTATCCGCGTCCTTCGGCGAGCACATCCGGGACCAGAACCGCCGTGCAGTCGTCCTCCTCGTGCGCGGTGCCCCCCTGCGCGCGCACGGCATCCACGAAGTCGGTGAAGCCTCCGACGATCACGCCCTCCGCAAGCGACAGACCGCTGGCCTCGGACAGTGCTTCGAGCTCCTGCATGAGGTCGGGTGCGTAGGCGCGGTGCGCGGGCAGCATGGCGTTCGCGAGATCGAGCGCATCTTCGCGCGTCGCCTCCCGGCCCGCCCAACTTCCGTTCGACGCGAGGTGCACGCGGTCTTCGGTATAGCGCCGGATCTCCTCACGGTACGCGCTGCCGTGTTCGGCGCCGAGCTGTCTCGGGCTGCCGCGCAGCACGAGTCGGCGGATCACGCGGCCACCGTTCGCACGGCCTCGGCCACCACGTCCATCGCCTCGTCGATCTCGGCATCGCTGATATCGAGCGGCGGCAGGAAGCGCACGCAGTTCGAGTAGAGGCCGGCGCGGATCGTGATGACGCCGCGCTGAAGGGTCGCCGCGTTGATCGCAGCCGTCGCCTCCATCGAGGGCTTCCGACTCTCGGAGTCGGTCACCATCTCCATCGCGAGCATCGGCCCGAGTCCGCGCACATCGCCGATGATTTCGGGGTGTTCGGACTGGATCTCTTCGAGGCGCGCGCGGATGCGTCCGCCGACCGCCCGGGCGCGGGCCAGGAACTCGGGACGCGCAATGGTGTCGAGCGCTTCGAGGGCGGCGACGCACGCGAGCGGGTTGCCGGCGTAGGTGCCGCCGAGCCCACCGGGATGGGCGGAGTCCATGATCTCGGCCCGGCCGGTGACGGCGCCGAGCGGCATGCCTGCGGCGAGCGACTTGGCCGTCGTGACGACGTCGGGTACGACGTCGGCATGCTCGATCGCGAAGAGCAGTCCCGTTCGTCCCATGCCGCACTGCACCTCGTCGGCGATGAAGACGATGCCGTGCTCGTCGCAGAGCTCGCGCAGGCGTTGCAGCCACACATTCGGCGCCGCCCGAAACCCGCCCTCGCCCTGTACGGGCTCGACCACGACGGCGGCGACGTGCGCCGGGTCGACGATGGAGATGAAGCAGTCGTCCAGCTTCTCGAGGTGCCAGTCGATCCACTCGTCTTCAGAGAACGCCCGCGGGCGCCGGTAGAGGTCCGGGAAGGGGAAGCGGTAGACCTCGGGCGCATAGGGGCCGAAGCCCTTCTTGAAGAGCGCGAACTTCGAGGTCATGGCCATCGTCAAGCTGGTGCGGCCGTGGTAGCCGCCCTCGAAGCTGACGATTCCCTGTCGCCCGGTGTGGTACCGCGCGAGCCCCACCGCGGCTTCGACCGCTTCGGCGCCCGTGCTCGTGAGCAGCGTCTTCTTCGGGAAGTCGCCCGGGGTGAGTTCGTTCAGCCGCTCGGCCACCTCCACGAACGACTCGTAGGTCGAGACGATCGCGCACATGTGGACGAGTCGGCCCGCCTGGTCCGCCAACGCGTTCACGACGCCCGGCGGGCAGTGGCCCACCGCGAGCACACCGATGCCGCCTGCGAGGTCGATCAACTGGTTCCCGTCTACGTCGACGACCACGGAGCCCGCGGCACTCGCCACGGCGATCGGCGTGAGCTTGGCTGCGCCGGGCGGAGTCGCGGCCTCGCGGCGAGCGACGATCTCGCGGCTCCGGGGCCCGGGAATTTCCGTCTTCAGCTCGATGGCCATCGCTGCACAGGATGACATATTCTCCCAATCCTGTGTCTACCCAACTTGTCGACCTGAGCGCGACCGAGGCCAGCGCGCGCTTCGCCATGCCTCCGTTGGAGGAGTCGACGCTCGCGTAGGAGAAGATCACCGCATGGAAAGGGTTCTCTACGAGCGGCGTGGCCCGATCGCGTTGCTGACGCTGAACCGCCCCGACAAGCTCAACGCCGTCGATGCCCGGATGGTCGCCGAGCTCGGCCAGCGGCTCGACGAGGCGGAGGCCGACGACCGCGTCCGCGCGGTCGTCCTGTGCGGTGCCGGCCGTGCGTTCTCGGCCGGCTTCGACCTCGACATGGGGGAGGGGGACGGTATCGAATTCCTGCGCACGGAGCTTCGCAAGGACTTCGACGTGATCATGCGCTTCTGGGACTTCCCGAAACCCACCGTTGCCGCCGTCCACACCTATTGCCTCGGGAGCGGGATGGAGATGGCGGTCGCCTGCGATATCACCATCGCGGCCGAAGGCTGTCGCTTCGGCGCGCCCGAGGTGAAGTTCGGCAGCGGCATCGTCGCCATGATCCTGCCCTGGGTGATCGGTCTGAAGCAGGCCAAGGAACTCCTGCTCCTCGGGGACGACCGCGTCTCCGCGGAGCGGGCACTCGCGATCGGACTCGTGAACCGGGTCGTACCCGAAGAGAGTTGCCTCGAGGAAGCACTCGCCGTCGCGCGCGGGATCGCGGCGAACGACCGGATTGCCGTCGCGGTCACGAAGCAGGCCATCAACCGCGGTGCCGAGATCATGGGCATGCGTCAGGGGCTGCTCCAGGGCCTCGAGATGGGCGTGATCGCCGAACAAAGCGAGACCCCCGAGTCGCGAGAGTTCAACGAGATCCTGGAAAAGGAAGGCGCGAAGGCCGCACTCGCGTGGCAGGAGGCCCGACTGGCTCGTGAGATGGTGGCGGAGGAGTAGCGGCGGAGCGGTCGCTCGGTCTGCCAAGCCGGCTCAGTCGAAGGCTCCCAAAGCGAAGGCTCGACGGATCTCCCAGGGCCTCAGATCCCCACTGTCATCGCGATCGAGGGGTGCAAAGTCGTCCGCAGAGAGCCCTGACTCTTCGTGGCTGATGTGCCGGTCTCCGTCCGTGTCGAGAAAGACCGAAAGCCTCTCGGCATCGACGAGGAACGCGTGGTACTCGTCGGCGTCCATGACGTCGTCCTCGTTGGTGTCGACCGCGTCGAAATCCGAATCCCTCCCGCGGTAATTTTCTCGCTCCACGGGGTAGCTGCGGTCGTTGCGGTCGTTCTTCAGCGGGTGATTTTCGGCTCGCTCGAGGAGTCGCAGCGCCTGTTCCTGCTCCCAGTCCGAAATCTCCCGGTCTTCATCCAGGTCGAGGCGATCGATGTCTTCCGGGCTCAGGTCGGTTGTGTCCAACTCGCCTCCGGGAGTTTGCCAAGAGTCGTTACGCAGCACTTCCAGCAACTCTTTGATGTGAGTGACCTCCTCGCTCCCCGGCGCAATCTCGCCGTCATCGATCCCTCTGCTCCGCTCCTCCTCGCTCCCCGGCGCAATCTCGTCGTCGTCGATCCCTCCGCTCCGCTCCTCCGCGTCCACGGCCGGTGCTCGCCTCGGGGATTCTCTCCGCTCGCGCGGGACTTCGGATTCACGAACGGGTGAAAGCGAGCGAGCGACCTCTTGCTCGGCGGCCTTTCGCTCCGGGCTCGGATTCGGCGGGGATGCTCTTCGGCGCGAGAGTTCGCGCTTCGAGGCGGCTTGCTGCTCGAGCCGTTCGCGGGCTCCTTCCGTTGCATCTTCGGCTTCGGGGAGGACTTGCGGAGTGTCCCGAACGATCCACGACCACGCGAAGCCGGAGACGAGCGCTGCGGTTGCTATCAGTGCGAACTTCGATCGCATTTCGGCCCGCTCCTTCGAAGCACCCGGCATCCGCGCGAGGCAGTGTCGGGTCGGCGGATCGTGTCGCGCCAGCTTACAGCACTTGACCACACACGGGCTGTCTGCCGCACGGACTCCTAGAAGCCATCTCATAAACCCTTCGGGCGCCTGGCTCGGTCAGGGTTCATGAGATGGCTTCTAGTCGGAGAGGATCGCGCGCGCTGCGTTGTAGCCGGGGATGCCGGTGACGCCGCCGCCCGGGTGGCAGCCGGCGCCACACAGGTAGAGGCCGCCGATCGGAGTGCGGTAGCGGGCGTATCCGGGAATTGGTCGCATGTGGAAGAACTGGTCGAGCGTCATTTCCCCGTGGCTCGGGTTTCCCTCCGGAAGACCGTAGGCAGCCTCGAGGTCGGGCGGTACGAGCACGCGTCGGTGTAGCACCATGTCCCGAAGTTTCGGTGCATACTCGGACAGCGTATCGACTACGACGTCCCCGAACGCCTCGCGCCGTGTTTCCCAATCGCCGTCCCGCAGCTGATACGGCGCGTATTTCGCCGTGATTGACATGACGTGCTGGCCGGGTGGTGCCAGGCGCGGGTCGAGCAGGGTCGGGATCATCACATCGAGGTAGGGCTGCGGCGAGAACTCGCCGTACTTCACGCAGTCATAGGCGCGCTGGAGATACTGGAGTGTGGGAGCGATCTGGATCGGGCTCTGCAGGAGCGTCATCGGATCATCGCCCGCTGATGTGGCGCCGCTGGAACCGAGCGCAGTGAACTCGGGCAGCTCGCCGAGGGCGAGGAGCACACGCGCCGCCGAGCCGCGGTACTTGATGTTACGCACGTGGCGCGTGAACTTCGCGCCGAGCGTGTACGGAGCGAGGAGCTCTAGGAATGTCGTGCGCGGGTCGGCGTTCGAGACGATCACGGGCGCACGCAGGGTCGTCTCGCCCACGAGCTTCACGCCGACGGCCCGCCCTGCTTCGGTCTCGATGTTCTCCACCACGGCGTTCGTTCGGATCTCCGCACCGAACGAGCGTGCGGAGGTCGCGAGGGCCTCACTCAATGCGCCGATGCCCCCCCTGACCACGCCTGCGGAACGCAACAGTCCGGTGTCCGAGAGCGCCCAGTTGTAGAGCAGCGAGTAGGCGGTGCCCGCCTCCTTGGGCCCCCAGGTGAGATCGCGCACGCCGTTCGCGGCGATCGCTCCTTTTAAGACGTCGGATTCGAACCACTCGTCGAGCAGGTCGGCCACCGGCATCGGCAGGACGCGCAGGAGATCGTTGACGTGCTTGCGGCCCAACGCGCGCAGCGGGCCGGCCAGCGGGCGCAAGCTCAGCAGGTCACGCAGACCCATGGTCGGAAGGTCGGGCGGCTCGACCCGAGCGAGACCGCCGACGACGGCTGCGATCTTCCCGGCGAACTCGACGAAGGCCGGATAGCGCTCGGCGTCGGCGCTCGAAAAATGCGCGATCTCCGCCGCAGTCTTCGCGGGGTCGCGCCAGATGGCAAGACGCGAACCGTCGGGCTGCGGAGCGAACGCGACCGG